>JAUHZT010000155.1 GCA_030425905.1 Gammaproteobacteria bacterium
GGCGCCGACGACGTAATTAACCACCGCGAAGCCATGCGCCCGCAAGTTGAAGCGCTGGGGCACACCTATATCGACCACATCGCCATCTTCAATGACACGGATGGTCATTGGGATGCTGTAACCGACCTGATCCGCCCCCAGGGACGAATTGTCTCAATCGTCGAAAATCTGCGCCCCCTCGACCTCGATGCGCTTAAAACCAAAGCCGCCGGGTTCATCTGGGAATTTATGTTTGCTCGCTCAATGTTCAAGACAGCGGACATGGTCGAGCAACATCAACTGCTTTCGCACGTAGCCGAAGAAATAGACCTGGGTCGCCTTCGTTCAACCGTGAGTGAGACATTGCGGCCTATCAATGCGGCCAACCTGCGCAAGGCGCATGCTTTGATCGAAAGCGGCAAAGCCAAGGGCAAGATTACGGTGAGCTGGCAATAGATGCCATCAGGTCACACGCCGTCCTGCAGGTAATCGGCGAGTAAGTCGTCCAGAATACGCACCAGTTCGTCAGTTTTGTGTCTATCGAGCGCGTCGCGATGAGGTGCGGCGAAGTTGCCGCTGTCGTTGTCGAAATACTGGCCCGAAGCGTTGGCATATTCTTCATCGAGCGCCAGGCGGGTCAGAATTCGCGCGCCTATCGAAAGGTCAGCGCCGGCAACGCCATAGGCTTCCTTGACCATCTTGCTCGCCAGCAGCGAGCCCGGGTTTACCGCGATAACAGCAGGTCCCGCTGTACCCAGTTGCCGTGCCAGTTGAAATGACCACATTGTGATAGCGAGCTTGCTCTGTGCGTACGCGGTGCCATCGCCAAGCTGTCCGCCGTCGGCCGTAAGTGCATCCAGGTTTACGGGCGATTGCGCGGCCGATGACAGGTTGATGATGCGCCCCGAGGAACTGAACAATGGCAATAGCCGCTTAGCCAGCAGGTAGGGCGCAAAGGTATTCACAACAAACCGGATATCGAAACCATCGGCCGTCGTGTTCTCGGGTGACTTCAGTACCCCGGCATTGTTTATCAGCACGTCAAGGCTCGAATGCTTGTCCGCAACGGCCTGCGCGAATGCCTTCACGTCAGCCAGGCGTGACAGATCGGCAGTAAACGTTTCCATCTTGCCCGCGCCCGGAATAGTCGCGAGTATTTCCACCGTTCTGGCCAGTTTCTCCGGGTTCCGGCCGTGCAGGAGCAGGTGATGCCCACGCGCTGCCAGCATTTTTGCCGTTTCAAGGCCAATGCCGTCGGTCGCACCGGTCAGCAGAATTTTTTTCATAGCCAGTCCTCGGCGCGTCAGGAAAAATCAGGTAATACTTGCGAGGCAAGCCGCTCAAGTGTTTCTTCTACGTTCGCCTTGTTGAAGCGCAAGTTGAGCGACACGTGATTAACCCCGATCTCTTCGAGTGCGCGCAAGTGGCTGCTTAGATGCTCAGTGCCAAGGCGGTATCCCAGGTGGATCGGCTCCGGGGGCGCGGCCGCATCGTCAGCAAGATCGATATAAAGCGGCTGCATCACGGGCTTCGCCCAGTTGCTGCGTGCCCTGACACGCGCGTTCCACTCGCTTATCACCTTGGCCTGCACGTCAGTCCTGCGTGGGTAAATCACCCAGCCATTGCCATTCTCTGCAATCCATTCGGGGCTCTGCTGGCTGCTGCCGGTGATCAGCAATGGCAGTTTTGTGCCGGCCGGTTTAGGCAGCAGGTCCATGCCCACGTAGGGCGCTCCGAACGCATTCTCAAAGGCAGGGGCCACATCAGCCATCCGTCGAATGTAATGGTAGCTGGCCTTGAATCGTTCGCCGCGGTCGCCGTAAGTCTGGTTCATTGCCGGGTACTCCTGCGGTCTGTCGCCCGACGCAATGCCGAGGATGAGTCGACCACCCGAAAGAACATCGGCACTCGCCGCTGCCTTGGCAACGTGAGCAGGGTGGCGCAGTGGCAGCACGATGCTTGCGACACCCAAGGCAATTTTCTGCGTTTGGCCTGCGAGCAAACCGAGGTAGACAAACGGGTCGAAAGTCTGGCCAGCGTCACCGAAAGACGGCACATTGAATGGCACATCACGCAACCATACGGCAGCGAAGCCTAGCTCTTCGGCAAGGCGCACGCGCTCGATATGCCGGGTCATGCGTGGCACCGGGTTGTCGGTATAGTTCTCGATCGGCACAACCAGGCCAACGCTTAAACGTTGCGGGCGAAAGACCGCGTTATAGCCCTTATTGATGCGCTCGAACGCCGTTTTTTCGGGTGCATTCTGCGTTTGCAGGGTCCGACTCAGTTCCGGAACCGGGTGATAGCTCATCGTCGTCCTCTAGATCGCGGGGTGGCGCCTGACAGACGGCCGGTCGTGGCCAGAATCGCAGTGCGACGGGGCAGGATAATAATTCTGATACCGAAAATAATTAGGCTTGTTGCGAATAGATAATTCGTCTATTTTTGACAAATGGATATTCTATCGCTTCGCTTGTTCCTGAGAATTTCGGAACTTGGCTCGGTTTCCGCGGCCGGTAGCGATCTCTCTCTGTCCCCCGCAAGCGCCAGTGCACGGCTCGTGAAGCTCGAAGATAATCTCGGCTTCCGACTGTTCAATCGCACGACACGTGCCGTGTCTTTGACCACTGATGGCGCCGAGTTCCTGCCGTATGCTGAACAAACCCTGGAAGTGCTGGAAGCCGGGCTCAGTGCTATCAACGGGAAGGGCGAGGGCGCGCGCGGTTTGCTGCGCATTACCATGCCCGGCTCATTCGGGCGAATGCACATTATCCCGTTGTTGCCAGCGTTTGAGGAACGCTACCCGCAGGTGACGCTCGATTTGCGACTGTCGGACGAGGTTCTGGACGTTGTGGAAGGCGCTTATGACCTGATCATTCGCAATTCGCATCTCACGGACAGCTCTCTCGTTGCGCGCAAGCTTGCGTCTGATCGCCGCATTCTGGTTGCGTCACCCGAGTACCTTGAGAAGCACGGTGCACCGAGTACACCGTCGGAGCTTACGACACACCAGTGGATTACGTTTGATCGCAATACCACCTGGAAATTCCAGAACGGTGAAACCGTTAGCGCGTCGCGTTCTCTGGCCGTCAATGATGGCGAAGCGATGCGACTGCTGTTGGAGGGCGGTCTCGGCATTGGCATGAAGTCCATCTGGAATGCCGGCGCAAGTTTGCGGGCCGGCCGGCTGGTGGAAGTCTTGCCGGATTGCCCCCTGATCACGACATCGGCAATTTGGGCGCTGTATCCAAGCAACCGGATCGTTGCGCCCAAAGTACGTGCCATGATCGATTTCCTGCTCGAGCAGTATTCCCCAGTGCCGCCCTGGGAGCTTGAAAGCCAGCGCTAAGAGCCGCAGTGCGATCGAGCATTAGACACCGTTACACCTGACGAAAACGACGGCTGTAACGCAGGCGCAAGTTCCGTATTCTCGTTTCCACACAATCCTGGCCACGATGAGCGCCCCAGCCCCCAATGACCAAGCTAACCCTATTTGTGAGCCCGCGTGCATGCTCACTCGCATGCCATATTGCCCTCGAAGAATCAGGTCTCCCTTACGAGATCAGAGTCACCCGTATCCGTAACGGTGAACATCAGACAGAGGAGTACCTGCGGGTTAATCCCTGGGGCAAGATTCCTGCGCTAAGAATCGACAATGAGGTACTGACAGAGGCGCACGCCATCCTCAGCTACATTGGCGACACGGCACCGGCCGAAAAGCAATTGCTGCCACGCGGCAATCCCTTGCTGCGTGCACGGGCACATGAGTGGATGAATTTTCTCTCGGGCACAGTACATATCGCGTTTCGACCCCTTTTTCGCCCGCAGTACCTGATCGAGGACCCGAGCCGCTTCGAGGAACTGAAGAAGACCGGCATACCGATATTGCGCAAGACACTTCTTGAAGTGGATTCACGGCTCGCCGGAAAAACCTGGGCGCTTGGCGACGGCTACAGCGTTGCAGACCCGTACCTGCTGGTCTTCTGGATCTGGTCACAGCGTGACGATGTGGTGGAGCATGCCCCTGACTTACCCAACTGGCGGGCGCATGCCGAACGTATGTTTGAACGCGAAGCAACCTGGGCCGCGCTCGACAGAGAAGGCGTAACCAGTGACAATATTTCACTTCCTTAGCAGCGCATAGATGAGCCTCGTATACGCAGGAATTAGCTGCCACGCACCCGGCATTACCAATCGCCCGCACGCAGCGCCTCCGGAAGTACTCAAGGCGTTGCGCGCCCAGTTTGATGCGCAGCGCGCCGCTATCGAAGCGGCGCAGCCCGATGCTCTGTTCATCGTTTCAGCAGAGCATTTCGCCAACTTCTTCAACAACAACATGCCGACATTCTCGGTCGGCATGGGCGACCACTACGAAGGGCCGATTGAGGACCCGTCATGGCTGGGAATTCCGAAGACACGCGTGCCGGGCTGCAAGGGGCTTTCGCAGAAGATCGTAGAGTTGTTGCTGCAGGAAACCGACGTTGGCTTCGCCGAGGAATGGAAGTTTGATCACGGCATCATGGTCCCGCTGCACCACGTAACCCCGAACTACGACCTCCCGGTTATACCGGCCAACATCAATTGCCAGGTGCCGCCTCTAACTCCACTTAAGCGTGCGTACCATTTCGGGCAGTCGTTGCGAAGAGTGTTCGACTCTATTCCAGAGCGCATCGCATTGCTCGGTACCGGAGGTACATCCCACTGGCCCTGCATTCCCGACAGCGGAAAAATCAATCACGAGTGGGATGAAGAATTTCTGCGGCGCTGGTCGAGGCACGACGTAGCCGCAATGACTGCCTACAAAGATCAGGACATTATACGCGACGCGGGTGCAGGCGCGCTTGAGATCAGGACCTCTATTGCCGTAGCGGGTGCTGCGGGTGGGGAGGGGCGCATTGCGTTCTATCAACCGGTACCGGAGTTTGCGTGTGGATGCCTGATCGGCTCCATGGCGCTTAGCTAACCTGACAATCTGGTTTCAGCACACTGTGCCGGGCCGTCGGTGCCGGCTTTTCCATGGAACTTAAGCACCGGCCAGTGATCCATTAATAGACGCAGGGGCTCTTGGCAGCCCGCCAACACCGGGTGGGATCATTCAGCATTTCAAAGACAAGTTAGTACAAGGGGTATCGTGCCTCTTCATTCTCACAGCAACCTCATTCTTCACGGGCTGTGGCACGACAGCCGTCGAGAGTCCGGGTGAGCAGCCGCTCGAGCCAGTTCTGAGTACGGACCTTTTTGGTGAGCGCGTCACGATACCGTCCATGGGCGAAGTCTTCGCTTTAACAGACGAGCAGCAGCGCGATTTTCAGCGCTACTTCCACGCGGAGCGGAATCAAGAGACGCCACCCCACAAACGCGTTTCTGATTACCTCGAATTGATAACGACCGACTTCAGTTATCGCGGGGAAACCTATACGGCGAGCGAGGCATTACAACAGTCTGCCGGCAACTGCCTGGCAATTGCGATAGTGACTACCGCGCTGGCGAACCTTGCCGATATCGAGGTCGACTATGAGTTGATCGACTCCGCACCGATATTTGAATCTCACGGCAATCATGTCCGGCGTAATTTGCATGTGCGAAGCCTGCTTGTTGATCCGACGTGGGAGCCGGCTGAGAATTTTCTGATCCTCAAACGCCGTGGCATTATGGTCGACTACTTCGCGAGCAAGTACGATCGCTTCCGCGGCAATATCGACGAGTCAGAATATTTCGCGATGTATTACCGCAACATCGCGGCCGACGCGATAGAGGACAAGGAATTCGCAAAAGCCTACTGGCTCTTGCGCGAGTCTCTTGAGTGGTCACCCGCGAGCCCCGATGCACTCAATATGCTCGCTATCGTTTTCGACAGGGCAGGCGACAAGACCAAGAGTGAGGAAATCTATAAATACGGCATTGCACACGCCACACAACAACTTAGCCTACTGCGCAACTACAGCATTTTCCTGAAGCGTGAAGGCAGGACCGCAGAGGCCGAAGAAATTAAAGCGAAGCTGGCAAAGCTGGATAACCCGAACCCGTTCGACTGGGTAGATGCGGGTCATCAAGCCTTTGGTGATGGCGAGTACTATCGCGCGGTTGATATGTTCGCAAAAAGCGTGCAACTGGCGCCGTACCTGCACGAAGGTCATTTTGGACTGGCAAAAGCGTATTTCAGGCTGGGTGAGATGAGGCGTGCGGAGCACGCGCTTGAACAAGCCATTAGCAACGCGACGCACACAATGGATCGCGACAGGTATGAGCTAAAGCTGGCTGCCCTGAATGATTACAAGGGCAGTTAGCAACAGGGCTTGCTAAAGCCCGGCATCAGGCATAGCATTCGGTTATGCGAATGATTCTCATTTCGTTCCTCTGTTGCTACAACCTCGTGGCAATCGCCGACGTGCACCAAAGTGAAACTCCGGACTGGCGCTCAACTGCACAATCGATCATCGGCGCACTCGACTACGTTGCGATTGACTATCCCGAAGCGGTGCAAGGCGGTGAAATCACTAATGCCGACGAGTACGCAGAACAACGCGACTTCCTTGTCACAGTCAACGATCTGCTCGCGACATTGCCCGCCCACGACAAACAACAAACGCTGCTGACCCAGGCCCAGGACCTTGCGGCGCTGGTGGAGCAGCGTGCATCAAGTGCGTCGGTGGCAC
>JAUHZT010000156.1 GCA_030425905.1 Gammaproteobacteria bacterium
GGTGACGCGGCGCGGATCAATATTGAGTTCATTCTCCCAGTGCATGTGGTTGTCAATTAGCGCGGCCAGGAGATTATTGGCCGCCGTGATCGCATGAAAATCACCGGTAAAATGCAGGTTGATGTCTGTCATCGGCACCACCTGCGCATGCCCACCGCCGGCCGCTCCCCCTTTCATGCCGAAACAGGGTCCGAGGCTGGGTTCGCGCAGGCAGATTACGGCCTTCTTGCCAATCCGGTTAAGACCGTCGCCAAGCCCCACCGTGGTTGTGGTCTTGCCCTCGCCCGCCGGGGTTGGCGACACCGCCGTCACCAGTATCAATTTGCCATCGGGCTGGTGCTGGTTCGACTTGATAAATGCTGCACTGATTTTGGCCTTGTCGTGGCCGTAGGGAATTAGCGCGTCTTCCGGTATGCCGAGTCTTGCGCCAATGTCCTTTATAGGCAGCAAGCTTGCAGCCTGTGCAATTTCAATGTCGCTCTGTACTTTCAAGACCTGCTCCCCCGACTTCACCGCAGGCGACACGCGCGCTACAGCAGAATGAACGGGGGATTCTAGCCGAAAGACCCACCACGGTGTGTCGGTAAGCGGATCAGGCAGCGGCCGAACAACGACCTGTGTCACGTACCGCGTCGACCAATGGACCTATACTCTGAACATGTCGAAAGATTGCAAAATTTTCGACATGTTTTTCCAACGTGTCGACTGGCTGGACACGGCCCGCATAATATGTCGATATTTTTCAACTATTTCGACATATTAAGCGAATAGGTCGATCAATTCGACACAAACCTAATGACAACAGGGGCTCCCAATGGCCGATTTCGACCCCAAGCAACCCTATAACGACCTGCCCCTGCTACCGCCACCGCTGGAACAGATTGAAACCACTGACATTCTTAAAGCCTGTATTGGCGCGCGCGTAGCCCTCGCCGAACTCAAGCAGGCAGCCGAATTGATACCGAACTCGGCGGTACTCGTGAACGCGCTGCCGCTGCTCGAAGCACGCGCGTCCTCAGAAATTGAAAACATCGTGACCACCACGGACAAGCTGTTTGAGTACGCAGACCTCGCCGCCGAGCGCGCAGACGCAGCCACCAAGGAAGCGCTCCGCTACAGGAGCGCGTTGTATGAAGGCACGAAAATGGTGCGGCGGCGCATGCTCACCACGGACATGGCCATCCAGATCTGCAGTACGGTAAAAGGCATCGAACTCGATCTCCGCTCCGAGCCCGGCACAACCCTCAAGAATCGCCTGACCGGCGATGTCATTTACACGCCGCCCGTCGGTCAGAAACGCCTGCAGGAAAAGCTCGATAACTGGGCTGAATTCATGCACAAGCATGTTGAAATTGACCCGCTCGTCCGCCTCGCGATCCAGCACTACCAGTTTGAAGCGATTCACCCGTTTGCCGATGGCAACGGGCGGACCGGCCGTATCCTCAATATCCTGTTTCTTGTAGAACACGGATTGCTCGACTCGCCCATTCTCTACCTGAGCCGCTACATCATTGCGCACAAGGCCGCCTACTATCGCTTGCTGCAGCGCGTAACGCAGGAGCGGGACTGGCAAAGCTGGATACTGTTTATCCTCGCAGGTGTAGAAGAAACCTGCGCGTGGACGACCGACAAAATAAAAGCTATCCGTGAACTCATGGACCACACAGCCGAATTCGTGCAGTCCGAGTTGCCGAAGATCTATAGCTGGGAACTTTGCGCGCTGCTGTTCAAGCAACCCTATTGCCGCATTGGCAATCTTGTTGATGCGGGCATCGCTAAACGGCAGACGGCTTCGGTGTACCTGAAGCAACTCTGCGAGATTGGTGTACTCAAGGAGATCAAGTCGGGGCGTGAGAATATCTTTGTGCACCCCAAGTACATCGAGCTATTGACTGGCGAAGAGAACGTTTGGGTGTACTATGCACGCGTAGAAACCGATACGGCGGAGCCCACAACTTGACACTGAACCGCGGAAACGTGTTCCAGCTATTCAAATACGCCGTTTACACGCTCCTTACCGTCAATATTTTTATCTTCTGGCGCGAAGAGTTTCTCGCCGCGCAGCTGCAGTTTTCCGGCAACGTGCCATTGCTCGACATGATCGAGGCCTACGCCGCCACGATCGACACAGCGGCCTGGGTTGTCCTGCTGTTGATGTTCGAACTGGAAACCTACGTGCTTGAGGACCGGCATTTCACGCCACCAGTCCGTTACTCCCTGCATGGCATCCGTTTCGTCTGCTACGTTTTTATTCTGTACGCCTGTTACGGTTACATAGTAAATCTTGCATGGGCCTATGACGTTGCGGTGCTCCCAACACTAAGCGATTTGTGCACCATTGCCGGCCAGCATTGGTCTTATGCCGTAGACCTCGACGAATACACGGCACTCACGACTGCGAACTGCAGCACTTTTTCCAGCGACACGGTGTTTTACCAGTTTGCGGGCATGCCTGCCCTGGTCGATCACACAGGCCTGGTTGAAATTCAACGACTGGCCTGGGTCGACTCGATCAATGCCATAGTCTGGATTCTGATCGTTGTGATTCTCGAAATCGACGTGCGCCTGCAAGAACGTGAAATGCTGGTTGGCATGGCCTACAAAGTCAGCAGCGGTCTGAAGTTCCTGTTCTATTCGGTGTTGTTTCTCGCCGCCGTTTACTGGGGAATCAAGGGTGACTTCGTCGATTTCTGGGATGCGTTCCTGTGGCTGCTTGCTTTCTTCTTTATCGAAATGAACGTGATCGAGTGGCGTGCCGAGGACCTGGAGAAAGCCGAAGGCTAAGGCACGACTTCGATAGCCGGGTCGCTGGCTGCGAGTTGCGCGATGTCCGCACCAGCGTCCCTGACTTTCAGATTGCGCAGCGTCGACTGCGCATCAAGGCGCATGAGAAAGTCGTGCCATCGATCATTCGTGTCGCGCCGGTAATAGCCGGACACTTCCCAGCCATCGCTGGCAGGATAAATATAGACCTTGCCCACTTTGCGCTGAGGCGCAAGCGGGTCGACTATTTCAAGCGCAGGCAATTCGAGCTTGTCCTGCAACAAGACCCGCGCCTGTAGCACAACCTGCTCTTCGCGCTCGCGCTCCGAGCGATCCACCGGGTTGCTTATCCAGCGATACGACAGCAGCGCTACGATCAGGCCCACAGTGACACCAAAAACCAGACTCCCACGCTGCATTGCCATATGGCCTCCTAATCGATGCCGATGATCTTGTGTGTCTGCAGGCTTAGTCGCCATTGCGGATTCTCGAGGCAATAGCTGATCGCTGCCGCCGTATTTTCCTGTTGTTGTTCGTTGTCACACGGCTGCAGGAAGAAATGATCGAACTGCAGATCGCTAAAACATTCAGGCTGAGCGTCTGGCTCAACCTGCGGGTAGACGAGTTTCAGCTCGTTCCCATGCAACTGCGCAAGGCCTGCATCTGCCTTGGGACTGACACAAAGCCAGTCGACGCCTTCGGGTGCCGCGAGTGTACCGTTGGTTTCCACCGCGACTTCGAAACCGGCCGCATGCAGGGCCCGTACGGCTTCGTCGTCCAGTTGCAGCAGCGGTTCTCCCCCCGTGCAAACGACGTAAGGTTGCCCGGCACCCGCCGACCCCGGCCAGGCTTCGGCGACGGCGGCAGCCAGTGCCTGCGGAGACGCAAACTTGCCGCCGCCAAGCCCATCCGTACCGATGAAATCCGTGTCGCAGAACCTGCAGATTGACCGGGCCCGATGTTGCTCACGGCCTGACCACAAATTACACCCCGTGAAACGCAGGAACACAGCGGCGCGCCCCGCCTGTGCGCCCTCGCCTTGCAGCGTGTAATAGATTTCCTTAACTGAATACGTCATATCGCCGGGCATTGTACTAGAGACACCGGAGTACCAGAGCCACCAAGTGGTGTTGCTGCGCTAGCGCCGCAGGCTCCAACTGACAAAGTACGCAAACTTTGCACCCCCGCCAGCGCCCACACGAGCTGCCGTGAGTTAGCCGCCAAGCAGCGGGTCTGCGACTCCCGCTTCCGCGAAACCTTTGGCACGAAGCAGGCAGGCCGCACACTCGCCGCAGGGCGGACGCGCACCGTTATAGCAGGTATGAGTGAATGCCATAGCGTCCAGAGCGCCAAGCTCCGCCGCCAGAAGCACTGTTTCTTTTTTGGACAGGTTCATTAGCGGCGCGTGAATCAGCACCTCGCTTTCCATCCCCAGCCGCAGTGTCTGCTGCAGCGATTGCATTGTGTCGGTCCGACAGTCTGGATAGCCGCTGTAGTCTGTTTGCGCGACCCCGGTAACGAGGTTGCCTATCTTGCGCGGCCACGCCCACGCTGCCGCAAACGTCATGAAGATCAGATTACGGCCCGGGACGAACGTATTCGGCAAACCGGTTTCTGTGTCTGTATCACTGGCGACTTCAACGCCAGCGTCTGTCAACGCATCACCGCCCAGCGCGGAGAAAGTATTGATCGGCAGGCACACATGATTGACGCGCGCAAACGCCGCCACGTTCGCTGCACTTTCAAGTTCAACCCGGTGCCGCTGGCCATAATCAAATGTAATAGCCTGCACATTGTCCTGGCCGAATTGCCGAATTGCCCAGAACAGGCACGTGGTCGAGTCCTGCCCGCCGGAAAGAACCACAAGTGCTTTCTTCTTATCGGTATTTACCGTCATTTATCTTCCCGACGCGGTTTGCGCAAGCCATTCTCGAATTCTGACCAGTCCGGCCGTTCGTGGGTAATATAGTGTTCACCCACCATTTTCTCGGACAACTCCCACAGCCTGTCTGCCATTGCATCGTCATTGTGATAACTGTCAATCACGGTTACCGCGTTGCAGTCCTCAAAGTATTTGCCGCTGGTGGCACCCAGAGAAGGGCTCGTCGCGACATAGCAACTGGTCGCCGCGCCCTCGGCAATAGTCTTGCCCGTCAGCGCCGTCAGTAGTCCAAAACCGGTCTGCAAAAAACCGTTCATATTCCTGTCAATCTCGGTATTGATCACGCCGGGGTGCAAAGAATTCGAAGTGATGCGCGTACCTCGCAGCCTGCGTGCGAGTCCCCGTGAAAACAGCACGTTCGCCAGTTTCGAGTGGCCGTATGCCACGGCATCACTGTAGTCGGAATCCATTCGCAGATCGTCGAACAGGATGCCTTTGTCCGGGGTATCGCGGTAGGAGGTGCGACTCGCGACCACGACTACGCGCCCCTGCCAGGAGAAAAACAGGCGATCGAGAATGCGGTTGACGAGCAGGAAGTGGCCGAGATGATTAATCGCGAAGTGCTTCTCGATACCGTTTATCAGTTCGCGCTGATTGCCGCCGCCCCGGTAGCCGGCATTGCAAACCAGTATATCGATGGGCGCCGTCAGCGAACGCAGGGCATCGGCACAGGCAATGATGGATGCCGGGTCACCCAGCTCAAGTTGCAGTGGCGTCGTTACACCCCGCACGCTGCGACAAGCCTCGGTAGCGCGTTCGAGCGAGCGGCTGGTGCCCAACACGTACGCGCCGCGAAGCGCGAGCACGCGCATTGTCTCGTAGCCAATGCCTGAATTGCAGCCAGTCACAACGGCGATCTTGCCGCTCAGGTCAATGTCTTCCGTCACGAGTTCGGCCGTGGCATCTTCATCGAAGCCGCTACGCGGTACACCGGTCGTGGGTACTTTTTCCGTACCACAGGCCGTGAGCCCGGGCGCCGTAAGGGCAGCACCTGAAGCTTGCAGAAATCGGCGCCTGTTGAGCGTCATCGGAAAAGCTTCTCGGCGTCGCTGAGTTCGCCGGATGCGCCATTTTCCGGCTTATCGGCAGCGCCGCCGAACAACGAATTCAGCGCCTGCCTGGCCTTGTCCTCTTCGGCCTTCAAACGTGCATCAAAAGCATTTTCGCAGGGGACAAACCAGTCACAGAAGTTCACGCCGGTCTTGTCCGTCACATCCTCCGCACCGTCTTCACGGCATTGCCGGGGCACCGAGCGGTCATAGTGCCGGCACATACGGCACACATGCAGATAGACCTGGCAATTGGGGCACTCGTCCTGCCGTGACAGTGGCAAACTCAGCTTGCTGAGCAATGTCCCGCATCTGTAGCAGGCGATGTTGTGTGCCATGCGACCCTCTTCCCGCGATCAATCCTGAGGGCCGCATTATAGCGGCATTGTCAGTCTTGCTGGGCCGGCACGAATTCGTTCATTACAGCGTCTTTAAGAATGTCGGGCGGCAACAAGCCCTGCGCGAGTACAAAGTCGTGAAAGGCTTTCTGATCGAAAGCATCGCGCAACTTCAGCTCGGTCTGCGCGCGCAGAGACTGCATTTTCCCGTAGCCGTAGTAATAGGCGGTTGCCTGGCCGGGCATCCGATACGTATAGCGCTCGACCTCGTTCTGCGCCCACGCCTCGCCGACAGCCATGTCGTCGATGATCAGTCGCTTCGCGTCCTCTGGCGTAATCATGCCAAGGTTGAGCATCGGATCCAGGAACATGCGACCCGCCCGCATCAGCCGATACTGAAGACTGATTAGCTGCGCCTCGAGCGGCAAATACGGCCTCACAACTGCTTCGGCGTACAACGCCCAGCCTTCGACATTGGCACTGTTGAACGCAAAAATTGCGCGCGCTAT
>JAUHZT010000157.1 GCA_030425905.1 Gammaproteobacteria bacterium
TAAACGTTTTCTTTCTCGTGTTATTGGGGGGTCCAATACCGGTGTCCACGGTTCTTGGCATCGATCTGGGTACGCAAAGCGTCAAAGTCGTTTTCTATGACTTTCTGGCCCGCGAGACCGTGGCCGTTGAAAGTGCCCCGCTCGACATCTATCAGACAGAAGAAGGCGTTGCAGAACAACAGGCGCATTGGTGGATCAATGCCCTGCGACAGGCGCTGCAGCAAGTCGGCAAAGATGTCCGCAGCAGTGTTGCGGCAATTGGCGTTTCCGGCCAGCAACATGGCTTCGTGCCTTTGGACAAGGCCGGCGAGGTACTGGCGCCGGTCAAGCTCTGGTGTGATACGTCAACCGGCGCCGAATGCGACGCGATCATGGCTGCGTTCGGTGGCTACGATGCCTGTATCGAGGAAACCGGCAACCCTGTTTTGCCGGGCTATACCGCCTCCAAGGTACGCTGGTTCAGAGATCATCACCCGGGCCCCTACGCGCAGCTGGCTACCATCCTGCTGCCGCACGACTACCTGAATTTTTACCTGACCGGCGAGCGTTGCATGGAGGCTGGCGATGCATCAGGAACCGGGTTCCTGGACATCAGGACCCGTAGCTGGTCAGAGAAGATGTTGGCCGCAATAGATCCGGACAGGGACCTGAGGGACTGCCTGCCGGACGTAAGAATAGACAACGGACCAATTGGTGAATTGCTGCCGTCGATTGCGAAGGAACTGGCCTTACCCCCCGGTGTTCCGGTTTCGATCGGCGGCGGCGACAATATGATGGGCGCACTGGGCACAGGCAACGTATCCGCAGGCGTTGTCACGATGAGCCTCGGCACATCCGGCACCGTCTACGCGTATTCGGACAAGCCGGTCATCGACAAAAAGGGCAATATTGCAGCGTTTTGCTCTTCAACAGGCGGTTGGCTGCCGTTACTGTGCACGATGAACTGCACCGTCAGTACAGAGTTGATGCGCAACCTGGTACAAGCCGACATCGCAAGTTTCGAGGCACAGTTGCAGGCATCAAACAGAGGGGCCAGCGGTGTTATCACAGTGCCGTACTTCAACGGTGAGCGAACGCCGAACCTGCCCAACGCCAAAGGCTGCGTATTGGGTCTGGACAGCCGCAATACGCGCAGCGAAAACATTCTCCGGTCTGCGGTTGAAGGCGCGACGTTCGCACTTCGATTCGGCCTCGATGAGTTGACAGAGCTCGGAATATCCGCAAAGCAGATCGTACTGACCGGCGGTGGCGTGAACAGCGCGACCTGGCGCCAGGTCGTCGCTGATATTTGCGCCACACCGGTTACGGTTCTCAAGCATGGCGAAGGTGCCGGTTTTGGTGCGGCATTGCAGGCGCTGGCCATGCTCGAGGACCGCTCCGACGACCTTGGGAAGCTGGTCGGTGAACACCTTCAACGGGACCCTGACCGAAGCCTGGACCCACGTCCGTCAGCCGTCGATTTTTACATTGATACATACAAGCAATATCAGCGGGCAGCCGAAAAAGTCGCTGAACTCTACAGCTGAACAAAAACCAAAATGAGGCAATAACATGAGTCGAACAGTGTTCACGGGTGACAAGCCCTACTTTCCGGATGTCGATCAGATCAAGTACGAAGGACCTGGCTCCGACAACCCGTTGGCATTCAAGACCTACGACCCGGAACGGGTAATTGCCGGCAAGACCATGGAGGAGCATCTGCGCTTTGCCGTTTGTTACTGGCACTCATTTTGCGCAACCGGCGGTGATCCGTTCGGACCAGGCACTCGTGTACATCCCTGGACAGTCCCCGGTGATCCGCTGGCGAGTGCCACCGAGAAAATGAACGCTGCATTCGAGTTCTTCACAAAACTGAATGTACCGCATTGGTGCTTTCACGACTTCGACATGGCCTGGGAAGGCAGTAGTGTTGCCGAGTCCGAGAAGAACATGCAGACAATGGTCAGCCTTGCCAAAGAGCGACAGGAAGCGACCGGCATGAAACTGCTCTGGGGAACAGCAAACGCGTTTTCTAATCCCCGCTATATGAACGGCGCGGCTACCAACCCGAATTTTGAAGTCGTTGCCTACGCGGCGTCGCAGGTCAAGGCCGCGATGGATGCAACGATCGAGCTCGGCGGCCAGAACTATGTTTTCTGGGGCGGTCGCGAGGGCTATGCGTGCCTGCAGAATACGGACACCAGGCGCGAGCTGGAGCATTTCGCAATGTTCCTGGAGAAAGCCAGGGACTACGGCCGTGCGAACGGATTTGAAGGCACATTCCTGATTGAACCGAAGCCGATGGAACCGATGAAACATCAATACGATTTCGATGCGCAGACGGTCATCGGGTTTCTTCGGCATCACGGTTTGGCCGGCGACTTCAAGCTGAACATCGAAGCGAATCACGCTACGCTCGCGGGCCATACCTTCGCACACGACCTGCGCATGTGTACCGATGCGGGCCTGCTCGGATCGATCGACGCGAATCGCGGTGATCCGCAGAACGGCTGGGATACCGACCAGTTCCCCAGCGATTTGTACGATTGCGTGCACGGCATGATGGTTGTGCTCGAGGCTGGTGGTATCGGCAGCGGTGGTTTCAACTTTGACGCCAAGGTACGGCGCGAATCGACAGACCCCAACGACCTGTTCGTCGCGCACATCGGTGGGATGGACTCGTTCGCACGCGGGCTTGTCATCGCTGACCGAATTCTCGGTGACTCGCGGATGGCCGATTTGCGCTTTGGCCGCTATTCGAGTTTTGACTCCGGCGACGGCAAGCGCTTCGAAGACGGCGAGCTGGACTTCCAGGCGTTGCGCGACCTCGCGGCTGCGAACGGCGAACCACAGCAGGTCAGCGGCAAGCAGGAACTGGTTGAGAATATTATTAACGACTACATCGTCAGGGGTGACTGCTGATTTCCCGACGCTGGTGCAGGGTTCAATCCTGCACCAGCAGGTCGTTCAAAGATATCCAACCAGGATTTGCTCCAGTTTCGCCTGGTCCGTAACGAAACCGCGAATACCTTCAGCCAGTTTCTCGGTAGCCATGGCGTTTGCGTTCAACTGGAAGCGAAAGTCGGCTTCATCGCGGTAGTCGCAATCGACGAAATCGGCCGAGTCATCCGGGGATAACACGCGTTCCAGCGGACCGTCGTCACCGGCCAGCTCCGCCAGGAGTTCAGGTGCAATTGTGAGTCGATCGCAGCCTGCCAGGGCTTCGATCTCGCCCGCATTCCGAAAGCTGGCGCCCATGACAACGGTCGACAAACCCTTCGACTTGAACATCCTGTAGATATTCCGGACGGACAAAACACCGGGATCTTCCTCGGCATCGAACGAATCCCTCTGCTCCACCTTTTTGTGCCAATCAAGTATCCGACCAACAAAAGGTGAGATCAAAAATACGCCGGCTTTTGCCGCGGCGACTGCCTGCACGTCGCAGAACAATAACGTCAGGTTGCAATTGATGCCTTCTCTTTCGAGTGTGTCCGCAGCACGAATACCCTCCCACGTCGACGCGAGCTTGATCAGAATTCGATCGCGGCTGACCCCGGATTCCTCGTAAAAACGAATCAACCGGCGTGCACGGGCGAGTGACGCCTCGGTGTCGAACGAAAGCCTTGCATCAACCTCCGTTGAGACCCTGCCCGGCACAATATTGAGGATTTCACAGCCGACAGCAACGGCGTATTTGTCTACCAGCACGTTAACTTTTTCGGCATCCGAGATTTTAGAACTCCGCACACTGCCTGCGGCCTCGCTGATCAACGACTCGTATTGCGGCAGGTGCGCCGCTTTCAATAACAGGGAGGGATTCGTTGTCGCATCGAGCGGCTGGTACTTTGCAATTGCCTTGATATCGCCGGTGTCAGCAACGACTTCCGTCATTTGTCGCAGCTGCTCAAGTTTGTTCACGGTGATTCGTCTCCAGGTTTTCTCGGAAAGCCAGCCGGGATAATCGCATTTCAGCGCGACAATGTAAACGTTATCATTTATACTTGACCAGAAACTGGTCCCTGGAGATGACTGTGTTCCGGGGGCGGCAATAGAGTTTGCGTGCCAGCATCGGTCCAGCCAGAGGAAACGAAAATGTTCAGGTTAGCTGTTCTTTTTTCATCATTGTGCCTGGTTTGCGCCTGTTCATCTGACGATACCGGCAAGCAAGGTGATGAAACACAAACCGTTGCCGGCGAAGCAGCAGTCAATGCGGCCACAACCGCCGAACTCGGTGATTTGAGCGGCCGCGTCAGCAGTGCCAATGGCCCGGAAGCCGGTGTCTGGGTTATTGCCGAGACCAAAGATCTCGGAACACCGTTTGCCAAAATTGTAGTGACCAACGATGATGGCGAGTACCTGCTTCCCGATTTGCCAGATGCCGAATACCAGGTATGGGTTCGCGGCTATGGCCTGGCCGACTCGGCCAGGGTAACTTCAACGCCTGGGTCGGAACTGGACCTTGAGGCAGTTGTGGCACCTGACGAGGCGACGGCGGCTCAGTATTATCCTGCCGGCTATTGGTACTCGCTGCTGGAAATCCCTGCTGCAGCCCGATTCCCGGGCGGAGCAGATGCCGCGGGGAGTGGCCTGAACCCGAACATTCCTCACCAGGAAGAATTGATCCGGATCATTGGAAACGGCAGCTGCCTTTCCTGCCACCAGATAGGCAATGTGGCAACCCGTGAGATACCGGAGTTGTTCAGCGATTTGTCCGGCACCGATGCCTGGATACGTCGTATCCGTTCAGGTCAGGCTGGAGGGATCATGGTCCGCGCCGCTTCGGCGATCGGTATTCCGGCCTTCGCGTCGATGTTCTCGGACTGGACAGACCGCATCGCAGCCGGCGAATTACCCCCGGCACCGGAACGTCCCCGGGGCCGGGAAAGAAATGTTGTGATTACTATCTGGGACTGGGCCGACCCCAAGTCCTACTTGCACGACCTGATCTCGACAGACCGACGTGACCCCACCGTGAATGCCTATGGCAAGCTCTATGGTGCCACGGAGGAAAGTTCGGACTATGTACCTGTGCTGGACCCGGTAAACCATACCGTTGCGCAGATACCGCTGACGATGCTGGACCCGAATGCCCCTTCCATCTCCGGCCAGATGCTGGACGAGTCGCCTTATTGGGGTAACGAGTCAGCCTGGAACTCGCAGACCAATGTGCACAACCCGATGATGGACCAGGACGGCAAGCTCTGGCTCACGGCCCGTGTGCGGGGAAGAGATAACCCCGACTGGTGCAAAGAGGGGTCCGACCACCCGTCCGCCAGGAAATTCCCGCTCGAAAGCAGTGGCCGGCATCTTGGTGTCTACGATCCGGCCACTGACCAGTACACTCCAATCGATACCTGTTTCAGCACGCATCACCTGATGTTCGCCGAGGATGCCGACAATACGCTGTGGACCAGCGGTGGTGGCCAGGCAATAGGCTGGCTGAATACTGCCAGGTTTCTGAAAACCGGGGACGCCGCAGCTTCGCAGGGCTGGACACCGCTGGTGCTCGATACCAATGGCAACGGCAAGAGAGATGACTACACCGAGCCCGGCGCGCCCATGGACCCGGCCAAAGATATGCGGATTGCACCGGGCAGCTACTACGCCGTGGCACCGGCGCCGGACGGATCAGTCTGGGGCACGATTCTGGGCTTTCCAGGCGGGGTCATTCGCTTGTTGCCGGGCGACGATCCGAACAACGCCCTGGTGCAGTATTACGAATTGCCCCTGGATGAAAATGGCCATGCTATCGAGGGTTTCTCGCCGCGAGGCGGCGATATTGACCGCAATGGTGTGATGTGGGTAGCGCTCGCCAGTGGACAGATGGCGAGTTTCGATACACGCTTGTGTGAAGGCCCATTGAACGGACCGGAGGCGACCGGCCAGCACTGCCCCGAAGGCTGGAGTTTTTACACGGAACCCATGCCGCAATTCAAGGGCCTTGACAGGCCGGGCAGCGTTGAGGGTTCGTACTACACCTGGGTAGACCAACAGGGCATTCTGGGCGTTGGTGAAAACACGCCGATCAATACCGGCAACCTGAGCGGCGCCCTGCTGGTCCTCGACGACGGCGAATGGCTAAGGATGCGGGTGCCCTATCCGCTCGGCTTCTATACCAAGTGGGTAGACGGTCGCATCGATGACCCTGACGCGGGCTGGAAAGGCCGTGGCATCTGGGCAACCTATAGCAGTCGCACGCCATTTCACATGGAGACGGGCAGCGGCACGACGCCCAAGGTTTACAAGTTCCAGTTAAGGCCCGACCCACTGGCGGACTGACGCGCGGCCCGTTCCTGCAGAAAAAGCTGCGGTCGTCCGGACGTGCCTATGCCTTATTGCACCACTTCGCCGCTTTCGATAACGGTCATGCGTACCTTGTCCGCAAACTCGAGCAGTTCTGCTCGAATCGCATCTTCATCAACCGTCGTCATCGTTCGGTCCTGCACCAGGATTACGCCGTCGACGATAGTGTGTTTCACGTTCGCCGCGTAAGCCGAGTAAACCAGCGCAGAGTACGGGTTGTAAACCGGCACCATGTTCGGCGCCTTGGTATCGACGACAATGATATCGGCCAGCTTGCCGACTTCGAGCGAACCGA
>JAUHZT010000158.1 GCA_030425905.1 Gammaproteobacteria bacterium
CAAACGGGTTCCATCGGCACGACTGATAAGGATCATCGCCGACATATTCCAAAAGGACCCGGACTGGTTCTTCGACGAAACGCTCGAGGAGGCGCCGCTCGACACGGCACCGCAGGCCGCCGTGAGCGGCATGCCGCTCGAACCCGGCTTCCTGTTTTCGGAAAACCTCCTGCAACTCGCCATTCCCGAGCTGCTGGCGCAGACCGGAACGACAGGTCGCCAGTTTGCGCACTTGCTGATCCGTGCTCACCAGGAGGCCAGCCATAATCGATTCCCTGATCTGGAGCGCGCGGCCGAAGCGATTGGCGGCAAGCAGTTTCCCTTACAGGTCGAGGATATTCTCGACATCGCAAAGCGACTCGGTCTCAGTGTGCAATGGTTCGAGAACAAGGCCTTTCTGGACCGGCGCGCGACCGAAGCACCGTCGAAGACAATGGTGCGCTCTTTCTATGAGGCGCCGGACACGATCTACCTGAACAATGTTCTCAGGGACAACCCGGCGCGCCTCAAGTTTGATCTGTGCAATCACATTGCGCACAAGGTGCTGCACGACGGGGATGGCGCACGCGCGCCGCAGGTTTCCGGTGGCTACGGCAGCGAACGGCGTCATGACGCGGAATCGGCGAACATCGACGCCAAGGACATCCTGTTCGCGTGGCGTGACTTCGAATGCAGCTATTTTGCCGCCGCCCTGCTGGCACCGAAAACCGCATTCCGCCAGTTTCTCGCGAAACACGCCTATGCCATCGACGCCGGCAGCAAGGCAGGATTAACGACGACACTTGTTATGCGACGTATGTCGAGCGTTTCTCCCTATCCGCACTGGCACTATTTCGACGCCTATCCGCCAGGCAACCTGCGCGCCGTTTACCGCGGCAACGGCATCCCGTTACCCTGGGGCAACATGACAACAATCTCGGACCCGTGCCAGCACTGGGCCGTATTTCGCATGCTGGGCAGCCGGTCCGGCAGGCCTTCTGCGCAGATCTCTGTTTTGCGCAGCGGCGACGACAAGCGCCTGTATTGCTGCCAGTCAATTCGCAACAAGGACGCCGCTGGCAATACGCACGTGTTATGCGCGGGCGTGGACCTGGCCCCTGCCTTGCGCACTCAGGGCAGCAATCCGGAGGAAACCATCAGCGCTATCGAAGCCAGCTGCAACCGGAATGGCGGCACCGGGCCGATCCCGAAAGAGGCGCTCCGGGAATTGCAGGGCGTCAGCAAGATATTGAATATCGGCTGGATCGCCGAGGGGGCGGAAAATAACGCCACCATCATCTGCCCGCGCAGCTCAGGCTGCCCGCGCGACAAACATTGCCTCGGCAAGCCGGCGCACCAGTACCGTTCGCGCATTGATGACATACGCGAGTCGATATTGCAGTGATCTGCCCGGTGGTGACGCTACTGCGCGTGCCACCACTATTACGGCAATCGTGCGGCGACTCAACGCCCGCAATAGATGGTGTGCAAACAGGCGATGATTTTCTGCAGTTGCTTGCCTTTGATTGAATAGTAGACATTCTGCGATTCGCGCCGGGCTTCGACGAGCTGTTCAGCGCGCATCCGCGCCAGGTGCTGGGACAGGCTTGACTGGGAAATGTCCAGTTGCTCGGCAAGTTCGCCAACCGACTGCTCGCCCTCCGCGAGATGGCAGAGCACCATCAACCGGTCTTCGTGGCCGAGTGTCTTCATCAGGGCACTCGCGCTGCTTGCCGCCTTGCGCAACTCCCGAAAATCCCTCGCCTTGCTCATACCCTCGCCTCCTTGTACCTCACGAGCTGCGCCAACAAGCACCGTACTCCCTGCATCTGAGCACGAGATCATTCACCTTGACAAATTATATATTCGGTTTTTAGAATATACAAATATTCTTGAATAATAAACGGAGTGACACGATGACCACCCCGCAGGTACAAGGCTTCTTCGATCCGGCCACCTTCACGGTATCCTATGTTGTATCCGACCCGGCGACATCGGCGGCCGCCATTATCGATCCGGTACTGGAATTTGACCCGGCCTCCGGCCGGACCTCGTTTGCCGCTGCAGACCGCCTCATTGACTACGTGAATGCACAGGGTCTTGCGGTTGAGTGGATCCTGGAAACACACGTGCATGCCGACCATCTGACGGCGGCACCGTATATTCGGGAGAAGACCGGCAGCCCGGTCGCAATCGGCGAACACGTTGTCGACGTACAGAAAACATTTGCCCGTATCTTCAACCTGCCGGATGTCGCCGTCGACGGATCGCAGTTCGATCAATTGCTCCCGGCTGACAAGACATTTTCGATCGGCAAACTCGACGCACGGGTTATGTATACCCCCGGCCACACGCCCGCTTGCGTCACCTATGTAATAGGCGATGCCGCGTTTGTCGGCGATACGCTGTTCATGCCGGATTACGGTACTGCGCGCACCGACTTCCCGGGCGGTGATGCCGGCCAGCTTTACGATTCGATCCAGTCCATCCTGGCCTTGCCTGATGAGACAAGACTGTTCATGTGTCACGACTACAAAGCCCCGGGACGCGACGAATTTCGCTGGGAGACGACGGTTGCGGAACAACGCCGCAGCAACATCCATATTGGTAACGGTGTGTCGCGCGAGGATTTCGTTGCCATGCGCGAAGGCCGCGATGCCGGACTCGGGATGCCGCGGCTTATCCTGCCCGCGATCCAGGTCAATATTCGCGCAGGCCACTTGCCGGCGCCGGAAAGCAACGGCACGGCATACCTTAAGCTGCCGCTGAACGCGTTCTAGCGAACCGCGCAGCCGGAACACAAGCGATGATGTTCTCACTGCTCGCCTGGTCAGGCGCTGTCGCAATCGGCGTCAGCCTCGGGCTGCTCGGCTCGGGCGGCTCAATCATGACCGTGCCGGTTCTCGTCTACCTGTTCGGGCAAGAGGAAAAAGTCGCCATTGCAGGGTCGCTGTTCGTGGTTGGCAGCATTGCCCTGGCAGGCAGCCTGCAATTCGTACGCAGCCGCTTGATTCACTGGCGCAGTGTGCTCGTGTTTGGCGTGCCGGGGATTATCGGTACTTACATCGGCGCGTTCGTTTCAGCTTACGTAGCAGGCCCGGTCCAGCTTGTGCTGTTTGCGATCGTAATGCTGCTTGCCGCCGTGCTGATGCTGCGGCCGATTAAACTTGAGAAGCAGAACCGAGCCGCGCGCGCCAGCTGGAAAATTGCAGTCGACGGCCTGACGGTCGGGCTTTTGACCGGCCTGGTGGGCGTCGGCGGGGGTTTTCTGATCGTGCCGGCGCTGGTACTGCTCGGTGGGCTCGGCATGCACCAGGCGGTTGCCACGAGCCTCGTGATAATCGCGCTGAAATCGATAAGCGGCTTTTTGAAGTACCTCGACGTGCTGGAACAGCAGTCACTGGCGCTGGACTGGCAGGTGCTCGGACTTGTCACGATACTGGGTATCGCAGGCAGCTTTGCCGGGCGCCACATAGGCAATCGCGTGCCGCAAGAGGGCTTACGCAAAGGTTTTGGCTATTTCCTGATAGCCATGGGAATTTACATTATTGCGCGCTCCGCACCGGAGATCGCGAGACTTACCTGAAATGGAGAACGGATATGCTCGCTCAGCAAATAGCAGAAAACTTTAGTGTGACCCCGCAGATCAGTGTCGCCGATGTCGCGGAAATAGCCCAAGCGGGCTTCGGCCAGGTGATCTGCAATCGCCCCGATAACGAGGAACCCGGGCAACCTGCCGCGGCCGAAATTGCACAGGCTTGTGCCGCGCAGGGTATCGAGTTCTACCACCTGCCTTTCCAGGGTAGTCTGCCCGCTCAACTCGTCACCGAGTTTCGCGCGATCATGGACAAGTCGTCCGGTCCGACGCTTGCTTACTGCCGCTCAGGCCAGCGCTGCGCACTCTTGTGGCAGCACGCGATGGCTGCCGACGCTTAGTCGTCCGATTGCAGAAGCTGTTTGCGAAAGCGTTGCATGCCTCTTATCCAGCGGCTGCGATCGGCCGCTTTGCGCTGCTCATAGGTTGACACCTCAGGGTGCGGCAAGATAAGGAACTCGCCTGCCGTTGCGGCCTGCACTACGATTTGTGCGACCGCCTCGGGGCGCAGCACACCGTCGACATCGTTGCCGCCAAAGCCGCCATCGATACTGCCGGCATCGTCGGGTACGCCTATCATGCGCGTCGCAACCGCCTGCGGACAAACCACGGATACCTGGATGCCTTCCTCGCCGTGTGTGATCGCGAGCGATTCGGCAAAAGCCACGGCAGCGTGTTTGCTCGCCGTGTACGCCGCATCACCAATCTGGCTCAGCAAACCGGCCGCCGATGCAACGTTGATAAGGTAGCCGCCACCGCGCGAGCGCATGCGCGGCACGAGCGCGCGCGCCGCATACACATGTGCCATCAGGTTTACGTTTAAACAGGCTGCCCAGCGATCCTCGATCGGCCGCATTCCGGCGTCGCGCGATGCCGCACCGGACTCACCGTCACCGAACCCGACGCCGGCATTGGAAACAAACAGGTCGATCGCGCCCAGATCGCGTTCCACCTCCTCAACCAGTGCCGCGAGTTGCTGCTCGTTGGCAACATCCAGTTCGCGAGCCACTCCGCCAATTTCCCCGGCGACTGTCGCTGCGGCCGCCCCGTCAATATCGGCAACCACGACGGTCTCGGCCAGGCTCGCCAGTCGGCGGCACAGGGCCCGGCCTATGCCGTGCCCGCCGCCAGTGACGACCGCAACCCTGAGCTGATCAAAAGCGGGTCTCAATCCTGAATCTCGTAAACGATCTCACCGTCCATCATCGTTAGCAGGACCTCGGTCTTGTGGATCCTGTAGGGATCGACTTCAAATATATTCTGGTCAAGCACCACCAGGTCCGCTTTCTTGCCTACTTCGATCGACCCGATCTCGTCTTCCATGTGTAACTGGTAGGCCGCGTCAAGCGTAAAACCCCGTACCAGGCTCTCGACACTCAGGCGTTCAGACTCGCGCGGCTGGATGCGCGCATCAGGCTCGCCCGCTTCCTGCCGCGTATGACCGATCTCGATCTGCACAATGGGCGAGAGCCCCAGCGTACCGGCACCGCTGGCCGGGAAATCGCTGCCGAAAGTCAGTCGCGCGCCGGCATCCTGAATACTCTTGTAACGCCAGTAGCGCGAAAACTGGTCTTCGCTGACGAACTGCTCGCCGTAGGTATCGTAGGACGCCCACAAGGGGGTGCTCTGCGCAATAACATCGAGTTCGGCAAACCGCGGCACGTCCTGGTCTGTCACCACCTGGATGTGGCAGATCGTATAACGCGTTTCGCTGTCGGGGGCAGACTTGCGTGCCGCCTCAATTGCATTCAGCGTTTCGTGCACCGCGCGTTCACCCAGCGCATGCACATGCACGTCCATGTCGCGTGCGGCGGCGGCAGCCATCATATCGATGAGCTGTTGTTCGCTGAACACGGTCTCGCCTGAATTACCCGGCTCACCCTGGTAGTCCTCAAACATCGCGGCCGTGCGGCCCTCGACCGTACCGTCATCGGGAATCTTCAGGGTGTTGTAGTGGTAGTTATCACCTTTGACACTAGCAGACCAGTGCGCCGCGACCTCGACCGCCGTCGCCGCTTCTGCGGAAGTCTCAGGGCGTGATGAACCGACAATGCGCACCGTGATCTTGTCCTTTTTCGCAAGCTCGCCCAGCACGGCGGCGACCACCTCGGCGTTGCCCATGGTGCCGGCATCAAATGCTGAGGTAACGCCGTAGCTGTTCATGATTCCCAGGATGATGCCTGTGCCTTCGGTGATTACCTCCTGCGTGATAACGTCCAGCGTATCCATCGCCATCGAAGCCGTGCCTTCGAGCAGGTAACCCGTCGCATCGCCGTTGGCATCTCGCTTGTAGTAACTGTAACCCGGCACCGGGTCGGCTGTGTCCTGGGTGATATTGAGCAATTCGAGCGCCGCCGTATTCGCCCAGGCGGCATGAAAACCTTCGTCCATGATCAGCACCGGCCGGTCCGGCACAACAGCATCGATGAGTTGGCGGGTCGGACCGACGGGGCCGAAGGTGGTTGCGAGAAAGCCGTAACCGAAAATAATGTCCTTGTCAGGATGCGCCGCCGCATAGTCGGCGATCGCCTGCACCCAGCCGTCAACATCACCAAATGTTTCGAGCGCGAGCGCGGTTGCATACGCACCGCCCGCCACCGGGTGCACATGGGTATCGATAAAGCCCGGCAAAAGCAGCTCACCGTTCAACCCGATGTACTTCGTGGTCTTGCCAAGCATGGGTTCGGCGCCTGCCGCATCGCCGACGTACACGATCCGTTCATTCTTGACCAGCACCGTATCGGCCCAGGGCTGTGCTTCATTCAGCGTCCAGACTTTCGCATTGACGAATGCGTAGTCGGCCGCATTTTCGGGTTCCGGGCTGCAGGCAAGCAGCAGACTTGCCGCGGCAACAGTAATTGAGATGAGGCTGATTTTATTGAGCATAGGGTCTGATCCATGTGTCCGGCGGCAAGCGGCCGGAGGGTTAAACGAACCGGGTTGTGCCTGGCTCCAGCACCTCAGAGCCGGTCTTTCATTCCG
>JAUHZT010000159.1 GCA_030425905.1 Gammaproteobacteria bacterium
CAGCCGCTGCAGCCGCCGCGTTAACAAGCATTACACGATGCAGGCCCTGACGTTCTTCAACAACGGCGCATGGCGTCTTGTTTTTGCTATTAGCTTCGAGTGCCAGTGCCGGCAAATACACACAAAACCATAACCGCTGTGCCGTGCTAATGCGGCTGTGATGCGCAACGGGTTCTTCCTGTGCCAGCACATCCTGAAACGGTAGTGACGCTTGTTTTGCTGTTGCCGAAGGGGTCGGGGCCGCCCCCCGTGCCAGGACAGGGAATTTTCGTGCGCGCGCCATGTTCAGGAAAAAATATTGTGCAACGTGACCGGATGACCGCCGCGACTTTTAAAAATATCGAGATGCGTACCTTCCTGATCGGCCTGCACTTCAATTCTTAAGGCGGCCGCTGAGGGCTCACGCCGGGCAGCACGCGGACGAAATGCCACGGCCCAGCTCTCGCCCTTTTCGGCAGCAAGTTGTAAGCGACGGCTGTCCTGATCACTCAGTTGCGACGGCCATAACAACACGGCTGCACAAGTACCCGAGGCAAGCGCCTGTTCGGCAGCCCACAAAATTTCGCTACCGTCTTCAGGACGCACGATTAGAAGACGCGAAAGGTTGATATCCCATTGCGTCAGTGCAGGCGGATAAGGCTGAAATGGTGGAGCAACCCAGGCTATCCAACCCGGCTCCTGGCTATCACCACAAAAATCAGCCAGCGGTTTCTCGGCACTTAAACGCGCCAAGGCAGGCATCAGGAGTTGCAGTTCGCCGACACCGTATTGCTCCGTGAGGATTTCTGTCAGGGCATGCCGCGGCCAGCCACCGCCGGGCAGGTGCTGGTCGATTTTCTCATAACCACTCGAGAGCCCAAGCTCAGCCTGCGTCCGCCCCCGGCCACGCCAGACACGCGGGTTCTCAAGCACTTGCTCCAGAGGAGACAAACCCGATGATGAATTGCGCCGCATGCCCTGCCCCGATATTGATCAATGCAGCGCTAAACCGTCGCGAATAACACCCACGACGACGCCTTCGATGACCATCGACTGTTCTTTGAGATCGACCTGGATGGGTTCGAAGTCTTCGTTCTCGGGCATCAGCCAGACCATGGAACCATTCTGCCGGTAACGCTTGACCGTCACTTCGTCGTCCAGGCGCGCAACAATGATCTGCCGGCTGCGCACTTCAGGCGTACGGTGCACGGCCACGAGGTCGCCATCGAGAATGCCGGCATTCTTCATACTCATGCCCTGCACGCGCAGCAGGTAATGTGGTTTTGGGCTAAACAGCTGCGGGTCCATCTTGTAATGCGTTTCGATATGCTCCTGCGCAAGAATCGGATTACCGGCAGCGACCTGCCCAACCAGCGGCAAGCCCATCTGTTCACGCAGGGAATCCTTGAGCTGGATGCCGCGTGAGGCACCTGGCACCAGGTCCAGCACGCCTTTCTTTTGCAGTGCTCGCAAATGTTCTTCGGCCGCATTGGCCGATTTAAAACCCAGCTCACTGGCAATATCAGCACGTGTCGGGGGCATGCCAGTTTCAGCAATAAAGTCTTGAATCATTTCGAGAATTTGTGTTTGTCGGGGGGTCAGTTGGCGCATTTCAGCAGTCCTGTACAGATTCACAGTACCTGCGATTATATACAGTACTTCGATCAGCGCAAGCCTTCTCTGACGGTCGCGGCAAGATACGAGCGTGCCTCGTTAACGACATCGCAGGGCGGTCGCGCGCGGGTGGCGCACTCCCTCATGGCTCAAAAAAAAGGCAGGCCCGTCCGGGCCTGCCTTTTTTCCTGCGCTTTACTTCGGTCGATGCGCCACCCGCGCACAACCGCCTTTGAGTTTGGCGAGCCTTCCTGCCGGGACCGGCAGACAAGATTTGTATTTCTTACAACATTTGTCTGCTGGAGGCGACAAAGTGCATTAAAAAACAACATCTTCATTGCAGTACTCAAGTATTTGGGAAATAATGCGCCTGCAGTTTTTTCCCAACAGAGGAATCCTTGAAAATGAAAAATACAGTACTGAAAACGAGCGCATTGCTGTTCACGCTCGCACTCGCCACCGGTTGCGCTACAGGTCTCGATGAAATCCGGGCTACCGCTGATCGGGCCGCCGCTGACGCTGCTGCTGCTGCATCAACCGCAGAAGCTGCACGTGCTGCCGCTGACCGAGCTGCTCAGGCTGCTTCCAGCGCACAAAGTACGGCTGACCGGGCACTATCGGCAGCGACTGAATCACAGGCTTGCTGCGAAGCAAACCGTGAAGCAATGGATCGTATGTTCCAGAAGTCGATGTCCAAGTAAGACTCGCAAACCTAAAGATCTATTCAAACGCCGCGCTTGTCGCGGCGTTTTTTATGCCTGCTCCAACAGTAACGGGCATGCCATCGGCCTTTTCGATTGCGCGTTCCACCAACGACCAGTCGAGTTCGCCAGCACGCTCAGCGGTCGCTACGATAAATTGCTCAGTTGCAAAGGTGAGCGGGTCCTTGGCAGGTGCGCTGAATACTTCGGCGGCCTCGGGTTCGCCTGCTGCTTCCACACCGTCAGTTACCGACACCAATTCTTCGGTCTTCTCAGGATCGCCTAACGGCACATCGCTTGTGACCGTCGGTCCGCTCGCCAAAACCGGATGCGCTTCCAGCACCAGCTCATCGCCGTCCCAGCCAATCTTTACCGGCTCATTAACAATCCGCACCGGCGTATTTACCGCGACCAGCTCGAACAGGAACTCTACGTCTTTCGGAAACATGCGCAGACAACCGTGCGTAACGCGCATGCCGACACCGGCAGGACGATTGGTGCCATGAATAAGATAACCCGGCAAGCCTAGACGCATTGCTCGCGTACCCAGCGGGTTGTCAGGCCCGGCAGGAACCACAGACGGCAACGGCCGGCCATCGGCGGCGTGTTCTTCGCGTACCGACTTCGGCGGATACCAGGCCGGGTTGACTACCTTCTGCACGACCTTTGTAAGCCCCAGCGGTGTCTCCCAGTCCTGCCGCCCGATACTGATCGGGAACGTAAGCACCTGCGCAGGTTCACCGGCTTTCGGCTGCGGATAATAATAAAGCCGATACTCGGCGATATTGAGCACGATCCCCGTGCGTGGTCCGGCCGGCAGAACAAACCGACCCGGAAGAACAATCTCGGTACCTTCACCGGGTACCCAGGGGTTCACGCCCGGGTTGGCCCGCACCATGTCCTCATAGCCAAACCCGTGCTTCTCAGCCAGGTCAATCAAGGTATCGTCGAATGCTGCTGTGACCGTCGATATCGAACCAACCACGTCCACCCCGTCAGGCGGCAAGTCGAACGTCGCAGGCAATGCAGTGGATGCGGTGCCTGCTAACAAGAGACATACAAACAGTTTCGCTGTCACTTCAATTAATCGCTTCATTGCCCTTTTTCATCCGCTTCGATCACTTCTGTTTCGGCCTCGCCTGCTGCCAGCCATGCCTGCAGCGCATCGCTCTCAAGCAACCGGTCTGCATAGGACCTGGCGGCATCCGGTAAATTAATTCCATAAGTACGCAGCCGTAAAACCACCGGTGCATACATCGCATCGGCAACACTGAATGTGCCGAATAACCAGCCGCCACCGTAACGCTTGTGACAGTCCGACCAGATCTCGAAGACACGATCGATGTCTTTGGTTAACGCGTCTGGCAATGCAACCTTGCGGCCCATCGCACGGCAATTCATTGGCATTTGCTCGCGCAACGCCGCAAAGCCTGAATGCATTTCTGCACTGATGCTGCGTGCGTGGGCACGAGCGGCCGCATCAGCCGGCCACAGTTGCTTGTCGGGAAATCGTTCCGCAATTGTTTCTGCGATGGCGAGCGAGTCCCAGACAGTAATGCCGTCCATCAGTAAGACCGGTACACGGCCCGCGCTCGACACCTCGGCAATTGCCTGCGCAGTACCTGGCTCATCCAGCGCAATGCGATGCTCTTCGAATTCAATGCCGACTTCACGCATGAGCAACCATGCCCGGAGCGACCAGGAGGAATAGTTCTTGTTACCAATTACGAGTTTCAGAGACATGCCGGGGCCTGCGTTGTTCGTCGTCTGCCAATGGTATGCCAAACGAAGCTGCGTCAGAAGCGCATTAGCACCGAACCCCAGGTGAAGCCACCACCAAAGGCTTCCATCAGGATCATCTGGTCGCGCTTGATACGGCCATCACGGACAGCGACATCGAGCGCCAGCGGCACAGACGCCGCCGAAGTATTGCCGTGATCCTGAACGGTCAACACCACTTTCTCCATCGGCAGATTAAGCCGTTTCGCCGTGGCCTGAATGATCCGGATATTCGCCTGGTGTGGCACCAGCCAGTCAAGCTCTTCCTGCGCGACCCCGGCAGCCGCAAGCGTTTCGCTCGCGATATTACCCAGAGTGCTCACCGCAACCTTGAAGACGTCTTTGCCGGACATCATGATCGCTGCTTCATCCGTGCCCGCTTTCGCAAGCCCCTTGGACGCGCCATACGGGTAGTACAGCAAGTCCTTGTACTGGCCGTCAGCGCCGAGATGGCAGGCAATGATACCCGGCTCGTCCGACGCCTCAACAATCACCGCGCCGGCACCGTCGCCAAACAACACACAGGTATTGCGATCTTTCCAGTCAATCAGCTTCGTAATGCATTCAGCGCCGATGACAAGCGCACGCTTTACTTCGCCGGCCTTGATAAATTTGTCGGCCGTGGTCAGCGCGTAGATAAACCCCGTGCATGCCGCTTCCAGCGAAAAAGCAATGCAGGCCGGAATGCCGAGACGATGTTGCACGAGCGTCGCGACGTTCGGAAAAATCAAATCGGGCGAGGTGGTGCCGACAATAACCATGTCGATATCCTGCGGGCCAATACCGGCACTTTCCATTGCCAGCTTCGCCGCTTCGACACACATGTCGGAAGTGGTCTGGTCAGGCGCGACACAGTGACGACGTTCAACACCGGTTCGCGTCCGGATCCACTCATCAGTTGTATCGACCATTTTTTCGAGATCGAAGTTCGTCAGAACCTGTTCGGGAAGATATCGACCTGTTCCGGAGATTCGTGAATATGTCATGCGGCTTCCTGTTGCAGCAATCTCCCGATCTGCTGCGGCACCTGGTTACGGACCTCGACAACGGCCGTTTCGATCGCGTGCTGAAATGCGTATGAATCTGCGCTGCCGTGACTCTTGATAACAATACCATTTAGTCCGACCAGAGTCGCACCATTATAATTGCGGGAATCTGTCTCGCCGGCGATGCGCTTGAGCACCGGGCGTGCAATCAGTGCCTGTAGCTTCGACAACAGGTTGCGGGTAAAGGCACGCTTCATCAGGTGCTTGATCATGCCGACCATGCCTTCCATGGCCTTCAATGCAACGTTGCCCGAAAAACCATCGGTCACAACCACGTCAGTTTTGCCATTAAACAGGTCGTTGCCTTCGATGAATCCAACGTAGTTCAGAGTACTGGCATTCAGCAGCGCCGCCGCCTCGCGCACAGTGTCATGACCTTTCGTGTCTTCGGCACCGATATTCAGCAGGGCAACGCGCGGCCTTTCGATGCCGCGCAACTCGGCCGTGACGATTGACCCCATAAGCGCAAACTGGAACAGCTGTTCGGGGGTGCACTGGGCATTCGCGCCAAGGTCGAGCATATGAATCGAGCCATCAATGGATGGCAGCTCGGCGATAATGGCGGGTCGGTCGATACCGGGCAGCATCTTCAGGACGAATTTTGCGGTTGCCATCAGGGCACCGGTATTACCTGCACTGACGCAGGCATCAGCCTCACCGTTCTTGACGAGGTCGATCGCAACGCGCATCGATGAGTCTTTTTTCTTGCGAATTGAATCGGCAGCCGAGTCCGTCATCTCGACCACTTCGGAGGCATGCACTATGCGCAGCCGCGGCTCGTCGCCGATGATGCGCGTAACGAGATCCTGCAGTTCCGCTTCATCGCCTACGAGTACCAGCTTGACGTGATTGTATTTTTGCAGGCACGCAAATGCAGCACGAACGACTACCTCGGCACCGAGGTCGCCGCTCATTGCATCAAGAGAGATCGTTGACAAGGTTCCCATTCAAGGAAGCTCGGGATTCAAGGGGCGTTCCCGCGCTGCTCCGGCATCACATGCCAGAACACAGGTTCGTCAACTATTCGTCGTCGTCTGCGATTTCAGGCTGCGCGATAACCTGCTCGCCACGGTAGAAACCGTCCGGCGATACGCGGTGGCGCAAATGTGTTTCGCCCGTTGTCGGATCAACCGACAGAGCCGGGTTCTTCAGCTTGTCATGCGAACGGCGCATGCCACGCGTTGAAGGGGTCCTGCGACTTTTTTGTACAGCCATAACTTTCTCCAGTCATGATCGCAGGTGGCCTCGCCGTCCTACGCGATCAATATTAATTCTTCGATTCTTCGTCCATCAACGTCCGCAAAGACGCAAACGGTGTATTCGTGTCGTCACGCTCTTCTTCTGCCGGCGCCAGTTCTATGCAATCAACCGCGTCAGCATGTGTTGTTGCCAGCGGTAATGCCATCACCAGTG
>JAUHZT010000160.1 GCA_030425905.1 Gammaproteobacteria bacterium
GCAGGCAAGCAGCAGACTTGCCGCGGCAACAGTAATTGAGATGAGGCTGATTTTATTGAGCATAGGGTCTGATCCATGTGTCCGGCGGCAAGCGGCCGGAGGGTTAAACGAACCGGGTTGTGCCTGACTCCAGCACCTCAGAGCCGGTCTTTCATTCCGTAGTACAACATGCCGAGTACCATGCCGGGATAACGCAGCAGTGTACCGCCTGGAAACGTCCGGATTGGCAGCGTGGCGAATATGTCGAAACGCTTTGTATTGCCGGTCACCGCTTCGGCAATAATCTTGCCGGCAAAGTTAGCGGTCGATATTCCGTGCCCGGAGTAACCCTGCGCAAAGTACAGATTGGGTGGCAGCCGCCCAACATGCGGCAAGCGATTGACCGTCACAGACAGCGTGCCGCCCCAGGCATGCTCTATCGCAACGTCGGCGAGTTGCGGAAAAAGCCGCAGCATGTAGGGGCGAACAAAATTCCTGATATCCCGGGGAAAACCCGGACGGTAGTTTTCCCCGCCGCCAAATAGCAGCCGTGTATCGTCGGTGAGACGAAAGTAGTTAACAACGAAGCGCGTATCATGAATACCGAAACGACCGCTGATCAGCGCGTTGGCGCGCTCAGCGCCGAGCGGCTCGGTGGCGATCACGAAGTTGTTGATAGGCATTATTTTGCCGGCCACGCGTCGCTCCAGCTTGCCGAGATACCCGTTGCAAGCCAATACGATGAACGAAGCTTTGACAGAGCCCTTTGCCGTGTTTACCCGGGCCGGGTCCGTGTGGGTATAGTCTGTTACACGCGAATGTTCGAACAGTCGAACACCGGCATCCTTGCAGGCACGCGCCAGTCCGAGCGCGTAGTTCAGTGGATGAATGCTGGCCGCATCGTTGTCGAAGAAGCCTTCAATAAAATCATCAGTCGCCACCATCGCGCGCGTTGCTTCGCGGTCCAGCGCGTGGGTATTCGGATAATCGTAGCGCTCAGCCAGCGCCTCGGAGAGTTCGGCCGGCCATCCGGCATAGCGCTTCGTATGGATGCCGACGAGCTGGCCTTTTTGTAGGTCGCAGTCGATGTTGTGTTTGGCAACGCGCTCACGGATTTCCGTCTTGGCGGCCTCGGCGAAGTCCCAGAGCACCCTCGACGCCTCCAGGCCGAACATTTCTTCCGTTTCGAGGACGTCGCGGCGCTGGCCACTGCCGATGAGGCCGCCATTTCGGCCTGAAGCGCCGAAGCCAATGGTCTCGGCCTCCAGCAGTACGACATCAAGGCCTTGCTCGGCGAGGTTCAGCGCCGCGGACAAGCCGGTAAAGCCACCGCCTATGACACACACATCGGCGCTGATCGAACCCTCGAGTGCCGGATGATCCAGCGCCCCCCGCGCGCTCGCCCGATACCAGGTATCGGGCTGCCCGTGGCTCTTGTTGCTTTCTTGTACCCGACTACTGATAGCTGCTGCCTTGCGCGCTTCGGTCCAGACTTGCGATTGTAACTGACTCGACGCGCGCCAGCCGAATCAGATCTTGCGGTCGAAAGGCCAGTTGCTGCTTAGGCATCGTTTCGGTGTGAACGGCGCGAACAAGCCCATCATGAACAACTGCAGCCGCCCTGCCCAGGTTGCTTTGCCCGTTTCGACGACCGCTTTCAGATTTCGCGTAATGAAATGCGCTCCCATGGTCATGTACTTCTCGGACTTCGAGCCGGCCGCCACATTCTCGTTGATCAGCGTGAATTCCGTACCCTCGTCCACCTCTTTGAGGCGGTAACGGACCACGCACGGCGGATCGTCGAGGTTTGTGAACTTGAAGGTATGCGCGTATCGATACGGCGGATCAAACTCAAGAACGTCACCAACGACCGACGCGTATTTGCCATCCTTCGACAACATCCGAATCGGCGCCCCGGGCGCAAGGCCCGGCGTAGTACAGCGGCTGTTGAAGAAAAATGGCAGCACGCTGTCGCAGCGCGTGAGTTCTGCCCAGACTTTGTGAATGGGCGCCCGGATCGTGATGCGAAAGTATTGACGCTCGGCATCCTCCGTGTCGCGCTGGCCGGAACCGGGTTCTGCGGTACTGGTTTCGTTCATAGGTCTCTCCTAGCCGGCGGCGTTGTAGGCTTTCATGAGCCAGTTTTTAACTTCGGCATCGACATCGCCGGCGGTGGCGAGCCGGATGCGATGGCTCACCATGGCGTTGAAACTGCCGGACGCCTCAAGCCGTTTGCCCGGCTTCTCGCCTTTGAGATTAATACCCAAATCGACACGGTCTTTGGTCGACGGCTGAATCAAGGCGAACTGCTTCTTGCGCCGCAGGCTTACATAGGCTTTCTTTGGCGACAGCTCAACATCGTTACCAAAGCCCTGCACCATCTTTGCCAGTTTGTCGTAGATCGGCCGCAGTGCTTCCTTGGCACCTGCATACTGTTGTGCAACAGGATCGGTGGCGGTTTTGCTTTTGCCCGCCAGCGAGTCACGGTACTGGTGCGCGATGAGATTCGCATAGCCATGCGTCACATCATGCTCGGTTTTCAGGAACTTGAGGTATTCGCCGTGCTTGTCAAACCGGGTTTTCTGCAGCACGGTGAACCACTGCTTCAACGTCTTCCCGGTGTTCTTGTGCAAGTTATCTATCATGGCCTGCGCGGCCTGTTCGGGTGTTCGTGCCATTGCCATCTCCGCTTTTCCTGGCGCTATATCGCGCGTGTTACTTGCGCGGCTTCGGCGCTGCCGACGCACTGCTCGCCGCCGCCTCAACCGTGCGCTTGAATTCCGTAAGTCGTGAGGCCCAGTCCGCGCTGTACTTGGTCGTCCAGCGTTCATAGATCATCTGAATGGGTGCAGCATTAAAATACAGGCGCCGAACCCGGCCTTCTTTCTCCGACAAGATAAGCCCGGCCTCTTCCAGCACATTGAGGTGCTTCAGAACCGCAATCCGGCTGACATCGAAGTGCCTGCAGACATCGACCACGCTGCAACCTGCATTCGCCTTGACGATATCGAGGATCTCTCGTCGCGATGCAGACGCCAGTGCGTGGAATACCTTGTCCATTGACTCGGGCTTCATAAGTAACCATATGGTTACTCTTTATCCGGATGCTGTCAAGCGATCCGTAGCCGTTTGTTTAACGGCTCACTGCGGCGGCGTCGCGCGCAGCCGGGCCTGGCGTAGCCCCTTACGCAATGTGCTGATGTGTGCCGGCCCGGTCCGGCAACAGCCTCCTACCCAGGTCGCGCCGGCCGCCACCCAGGTTTTAGCAGCACTGAGAAAATCCACGGGAGACGCTGTGCCGCGCCACGCCTGTTGTTGTGCGTCATAAATTTCGCCGGAGTTCGGGTAAGCGATAACCACCTTGTCCGGCGCAGCAAGACGAATACGACTGACGAGTTCGGCAACGTATTGCGGCGCAGTGCAATTCACGCCGATTGCAAATACGCGCGGATGCGCGCTGAACAGTGCGGCCGCTTCCTCGATCCCGCTACCGTCGCAGATATGCTGCTCGTCCCTGCAGGAAAACGAGACCCATGCCGGTGTGGCGCAAGCCGCGAGCAAGTCGGACAACACCCTGGCTTCAAGCAAGGACGGCAGCGTTTCCACGGCCAGGAAATCGGCTCCTGAACGGTCAAGCAGGTTCAGGCGCTGCGCATGGAATTGCCGTAGCGTGAGTGCAGGAACACCGTACTCACCGCTGTACTCCGAACCGTCATTCAGCACTGCGCCGTAGGGGCCGACACTGGCAGCCACTTTGCGCGGGCTCGCGTCCGGGTTGGCCGCCGCAAATTCGTCACAGGCCGCGCGCGCCAGCGCGACTGACGATACGATCAGGCGATCGGCCTCCGCCGCGCCAACGCCAAACTGATGAAAGCCGGCGCGACTGGCCTGGTAACTTGCCGACGTCAGCACATCGGCCCCGGCCTCCAGGTAAGCGCAATGCGCATCGATAAGTGCGCGCGGATTCGAGCGCAGGTACTCGGCAGACCACAAAACCGTGTCGAGCGCCCATCCCTGGCCTGTAATTCGGTCGCGAGTCCGCCGTCGAGCAGCGTAATGCGTGAGGTTTGTCTATCCATGAGCAAAAAGCTTACTTCACATTGACGGTATTCGCTTGCTACTGTTGGCCAAACAGCACCCCTTGCCCGGAGAACTTGCATGTCGTTGCGCCACCTGGTTCTGCTTAGCCTGCTCACGCTCGTCGCCTGCAGCGACAATACGGCCGATACGCCTGCGCCGGTCAGCGAGAATGCAGCCGATCTCATTCTTAAAGGCGGAAAGATTTTTACTGTCGCGGGCAAGTCGGCTTGGGCCGAAGCGGTGGCGATCAAGGATGGACGCATCATCTATGTCGGTGACGACAAGGGCGTTGCCGCCTTTGCCGGCGCCACCAGCGAGGTGCACGAGCTTGGCGGCCGGCTGATGTTGCCAGGCTTTATTGATGCGCATATTCACCCCATTTCAGGTGGCATCGAAGCTTCGGCCTGTGACCTCAACGAACTGGGTGACGTCGCCGCGTACCGGGCACGGATCGCAGAGTACGCGCAGTTGAATCCGGATGTGGAATGGATACTGGGCGGCGGCTGGTCGATGGCCGAATTTGGCCCCGGTGCACGACCCAGCAAACTGATTCTTGACGAACTGGTTTCCGACCGGCCGGTATTCCTGTCGTCGGCAGACGGCCACTCCGGCTGGGCGAACAGCAAAGCACTTGAGATTGCCGGTATTGACAGGAACACACCGGACCCCGTCGACGGCATCATCGACCGTGATCCCGCGACGGGCGAAGCTATCGGCAGCTTGCAGGAAGGCGCCATGAGCCTCGTTACAAAACACATTCCCGAAACTACGCAGGCGGTTCGCATGCAGGGGCTCAAGTATGCCCGCGACATGCTGCACCGCTACGGCATAACCGGCGCGCAGGTCGCCTACGCGCACGAACCGGACCTGCGCGCTTACACCGAACTCGATGCGGCGGGTGAACTGAACCTGCGGCTGGTTACGGCGCTCTGGTGGGAACGTGACCAGACCGAGGAACAGATTCCGCACCTTGTCGAGTTGCGTGAGAAGTATTCCAGGGGCAACGTGCAAGCGACGAGCGTCAAGATAATGCAAGACGGCGTCATGGAAAATTACACCGCCGTAATGCTCGAACCCTATCTCCTGCCCGAACCAACGCGGGGCATTCCAATGGTAGAACCTGAGTTCCTGAAGGAAGCCGTCACCCAGATCGATGCGGCCGGTTTCCAGGTGCACTTTCACGCCATCGGTGACGGTGCCATCCGCCAGGCGCTCAACGCTATTGAAGTTGCCGAGAAAACCAACGGCAGGAAGGACTACCGGCATCATATTTCACATTTGCAGTTGATCGACGAAGCCGATATTCCTCGTTTCGCAGAGCTTGATGTGGTCGCGAATTTCCAGCCGCTATGGGCTTACGCAGATGACTATATCGTTGACCTGACCATTCCTTTCATCGGTGAAGATCGTGCGCAGTGGATGTACCCGATCAAGTCCGTCATCGATGCCGGCGGTCGCGTTGCCTTTGGCAGTGACTGGTCCGTTTCAACAGCTAATCCGTTCATGCAAATTGAAACCGCCGTCACCCGGGTCGATGCGATAGGTCATGAGACCGAGGTCATGAACCCTGAACAGCGCATCACAGTCGAACAGGCAGTTACAGCGTTCACGATCAACTCCGCATTTATCAATCATCTTGACGAGGAAACCGGCTCAATCGAAACCGGTAAGCTGGCCGACCTCATTGTGGTCGATCAAAACCTGTTTGAGATTGATGCCAAGGATATTTCGGATACCAAAGTTGTAGTGACACTGTTTGGTGGCAAACCCGTCTACGGCACACTGGCCGATCTTGATAACCTATAGTCAGGGAGGTTGGCGCTCATCGCACGAACCGCGATAACAAACTAGGGAAAAACCAGCCGGGCCGTGGTCCCGTCGCGGCTGCTGTCCAGGGTAATTTCGCCGCCATGCGCGGCCATGATCTCGCGGCAAAAGCTCAGGCCGATGCCGCTGCCCTCGCGCTTGGTCGTGAAGAATGGAATAAACACCTGGTCGAAATCTTCGGCAGCAATGCCGCCGCCGTTGTCCGTAACATCAATAAGCACTCGCCCGTAATCGAGCCGGGCCGCCAGGCGAATCTCACCACCCCCGGGGGCGCCAATACTCTCTGCCGCATTTTTTACGAGGTTAATCAGCACCTGGTCAAACAGGTGTCGATCCGCATATACCTCCAGCGTCGCCGGAGTAACAGTAATATTGAGCTCAGTATTCGCAAGCGTACTCTGGAGCAAGGCCGCAACCGCCTCTAATGCCGGCCGAACAGCGAAGTTCTCGGCCTTCGGTTCCGGCACCTTGAGCATTTCACGGTAACCCGCGATAAAGCGAATCAGACCTTCGCCTCGCCGTCCGATCGTCGCTACCGCTTCACGAATATCCGCGCCTTCTGACCCGAGTTCGACCGAATCATCAAGCATGTCGACGGTGGTCTGGGCCAGCGAGGTAATGGGCGTTAATGTGTT
>JAUHZT010000024.1 GCA_030425905.1 Gammaproteobacteria bacterium
CATCAGTACTGATGACTATGGTTGGTTTCGTGGCGCTTGGCAGCGGGTGCGCGTCTACGTCCATGCCGCAATTGCCAGAAGGCGACGTGCCCGAGACATGGGGGCACCTGGATGTAGTTTCGGACGCCTGGCCGGGCCTTGAATGGTGGTCGGCTTTCGAGAGCGAAGAGTTGCAGCGCATCATGGCGTTGCTTGAAGAGCGCAACCTGAATCTTGCCAACAACGCACGTAACCTGCAGCTTGCGCAATTGAACTTGCGCGATGCGGGCTTCGACCTGCTGCCAACGCCGGTCGTTGACTTCCAGGCGGCAAGTGCCTACTCGGGCAGCAAGCCGGGCAGCGGCGGCGACTACGGCGACGGTGGTTCTGAGTCTTTTTCTTTAGGCGCGGGGTTCGTGTATGCCGATATCCTCAGTAAGCCGACAGACTGGGCCGCAGCCCGTGCGCGCTATGACTCCGATGTTGCGCTGGCGGCAGACGTCCGTCTCAATACGCTGGGTACTGCGGCGTCGACCTACTTTCGCGTTCTGCTGCTGCGCGACCTTATCGAAGCAGCGAAACTCAATGTAAAGAATGCTGAAGAAATAACTCGCATCGTCGCAGCACGTGTTGAGGCGGGGACCGTCAACAAGATCGACCTGTTACAACAGCAGATCGCGGTGCAGCGCGAGAAAAGCAACCTGGAGTCTTTGCGACAGGATGAATTATCCGCACGTGCGTCGCTCGCAATACTGCTCGCTGAGTCGGTCAACGATATCGAAATACAAGCCAATAGTCTGGCCGATATCAAGGTGCCCGAGGTTGTGCCTGGCTTGCCTTCAAGTCTGTTGACACGCCGGCCGGACATTGCGCAGGCAGAATCGAACCTGCGTGTGTCTCGCGCCAATGTCGATCTTGCGCGCCTTGCTTTCCTGCCGAACATTTCGGTTTCCGGCTCGGCAAGTCTTTTTAGTACGTCGCTCAGCGACCTGTTAAGCAACGGGGATTTGTCCGTAAACGCTACTGCGAGTGTCGCGCAACTGATCTTCGATAATGGAGCGCGCTCCCGGAATGTTGAACGGTCGCGGTTACTGCTCGAATCGGCGCTGGCTGACTACCGGCAGACTGTCATCTCGGCATTCAATGAGATTGAAGTGGCGCTTGGCAATCTTGAGTTGCTCGAAGTGCTGGGCGCCGTGGCGGAAACCGACCTCAGGCGCGCAGAGGAAGCATTTCGAATCGCCGAGGCGCGTTATCGAGAGGGGGTCGCCGATTACCAGACGGTACTGGTGTCGCAGACCTCATTGTTTAGTACGCGCGACAACTTCCTGAACAACAAACTGGCACGCTTGAATGCACTTGTTGCATTTTACCAGTCCCTCGGCGGTGGCTGGGAAGTGCCATAAACCTGAACAAAGCATCTGAAACGGCCAGTTTGTAACATGCAGATGAGCGCCGCTGTCTGCTATTTCGCTGCGTGCTTATCTGACGTTCTCACGTAGCCACGTCTCAATACGTGCTGCGATAGCCGCGCTGTTATTGTCCTGCATCATCAGGTGCGTGTTGCCAAATACCCCGACCTCAGTCAACTCAAGCACGGTGCCGTTGCCACCTGCAGCGGCCAGGTTTTGCGCAGTGCTGCGGCATGCATCGCGACGGCCGGTCTGGCCACGCTGCTCAACATAATCGCCGTACACCGCAAGAAACGGCACGTTGGTCCAGCTTTTCACCGCGTCTGCCGAACGCGGACATCCAACCGGTTCGATAACGACCACAGCTTTGACCAGCTCCGGCCGCGTCCGCACAACCTCGAAAACGCTTGTGCCGCCCATTGAATGCGGTATCAGCACCGCCGGGCCGATTTGTTCCAGCAACGCAATCAATGCCGCGACGTCCTTGCCGGAGGCCTTGCGCACCGCGCCGCGGTTCGGCGCCTTTTCGTTTCCGGAAATCGGGGCGGATGCCAGTCGTGGTGGCAAGGAGGCATAGAACTGGTCGATGTCGGCAACCGGAAAGCGTACGTTCTCATGCGCTTTGTCGCGCTCCGGTCCAAAGCCCCAGCGTGGCCAGATCTGGTTGATATCCCAGCTTGAGACTGTCGCAGGAGAGTTGCCCTGCAGGGCAGCGGCGGGAAAGCCTGACGGGCCTGTTTCGACCGGGTCATATACGTAGACCGGGTGACCGGTGAGCGCGAATTGCTGCGCCCAGCCTTGTCGGCCATCGGGGGTCGATATAAAGATATACGAAGAGAGGCCGAGCCCCGGATAAAGAACAAGCGGTGCAGCGTCGAGCCGGTTGGCTTTGAAGTAGTGCACAAGTGCCTGGTCAGCATGTTGGCTTGCATCAGCCGGCGCCGAGCCGCCGACGAAAAACATCCCGACGTCGGCGAGGTACCGGTCCGGTTCCATTGCTCGGTCAGCGGCGCAGGCGCTCAAGCCCGCAAGCAACGCGCTTAGAGTGACAAGTCGCGATAGATTCATCGAGTGCACCTAAGTTTTTCAGTACTCAAGAGGACGAATCCTAGCATCGGCCGGAACAGGTGCCAGCTATGGATGTTGCGCTCTGTGTATCAGCCCGGTCGGGCTTGTGCCGGGGGCGGTGCCAGCCGCCGAAAGATCCCAGGCAATGCGCCGCTTGCGCAGAGTGGAACGGTGCTTTCGCAGACTGTCGACATGGCTCGAGTTTTCGGCAATCCTAGCGGCCTTAGTTTCCCTCGGAAAAACCAGATGGCAAATATCGTCCTGGGCATCGGTTGTGCCCACACTCCACAGCTCCATACGCCCGCCGACAAGTGGGAGATTCGTGCCGTGCGCGATACTCAGGATGGCGTTCCGATGTGGTACCACGGCGAACGCATGACCTACGCCGAGGTGCTCGAGAAGCGCAAGCACCTCAATCTCGATGCCCAGACGGCAATGGAGATTCGCGAAGAGCGCCTGCAAAACTCGTACAAGGCGATCGACAAGCTCAGCGGGATATTTGCGGACGCAAAACCGGATGTGGCTATTGTTTTTGGCAACGATCAGGGTGAGATGTTTCTGAAGGATATCAAGCCGGCGTTTACCATTATGGGCTGCGAGCAGTTTAAAAACATGCCCCGGACTGAAGATCAGATCGGGCGCCTGCCGCCCGGCATAGCTTTGGCTGACCCTGGGCATTTGCCGGATGCCGAGACCAAGGTTTTTCCGGGGCACCCGGAGTTGGCAAAGTACCTCTGCGAAGCGGCGATGGACGCCAGTTTCGACATTTCCTATTCGCATGAACAGCATGTCGCAGACCGCACGCGTTCTCAGCTAAGTGGTATGCCACACGCTTACGGTTTTATTTACAAGCAGTTGTTCCGCGACCACGTGGTCCCGCACGTACCGATCGACAACAATACCTTCTTTCCACCGAACCAGCCGCGAGCGCCGCGCTGTTTCGAGCTTGGCAAGGTCATTGGCGAGGCTGTACGAGCATGGGACAGCAGTGCGCGCGTCGCGATTATCGCCAGTGGAGGCCTGAGCCACTTCGTGGTGGATGAAGAGTTCGACCGCGACATCATGGCGGCGATGGAACGCAAGGATTTCGAGCATTTGCTGAGTTACAGCGAAGGCTATTACCAGGCAGGCTCTTCGGAGATCAAGTCATGGATAGCAATGGGCGGGGCGATAAAGGACACTGAACTGCAGGGTCATATCGTCGACTACTACGCCTTGTACCGTACGCCTGCCGGCACCGGCAGTTCCGCCGCTTTCATGTATTGGCAATAAAATGACTGTAACCAACAACGAAGCTGCACTTGAGTTCCTGCAACGCAAACCCTCCCTGCTGATCAATAACCAGTGGGTGTCGTCAAAGGGCGGCACGATTGCCGTTATCAATCCCGCGACAGAGGAAAAGATCTCTGAAATCGTCGACGCGACAGACGAGGACGTCGAACTTGCCGTCGCGGCCGCTCGCGAGGCGTTTGATACAGGCGAGTGGGGGCGTACGCCGGCCGGCGAGCGCGAACGCTTGCTGCATCGGCTTGCGGACTTAATCGACGAAAATCGTGCAGAGCTCGCCGAGCTCGAGTATCTCGACAATGGCAAGCCGCGCAAGTTTTTCTTCAATGGCGACGTACCGGGTGCCGCAAGAAACTTTCGTTATTTTGCAGGCTGGGCAACGAAGATTTACGGCATGACGGCGGAGAGCTCTTACAGCCCCGATCATCATGTGTACACGCGCAAGGAACCGGTAGGCGTTGCAGGCATGATTACGCCGTGGAACGTGCCGATTGCAATGGCGGCCTGGAAACTTGCGCCGGCACTGGCCGCTGGCTGTGCCTGCATATTGAAGCCCGCAGAGGAAACCTCGTTGTCGGCGCTGCGTCTGGGCGAGCTGATTGTCGAAGCCGGTTTCCCGCCCGGCGCCGTCAATATTATTACCGGCGAAGGTGCCAGCAGCGGTGCGGCAATTACCGCGCATGAATCCGTGGATAAAATCGCGTTCACAGGTTCTACCCGTGTCGGCAAGCTGATCGTGCAGGCCGCAACCGGCAACCTCAAGAAAGTGTCCCTGGAGCTTGGCGGCAAGTCACCGACGCTGGTGTTTCCGGATGCGAACCTGAAGAAGGCGATCCCTGCCTGCGCCATGAGCATCTTTATGAACTCCGGGCAGATTTGCGCGGCAGGGTCGCGTCTCTATGTGCACGAAAAGGTTTTTGATGAAGTTATCAGCGGTATCGTTGAGTTCGCAGCAAAACTGAAAGTAGGGGCCGGCGATGACCCTGACTCCGTGATGGGCCCGCTCGTAAACAAAACGCAATTGAACACCGTTTCCGGCTATGTCGATCTCGGCCGGGAAGAGGGTGCAGAAGTGGCTGTCGGCGGCAATCGCCCGTTCGACCGCGGCTACTTTTACAGCCCCACCGTTATCGTCGATGCAAACGACAAAATGCGTGTAACACGTGAAGAAATTTTTGGCCCGGTGCTCGTGGCGCAGCCATTTGCCGATACTGACGAAGCCATAGCTCGTGCGAATGACAGTGACTATGGATTGTTTGCGCGCGCCTGGACGCAGGATGTGTCACTGGCACACACGCTGGCTGCCAGGTTCCGCGCCGGCAACGTGCACATCAACGGCGGCACGCCTCCCGACCCGAATATTCCGTTTGGTGGTTACAAGCAAAGTGGCTGGGGGCGCGAGCTGGGACGGGAAGGCCTTGATCTCTACCTGCAGACCAAGTCGGTGCTGGTTTCACTCTGAGCTGAGCGTCCGTTGAGCGGATTAGCCTGCAACCGGGCCCAGCCCGACAGGGGTTCTACTCCTGGTGTGGCTCTGTCACGCCCGGGTGGTAGTCGAGATGGCAGGCTTCGCACGGGGTGTATAGCGCGATGTTTGCGTCGGATAGTGCATTCATGTCACGCGCAGTGATTGCCAGCTTCGCACTCCGGGCCGCAGCGATAACGTCGTCCGCGTAAGCGCGCCATGCCGCTTCATCAGCCCAATCCTGGTCGTTTGGCCCGGAACCACCGCGCTTGATGGCTTCGAATGCGAGGACGGTTCGATCAGCCGCGTTGGTGAGCGCTTGCCAGTCTGCGTCACTTTGCGGGTTATCTACGCCCCACAACGTATCGGTTGCCGGTGCAACTTCTGTCAGCATGAGTGCGAGTACCGAAGGCTGCGGTTGTGCTGCAGCGGTCGACGACTCTTCGCTCGGTGTGGGCTCGCCGCAGGAAGTGGCAGACAAAGCAACGAGCGCTGTCATCAAGAGCCGGCGTGTTCTGGGCATGCGAAATTCCTGCATAGTATCGGGTGCTGTCAATCGGCACAGACTAACAGTGCTGCGGCTTGCCGTCCTTACGTAATTTCGCGTATATGTGCCGACCGTGAGACTGACCGGCGCACCTGTCTTGTTGACCGCTGGTTTCGCCATGCGAATCTTCACTGAGACAGCGTCCGGGCGCTGCATTACAATGCCATGAGAAGCACGTACTCACGTAGCACGTGGGTTAATAATAAACAGGAGGGGGTCAATGGGAATGTTCGGATGGCTTGAGAATTCGCCCGTCGCGATCTGGGTCGGCGAGTCATTATGGGCGTACCCATTCTGGCTGAGCTTGCACGCAGTAGGGCTGGCGATCGTGGTCGGTGTATTTGCAATGCGCGACTTCAAATTGCTGGGGATGTTCGACGGTATCGATGCGACTGCATTTCTGCCGGTGATAAAGTTTGCCTGGGCCGGGTTCGCGATCAATGCCATCAGTGGCTTTTTCCTGTTTACCTCGCAGGCTTCGTTCTTTGTAACGAGCAAACCTTTTCTCATCAAGATTTCATTTATTTTTGTTGCGGCCATTCTTGCGGCCGTCACGCAAAACAAATTGCGTGCCGCGTTGGCTGCCGGGCCTGAGTTTGCCCCGGGCGCGAGTGTGAAGGTCATTGCAGCGTTGTCGCTCACTCTCTGGTTTGGCGCGATGGTGGCTGGCCGACTTATTGCTTATCTATGAACCGGGGGACTTACTAATGGATGCACTTGCACAAGCGTTACTGGGTACCCCGCTCAATAATTGGGTAACCTCAATTTACTGGCTCTGGCCGCTGATGGAGATCATACATTTCATTGGCCTTTCTCTGTTGCTCGGGGCCTTGATAATTATCGACCTTCGGCTGGCCGGTTTCTTCAGGCAGATCAGCATTGCAGCAACCCACAAGCTGTTGCCGTGGGTGTTTGTTGGTTTCGGTATGAACCTCATAACCGGTTGTCTGTTTTTTGCGGGTGACCCGCTACGATACGCGGCCAACATTGGCTTCAAGATCAAGATGATCCTGGTGCTTGTCGCTGGCTTGAATGCACTGTGGTACTACTGGAAGATCGACAAGGAAATGCATAGCTGGGATCCACATGGCGACACGCCGGCGCTGGCCAAGACTATCGCTTTCATCTCGCTGATTAGCTGGACCGGCGTCCTGCTGTTGGGTCGCCTTATTCCGTATATCGGCACCGGTTGATGAGCATATGTGGGACGGCCATCAGATGAATCGGTCGCAGCTGTTGCCGAGGTGAGCTCACGACCGCGCGAAGCGACATCGGCGCTGTCGAGCCGCAACTACCGCATTTACCTGATAGGCACCGTCTTCTCGATGGTGGGGATCTGGATCCAGCGCCTGGCCATCGGCTGGCAGGCATGGCAACTCAGCGAATCGGCGTTCGTTGTCGGCGTTGTCGCTGCCGTCCAGTTCTTGCCGATACTGGTACTGACACCCTTTTTCGGGGTGCTGGTGGATCGTATCCGGGCCCGGTCAGGCTCTGTCATTATGAATGCCCTGATGGCGGTAGTCGCAGCCGTTCTCGGCATCGTTACCCTGAGCGGCGGCATATCGATCGAAATTCTGGCGGGGCTCGCGCTGATCCACGGGCTGATCGTGAGCTTTCATACCCCAACCCGTTTGGCACTCATTCCGGACCTGGTGCCTGCGCGCCTGTTTCCTAGCGCGGTCGCCACTTCATCCATCGCCTTTAATCTCTCGCGTTTCGCCGGGCCGACGCTGGCAGGTGCCGTCATTGCGTTGTGGGGGCTGGGCTGGGCCTACATTATTAATGCGCTGACCTATCTGCCGGTGATTCTCTCACTTGCGTTACTGAAGATCGATCATGCGAGCAAACCCGCACGTATCAAGGCGCCGTATCTCGAACAGTTGCGCGAGGGTCTGCGTTACACGCGCGACCATCCGACGATTCGCCTCGCAATCATGATCGCTGCGATTGGCGCTTTTTTTGGACGCGGCGTTCTAGAGTTGATGCCTGCCTATGCGGGTATGGTCTTTGGCGGTGGCAGCACGTCGCTTGCAATACTCATGTCAGCCGCAGGAATAGGCGCAATCATTGCCAGTTTTTTCATGTCGTCAACGCGTAACCAGGGGCGATTGAAAGAGGTTTTGTTTTTTGGCGGTATCGGCGTGGGACTGGCCGTCATGCTGCTGGGTCTGTCGAAGAATATGGTGGTGGGCGTAGCGGCCGTCGCGCTGCTGGGCTTATCGGGGACGCTGGTGGGTGTTGGCTCACAGTCATTGGTGCAGGTCAGTGTTGAAGACCGTTTACGGGGTCGCGTCATGAGTCTATGGACGCTGGTGGCCATGGGCGGGCCAGCGGTCGGCAGCCTCGCTGGCGGCGCGATCATGCGTGAGTTCGGTGCCGCACTCACATCATTTATTTTTGCGGTGCTGTGTTTCGGCCCGATGGCGCTTATCGGTGTGCGGCTCCGCGCAGGCAAGCCGGTTGCCGGGCAAGATTAGTCCTGTTTCGGCCAGAGCATACGAACAATTGTCTCATCATCATGAAACATGAGGTGCTTGAGGGCGCCAAGAATGTGCAAAATGACGAGCGCGAACAGCAGATTGGCGGAATTCGAATGGATCATGTAACTCAGTGCGCTGAGCCTCGACTGGGTCTCGAACGTCAAGGCCAGTAGGGGTCCCGAGAGAAGCATGAGCGATAGCGTGAGGAGCATCAGGTAATGAATGACGCGGGCGAAACGATGAATCCTCAGCGACTGGCCTTCGACATGCGGATGACGCATCCAGAGTCGCCAGGCGATTCGAAGCGCAAGCAGCAGCCAGGCACTCAGCCCTATCCAGATATGCAGGGAACGTTGCGCATCGATTTCGTCGGCCGGCTGCGAATAGATACTTTTGCCAATGAACCACATTACAATAATGAGTGCGGCTGTAAACCAGTGCAGCGCTATAGATACCCAGCCGAAGGAATTCGGACGATCCAGAAAATGGCGGGGCTTTGGCGTCGGTTGGCTCACAGAGCGCGATTAAACTACAAACCAGACGGGGAATCGACACGATGTTACGAATGACGTTAGCGGTATGCAGAAGAGGCAGTCGATACGCGGTGGCAGGTTTGCTCAGCGCAATTCTCGCCACTATATCGTTGGCCGAGAATTTGCCGGAGCAGCAGGTCGACCTTGAGAGTTGGCGGACGTTAGGATCACACGTCTGGCGCTTTGACGACCTCGGCGCCGAAGCCGGTCCCGATACAGCCAAGGGTATGCTCGTGACCACGGTTCCGTACCGCGACTTTCACCTGAGCGTTGAATTCTGGATTGAGGACGGAACGAACAGCGGTGTGTTCCTGCGTTGCCAGGAGCCGCTCGAGTTTGCGGACATCAATCCCGAAAAGTGCTACGAAGCGAATATCTGGGACAATCATCCGAACCAGGATTTTCGCAGCGGCAGTATTGTGCGTTTTGGGCCACCGAAGTCGAAGGTCGAGACGCTGGGGCGCTGGAACCGCTACGAAATCGATGTGCGCGGCTCACAAATTACCGTCACGTTGAATGGCGAAGAAACGGCGGCAATTGACGACAGTTCGCTCGCTTCGGGGTACATCGCTTTGCAATATGCTGGAGAAGGCTTGCTGCGCTTTCGCAATGTCAGGATCGAGCCTTACTAGCCGGTAAGCCAATCACGAGTTCAAGCTGCGGCGCAAGCCGGCGAACGACGATTGCTAGTCGTCTGGCGCGTTACGTTTCGAGACGCGATGCTCGTCTTCAGATTTGCCCATTTGCCAGTAACTGCTGGCATACAGGTCTTTTCGATCCACACCGCGTTCTTTCTTGAGGTAGCTGCGCACGCCGAGCGCTGCGCTGAACTCGCCGGCAACCCAGATTGACGGACGGCCCGGCCGCCATTCGAGTGCCTTGACTGCATTCAGCAGGCGCTCGCTGGGCTCCTCCGGCTGTGGATTCATAACCCACTGGATCTCGAGACCTGCAGGTGCCTTGAGATTCTGGCGATCTGCCTCTTCGATGACTTCCAGTATGGCGAAGCCTTTGGCATCTTCAGGCATGCCTTCAATATTCGCGCTGATCGCCGGCAAGGCACTCATGTCACCCACGAGCAGAAACCAGTCCGCGCTGTAATCAACGAGCTTCTTCGGGCCTGGACCCATCACTTTGATCGTGTCACCGGGTACACAGTTTTTGGCCCAGTTTGCGGCCGGTCCTTCACTGTCGTGCAGCACGAAATCGACATCGAGTTCACTGCTCGCGGCATCGTAGTGTCTTACAGTGTAGGTGCGCACGACTGGCCGTTCGTCACTGTCCTCCGGTGGTTCGGTCATTAGCAGCTTGATGTACGCGCTGTCCTGATCGTCAGGAAAGCCTTGCAGGCCGGGTCCGCCGAACGTGATGCGCAGCATGTGCGGTGACACATTGCTGCGTTTGAGGACTGTCAGCTGCCGGGGCGGGGACTTCTTTTTTGCCATAATGGTGTCTTATTCCGTATTCGACGAGTTCTGGTCAAGAACCTGGTAGAACTCTGCGAGCAGTTCGTACAGGGACTCAAGGCGCTCCGTGCCAAACTCTGTTTCTATGGTGTTGTACAGTGATTCTGATTCAGGCGCTACCTGGTCAAACAAGCGTTTGCCGGCAGCCGTGATCTGCACCACGAGGCGGCGCTGGTCGGCTTCATCATAGCTTCGCCGGATAAGATTCTCACTCTCGAGATGCTGCAATATTCGCGACAGGCTGGGTGCCAGCAGGAAGCTGCGCGTAGCGAGTTCACTGGCGTCTACTGAGTCATATTCACTGAGCGCGCGAAGGACGCGCCATTGCTGTTCGGTGAGTCCATGTTTACGCAGCAATGGCCGGAAGCGCGCCATAGCGGCTTCACGAGCCTTGAGCAACTCCATCGGCAAAGAATGCCGAAAATCGCGCAAGCGGGTTGCGCCGGTGGCGGCCTTTTTTTGCGCTTTGGCGCTCACACCTGTTCCGTAGCCACGCTATTGCGCAAGATACCGATACCGGGCACCTCGACTTCAACGACATCACCGTCTTTCAGGTACGTCGGCGGGTCAAAGCGCGCGCCGGCGCCATTGGGTGTACCGGTCGCGATCACATCACCGGGCTTCAGCCGGTAGAAAGTCGAGAGGTAACTGACCAGGTATGCAAAGGGAAACATGAGGTTCGATGTTACGTCGTTCTGCCGTTCCTCACCATTAACCCGCGTGATGACCTGTAATTCGCCCATCGGATCCAGTTCATCGCAAGTGACCAGCCAGGGGCCCAGCGATCCGGACTTTTCGAAGTTCTTGCCCTGCGTTACGTTGAACTTGGCATGGCGCAGGAAATCCCGCAATGAGCCTTCATTCATGATGGTTAATCCGGCGATGTGGTCAGGTACATCCGCCTCGGCGATGCGGCGACCCTCTTTGCCGATCACGATAACAATTTCCCCTTCGTAGTCGAGTTGGTCGGACTCCGGCGGGTCCATCAGTGCCTGCTCATGACCGACCAGCGACTCGCGCGTGCGCATGAATACGCTCGGGTACTTGGGCGCGCTGCTTCCGTCTTTGTACTCAGCATTTCGATTTGCATAGTTAACGCCGATACAAATTACTTTTTCAGGGTTCGGGACAGGCGGAAGGAATGTGATGTCCCCGATGGCCAGGTCTGGCTCCAGCGATGCGGCCTCCGCACTAAGCGCAGTGAGCTGATCCTTGCGAATTGCATCGCGCAGGTCAGCAAGTTCAGGATGGCGCGCGCCGAGATCCACAAGCTTGTCGTCTACGACTGCGCCGAAGCTGGCATTGCCCTGATGTTCGAAACTTACAAACTTCATGCTGTCTCTCCGTTCTCAAGAAGGCCGGCTCGCTCCAGAACGGCATCCAGGCGTCGTTCCAGTTCCGGGGTCGCCGGACTCATCGGCAGGCGATGTTCGTTAGTTGGCATCAGTCCGAGCTTCTTCATCATGTACTTCATCGGAATGGGGTTCGTGTCGAAGAATACCGACTGGTTAATTTCCAGCAGGCGTTGGTGCAGTTCACGTCCCTTTGCAAGATCGCTGGCCCAGACGGCATCGCACATCTCGGCCAAAACGCCAGGCCGTAAATTGCCGACTGCGTTCATTAGTCCACAGGCGCCGATGGTCATCATGGGGAAAGACAGCTCCTCGAGTCCGACAAACACTTTGAAGTCGTCGCCCAGGGCCTCAAAACACTCAGTTACGAAACCAAGGTCGTTGACAGCATGTTTCATGCCGACAAACGTTGGAGACTTTTCGCGCAGAGTTTTCATAGAGTCGAGCGTTACGTTGATCGCGGTGCGTCCTGGTATGTGATAAATCATCCAGGGCGTTTCATGGCTTGATGCAACCTGCAGGTAATACTCGATCAGGCCACGTTGCGGCGGTCGAATGTAGTAGGGCGTTACCACCAGCAGGGCGTCGGCACCGGCTTTGGCGGCGTGTGACGTCAATGCCTCTGTCTCAGCCAGCGACTGGGAACCGGTTGCCGCGACCACCGGGACGCGACCATTAACAGTCTCAATGGCGATATCGACCAGCTTGTTGCGCTCGGCGGTAGTCAGCGTCGACGGTTCAGCCGTCGTGCCGTTTACGAGAATGCCGTGCGATCCCTCCGCCACCTGGTATTCAACCAGGCCCGCATAGGCCTCGTAGTCAATTTCGCCATTGCGAATGGGTGTCACAACAGGTGGCATAGAGCCCTTTAAACGATCCAGGTCTGTCATTGCAAAAGGTTCCTGATTGAGTAATTAAGCGGTTAGGCGACTTGATCGCCTGCGACTGGCGCAGTATACTTAACATGTTAATTGAATTCAAATGCCGCGGAGGCGGAGCGTATGCCGCACATAATTATTGAGTATTCGGGCAATCTCGATACCGATCTGGATATCGAAGAACTGATCGGTGCACTGCATGAAACGGCGATCAGTATTGATGCTTTGCCGATCGGCGGCATTCGAACCCGCGCTGCACGTCGCGAGCATTTTGAAATTGCCGACGGACATCCGGACAACGCCTTTATCAATGTGACACTACGCATCGCGCGCGGACGGCCGCTGGAAGTGCGTATGGATGCCGGAGAAAAACTTTTTGCAGCGCTGACTCGTCACGTCGCTGCGATTTACGACAGCAGGCCGCTCGCCCTGTCGTTCGAAATCCAGGAAATCGACCCGGATACGCGCTGGAAGCAGGGCAATATTCGTGAGTACATGGCGCGCCGAGCGAACTGAAACAGTAATTACTACCCAGGATATGACAATGACCGAACTCGATAAGAACCTGAAAGAACTTGATGCGCTGACTGCAGGGTATCGTAGCGCGACCTTGCCGCACTTCATCAACGGTAAAGAGGACGCAGGACGGTCCGGCGAGGTTTTCGAGAACCTGACGCCAATAGACAACTCTGTTATTGGCAGTATTGCCTCCGGCAACGCCGATGATATTGATGCGGCATGTAAAGTCGCCGACGAGGCTTTCCAGGAATGGAAATCACTGCCTGGTAAAGAACGCAAAAAGATTCTGCACAAGGTAGCGGACGCTATTGAGGACAATGCGCGGCAGATCGCGTTGGTAGAAAGCTACGATTCGGGTCAGCCGCTGAAGTTCATGAGCAAGGCTGCGATCCGTGGCGCCGCGAATTTTCGCTTCTTTGCGGACATGGCACCGAGCGCAAATGACGGCCTGTCCTTGCCGGCCGAAGAACACATCAATTTCTCCAGTCGGCAACCGATCGGACCGGTCGGCGTTATTACCCCCTGGAACACGCCGTTTATGCTGTCAACCTGGAAGATCGCGCCGGCCCTGGCTGCCGGCTGCACGGTGGTGCACAAGCCGGCCGAATGGTCACCGTACACCGCAATGCTGCTTTCTCAAATCGCTCACGAGGCCGGGCTGCCGGCGGGTGTGTTGAATTGTGTTCAGGGGCTTGGCGAAACAGCCGGCAAGTCGCTCACTGAGCATCCGCTGATCAAAGCGATTGCTTTTGTCGGCGAGTCGCAAACCGGTAGTCACATCATGCGCCAGGGCGCGGACACGCTGAAACGGGTGCATTTTGAGCTGGGTGGCAAGAACCCCGTCGTTGTATTCGATGACGCGGATCTCGATCGTGCACTCGATGCCGTTGTGTTCATGATCTACAGCCTGAACGGCGAGCGTTGCACCTCGTCCAGCCGCCTGCTGGTACAGGAATCAATCCAGGAGGAGTTTACTGCCCGGGTGGTTGAACGTGTTGCCAAACTCAAGGTGGGCAATCCGCTGGACCCGGAGACAGAGGTCGGTCCGCTGGTACACGACCGGCACTTCAGGAAGGTTTGTAGCTATTTCGACTACGCAGTTGAAGACGGTGCGAGTATTGCTATCGGCGGAAAGGCTGTTGATGGTCCGGGCAACTTCGTCCAGCCAACTGTATTTGCCAATGCACGCAATGACATGCGAATTGCACAACAGGAGATTTTCGGCCCCGTGCTGACAGTAGTGCCGTTCAAAGACGAAGCCGACGCCCTGCAGATCGCAAATGATACCGAGTACGGACTTGCAGGTTACGTGTGGACCAACGATATCGGCCGCGGTCATCGAATGGCGGCACAGCTTGACGCGGGCATGATCTGGGTGAACTCCGAGAATAACCGGCACTTGCCGTCACCGTTCGGCGGTATGAAGGCGAGTGGTATCGGTCGTGATGGTGGCGACTACAGCTTTGAGTTTTACATGGAAACCAAGAACGTCTGCGTTGCGATGGGCACACACCGGGTGCCGAAGCTCGGCAAGTAAGCAACAATCAATGGAAAGTCATCAACTATGAGTCTTTACTACCTGCAGAAATTTCTTTACGAGTTGAATCGCGATGACGGAGCGCAGGAGCGCTATCGCGAAGATCTCGACGGCTTGATGAAAGACTTCGTGCTGACTGACGAGGAACGCGGCGCTCTGCAGAATGGCGATATCGGGCTGCTCTACGTGCTGGGCGTTAATGGCCAGATCCTGATGCACTATGCAGCCTTTCTGGGCATTGAATGGTTCGACTATCTCGAGCAAATGCGCCAGGGTATCGAAAAATACGGACCGGTTCGCGCCGGTGTCTACACTATGACGGGCGGTGGTGACAGCTTCACTGTCGAAGAAAAAGAGAAACGCAAATGAGCCTTGTTTATTCAGGTGTCCTGAGTCATGCACCAGGTATTACAGGTCGAGCTGACCTGGTAAAGAACGTTGCACTGCGCGACGAATTTTACGCGCGGCTGGAACAACAGCGGCAGGAGATCCTGGCGTCCGGTGCGGAAGCGCTGATCGTCATGGCCGCCGAGCATTTTGCGAATTTCTTTATGAACAATATGCCGGCTTTCTGTGTTGGCATAGGCGAGACTTATTCGGGCCCGATTGAAGACCCGGAGTGGCTAAAAATTCAGAAGACAACAGTGTCGGGTGCACCGGACCTGGGTGTACGGCTGGTGCGGGAAATTATGCAGACCGTGGACACCGCGTATGCAGAAGAATGGAAATTTGATCACGGCATCATGGTGCCGCTGCATTTCCTGACGCCGCACTACGATCTGCCGATCATACCGGTCAATATCAATTGTCAGGGGCCGCCACTCACGCCATTGCACAGGGCATGGGCGTTCGGCGAAGCCATTCGACGCGCGGCAGACTCGGTACCCGAGAAGATCGCCGTGGTCGGTACGGGCGGTATTTCACATTGGCCCGCAACACCAGACTCCGGAAAGATCAACGAAGCCTGGGATCGCGAGTTTCTCGACCGGCTGATGCGCCAGGACAAGGAAGCCTTACTGTCCTACAGCGACGAGGAAACCTATCGCGATGCCGGTCAGGGCGGTTTTGAAATCCGCACCTATATTGCGGCCGCGGCCGCGGCCGGTGGCAAAGGTGACCTCCAGTTCTATACACCCGATCTGCCCATCTTTGCCGTTGGCTGCACGGTCGCGAGCTTCGCTATCGAATGACCTGCCGCATCATGGGCCTTCTCCGCTAATCGTTGTCCCATGCAGCAGGCATCAACATGCGCATGAAGTAGGCGTATTCGAGCGCGGTACGCATAGCCAGCTGATCCTGGTTGGCAGTGCCGCCGTGGCCACCTTCCATGTTCTCGTAGTAGTAGAAGTCGTAACCCATGTCTTCGAGACTGGCGGCCATCTTGCGAGCATGTCCCGGGTGTACGCGATCATCCTGGGTAGAGGTATAGAACAATACTTTGGGGTAGTCGGCGCCCTCCCGGAGATTCTGGTAAGGCGAGTACTTGCTGATGAATTCCCAGTCTTCAGCAACGTCCGGGTTGCCGTATTCGCCCATCCAGCTCGAACCTGCCAGCAGCTTGTTGTAACGCTTCATGTCGAGTAGCGGAACACCGATGTCGAATGCTGCGAACAGGTCCGGCCGCTGCGTCAGTGCAACACCGAGCAGCAGGCCACCATTGGAGCGGCCAAGCGCACCGAGTTTTTTCGGTGAGGTTACGCCGGCATCAATCAGGTCTTCAGCAATAGCGAAGTAGTCGTCGTAGGCGCGTTGCCGGTTCTCACGCAGCGCCGCTTTGTGCCATTCGGGACCAAATTCGCCTCCACCTCGGAGATTGGACAATGCGAGCACCCCGCCGCGCGAGATCCAGAGCTTACCTGCCAGTGCGCCGTGTTGTGGCCGTGACGGATCTTCATAGTAGACCGGCAGAATAGGGACAAGGAACCCGCCGTAGCCATAGAGGATAGTGGGTGCGTCGCCTTGCTCGAGCACATCCTTGCGGCCAATAAGGAAGTACGGCACTTGCGTCCCGTCTTTGCTGGTCGCAAACTTTTGCTCGATCACAACATTGCTTGCATCGTAGAGCGGTGGAATTTCAGCTACGACGGATAACTTATTCTTGCCGCTGACGTGGTAAAGCGTTGTAGGTTGAATACTGCTCTCATAGGTGACAAACAGATCCGTACGGCTGCCGCTGGTTGCCGCCAGTATGGCGACCCCGTTGTCAGGGACATCAATAGTACTGGTGACCCAGCGGTTTCCGTCTCGCGTCAGGCGTTTGATACGTCCCGCAACATTGTCGAGCATCTGTAGATAGACGCTGTCCTCACCAATACGAACTTCATTAATCGCCTGCTTGCTGCTGGGCGAGAATACGAGTTCGCTGCTTTGTTTCGCGAGGTCGTAAGCGATAATGTCGCCAGACTTGAATTCCTGGCCGTCGACTGGCCAGTCTTCCTTGAGCCCTACAATGAGCTGCCCGTCAATGACACCATGCGGCAATATCCGCTGGGGCAATGGCAACGCAGCACCCGCCTTCGAGCCGCTAACAGGCATTAGCAGATAATTGTTCCAGTCTGCAAGCAAGCGCGCGAGGAACGGGTAGTCCTTGCCGTTACTGTGATAAACGACGGGCGCCAGCAGGGTATCGTCGGCATCAATGGTCAGAAGGGGGGTTGCCGTGTGTATCGGCGTACCACGACGCCACAAGCGGGCTTCACGTGGGTAGCCGGAGGTGGTCAGGCTGTTCTCGCCCCAGTCAGTTGCAACCAGCAGCGTGTCAGTATCGTGCCATGCGACATTCGATTTGGCTTCGGGTACGACGAAGCCGGTTTCAACAAACGTCCGGCTGGCGAGCGAAAACTCGCGGACGATGGATTCGTCCTTGCCGCCGCGAGACAGCCTTACGAGGCAGTTGCTCTTCTCATCGCCTCGGCAATCGATGGACTTGTAGACCCAGTTTTCACCTTCGTCGCGACTCAGTTTGTCAATGTCGAGTACGGTTTCCCACTTCGGTTTACCGTTCGCGAGGCTGCTAATTGAGGTGCGGCGCCACACGCCCCGAACGTGCTCTTTGTCCTGCCAAAAGTCGTGAAACTCATCGCCGACAATTCGACCTTTAGGCAGTCGGGCTTCGGAAGTCATGATTGTGTAAGCCTCTTCGTACAATGTGTCGTAGAGGCCGGAGTCCTTTAGTTCGGCAAAGGTTTCTGCGTTTTGTTTGCGAACCCAGTCAAGCGCGCGCTCTCCCTGAACCTCTTCGAGCCACAGGTAGGGGTCGGTGTCGCTCAGCGCCGCGGCCGAATAAAACAGAGTGAGGGCGAGCATTAGTTTACCTGTCATTTCTGTATCCTTTGCTTAGTCAATTGACGGTAGCTAGTGAATATGCGGTACCGAAAAAACTATAAACATGCCGAGCAATAGCCCGACCCGGAAACCCCAGTTGTTCGCGGGCACTATTTCGTCGTCGGTACCGTCGTGATCATGGCTGACCCCGAAAGCGACAACATGTACCAGCGACCCGGCGACGAAAGCCTGGAATAAAGCGAGGCTCCGATCAGCCGCCAGGTCCACAATCGGTGCGCCGAAAAAATAGGCCGCGCCGGTTGCTGCGATCAGCAAGGCAAACGTCGAAACGGCGGCCGTCAGTCCGAAGTTAGGCCGTACCGACCACCATATCGCCATGCCGACCGGCAAACGGTGCAGGATCACGCCAATTGCGAGCGGGTTCGCAAAGGTAGACCCCGGATCCCCTGGATAAGTTCGCGGTCCGACATGATTCAGTGCCTCGGATACAACCGGCAATAGTGCGATGCCGTCGATCAGGGCATGCAAAATGAGGCCGACGGCAGCCAGTATGACGATAAATGCATGTGCTTTGTGTACAGAGTGTCGAAACGTCTTTTCGACAAAAATCGGAAACGACAGTCCGGCGGCTAGTGCGACGGTGGCCCACCAGCCGCCGGTGTCGAGTGCGCTCGGAATGATATTGATACAGACGATGCCCGCAACGACAACAAGTACGAAGCCGTCGAGCATCTGCTTGGCGATCGGACGTTTGCGGCCCCAGGCATAGATGACCGGGCCGAGCAGCAGAGCAACAATACTCAGCAGAAAATTCAATGTGTGTTACTCCCAGGGTATGTCATGCGGATGACGCCGCGGCATTATCCATGCGCAGAATGACTTTGCCCATCGCCTTGCGTTCGGAAAGGCGGCGGAAAGCCGCTTTGTAATCGTCCAGCGCGAATGTTTCGCTGACGGTTGCTCGCAACCTACCGTCTGCAACCCATGCCGCTAATTCCTGCATATTCCGCGCGTGTTCGCCAGGGTGTTTGGCTATCCAGGTGCCCCACCAGACGCCGACCAGCTGGGCTTCTTTTAGCAGTGCGATGTTGGCGGGCATGGAAGGGATGTCGCCTGAGGCAAAGCCGATAACAAGGTGTCGACCGTGCCAGGCCAGGCTGCGAAATGCCTGTTCGGCGATCTCGCCGCCTACCGGATCGTAGACCACGTCGACACCCGCGCCGTCGGTCAGAGCTTTCACGCTGTCGCGCAGATTATCATCGGTGTAGTTGATGGTTTCGTCGGCTCCGGCCGCACGGGCAAACGCGAGTTTTTCTGCGCTGCTTGCTGCCGCAATAACGCGCGCGCCCATTGTTTTCGCCAGTTCAACAGCCGCTGCACCAACACCACCCGCAGCGCCCAGGACCAGCACTGTCTCACCCGGCTGCAGTCGGGCGCATTGCTTCAAGGCATGGTAGCTGGTGCCGAAAACGACGCCGAACCCCGCGCCTTGTTCAAAGCTGAGCGCCGACGGCAGCGGGGCAATCTGTGAGACATTGACACGGCAGCGCTCCGCAAATGCGCCGCCTCTGGGCATCAGAATCACCCGGTCCCCGACAGCATAACCTCGCACCTCGTCTCCGATTTGCGCGATGGTGCCGGCCGCTTCGTTGCCGGGCACAAACGGCGGTGGTGTCTTGTCCTGGTACTTGCCCGCTACGACGAGCAGGTCAGGAAAATTGATGCCGGCGGCCACCACGTCTACAAGCACATCGTGTTTGCCGATTTGAGGGTCATCAAGTGTTTCCAGAACGAGGTCGTCGGTAGGACCATAAGCTTTGCAAACGAGAGCGCGCATGCGATCGGCTTCCTTATTGTTGTTCATGCATTCTTGTTCGGTCGGATTAACGCGTCGGTCAGGCAACTATCATCAGTGTCAGCATGGTTGCGACCAGCGCCGGCTTTTCCTCGCCTTCAATTTCGACGCTAACCTCGGTCTTTACAAGCCACTGGCCGGGCTTCTTCTCAGTAACATCCACAATCGTCTGATGCGAGCGAATGCGTTTGCCTACCTTAACCGGTGCCAGGAACCGGAGCTTGTCCGAGCCATAGTTGATCACCATCTTGAGGTTATCAGGTAGCAACGCATTCTCGGCATTGAGGTAGGACAGCAGGGACATTGACAGGAAGCCGTGAGCGATGGGCTTGCGAAATGGCGTCAATGCAGCTTTGATGCGACTGACGTGAATGAACTGGTGGTCGTTCGTGGCGTCAGCAAACTGGTTGATACGCTGCTGCGTGATCTTCAGCCACGATGATGGCTCCAGTGTGGTGCCGGCAAGCCCCGGCAGCTCGGCTGCTGCAATTGTCTTAGGCATCTTCGTTACTAAAGGTACTTGCCAAGTTCGTCCCTGGCAACCACGACACGATGCACTTCATCGGGCCCGTCGGCGAGGCGCAATGTACGTGTCGACGCGTACATGCGCGCCAGCGGGAAGTCCTGCGACAGGCCGGCGGCACCGTGCATCTGTATAGCGTCGTCGATGATCTGCAGCGCTATGTTTGGCACGGTTGCCTTGATCTTGGAGATCCACGTGCGTGCGACCTTGACGCCCTGTGTATCGATCATGTGCGCTGTTTGCAGCGTCAGTAGCCGCGCCATGTCGATATTTATTCTCGCATTGGCGATCTTGTCGTGATTGGCACCGAGCTTGGCCAGCGGCTTGCCAAATGCCGTACGTTGCATTGAGCGCCGGCACATCAGTTCGAGGGCAAGCTCCGCTACGCCGATAGCACGCATGCAATGGTGAATTCGTCCCGGGCCGAGCCGACCCTGGGCGACTTCAAAACCGCGGCCCGCCCCGAGGATGATGTTCTCCTCCGGGACCCGCACATTGTTGAAGCGGATGTGCATGTGCCCATGCGGCGCGTCGTCATTGCCGAAAACCTGCATGCCGCGCACTATTTCAACGCCGGGCGTGTCGGTCGGGACAAGAATCTGCGAATGCTGGGAATGACGTGCTGCGTCAGGGTCGGTGCGCACCATGCAGATAAGGACTTTGCAGCGCTCGTCGCCGGCGCCGGAAATGTAAGTTTTCTCACCGTTAATGACCCATTGCCCGTCTTCGAGGACCGCCGAGGTCGCGATATTGGTTGCATCCGATGAGGCTACCTCCGGCTCGGTCATCGCATAGGCGGAACGGATCTCGCCATCGAGCAGTGGCTGCAGCCAGCGAGTTTTCTGCGCGTCGCTGCCGTAGCGTTCAAGCACCTCCATATTGCCGGTGTCCGGCGCGCTGCAATTGAAGGCTTCGGCTGCGAGGTGGGCCCGGCCGGTCAATTCGGCAAGGTGTGCGTACTCGACCGTTGTCAGGCCAAAGCCACGATCGCTGTCAGTGAGCCAGAAATTCCACAGGCCCTGTTCTTTAGCCGCTGACTTGAGCTCGGCCAGAATGGCTTTCTGGCGCTCTGTCAGCGTCCAGCGATCGCCTTTTTCTGTTTCGCGCTGAAATTCTTCATCGACCGGCATCACCCTTTCGTCGATAAAGGTATTCACAGCCGCAAGAAGGGGCCGCACTTTGTCCGAGATACCGAGATTCATGGGGAGCTATATTCGCACACACGGCCAGCAAACGGGGTATCAATCTGTGCAAGGCGAAGCACTCGGCAAGAAAAGTGTCCGGTGACTGTCCGCTGTCCGGGCGCGGACAGGTTTGGCGACTGTAGTTGCAAGGACGCCTGCCTGAAAAGCAATAAGAATCAGTGGCTTGGCGTAGACGCCCAACTTGGCATGCTGCTTGCTTAGTAGAGTAGTAACACCACGAGCGGACAATGAAACAGCATGCAACTGGCTAGCAAAAATTCGGAAAGTCACGGGCCGGCGGCGGGTATCCGGGATACGTCGCGGACTGACGTCGTCATTGAGCGGCCCGCTAGCCGGCGCCGCCTGTTGGTAATCCTCACGGCACTGGGCGCCGTGCTCGTCCTGGCATTGCTGGTTTACCCGCTGTTGACGCGCTGGTCGCAAGCCGAGGCGACTGTTTCGCGCGACCGAATTCGTGTTGCGACGGTTACCCGGGGCGACTTCGTTCGCGATGTGGGCGCGTCAGGTACGGTCGTGGCAGCGGTTAGTCCGACCATGTTCGCCGCAGCGGAGGGCACTGTAACGCTGCACATTCATGCCGGTGACACGGTGCAGAAAGGGGATCTGCTGGCTGAGATTGACAGCCCGGATCTTGCGAGCCGTCTGCAGCAGGAGCAGTCGTCCCTGCAAAGCGCTGAGACCGAGTTCGAGCGGCAGCGCATTGAGTTCAAGCGGCGCCAGTTCGAGAACCAGCAAACCATAGACCTGGCCCAGGTACGTATCACCGCGGCAGAACGTGAACTGCGGCGGGCGGAGGCGGCACATAAGGCGCGCGCTATCAGTGTGCAGGACTATGAGAAAGCGCGGGATGATGTCGATACCGCGCGTCTTGAGATCAGGCATGCGCAGCAAAACGGCGCACTTGAAGCGGAGGTCATGGAATTCGAGCTGCGCACGAACGAACTGGCCGTTGAACGACAGAAATTGCTCGTGGCAAACCTGCAGCGGCAAGTTGACCAGTTGCATATCGTGTCGCCGGTTACGGGCATGATCGGCAACCTCATGGTCGAGCAGAAGGCAACCGTTGCGAGAAACCAGCCGATACTCAGCGTCGTTGACTTATCCGCGTTTGAGGTCGAGATCCAGGTCCCGGAAAGTTACGGCGACACGATCAGCCTTGGCATACCTGCCGAAATCAGCTTTTCGGGGCAGACCTATCCCGGTCTCGTAACGGCTATCTCCCCTGAAGTGCAAAACAACCAGCTGACAGGGCGCGTGCGCTTTAACGGTGACGCGCCTGGCGGGCTGCGGCAAAACCAGCGTGTATCCGTACGCATCGTGCTTGAGTCCAGTAACGATGTACTGATGGTGCAACGCGGGCCGTTCCTCGACAGTGGTGGCGGGCGCGTTGCGTATGTCCTGAACGATGGTATAGCCGAGCGACGACAGATTCGGGTCGGCGCCAGCAGTATCAATGCCGTGCAGATTCTCGATGGCCTGCAGGAAGGCGAAAGCATTATTACTTCAAGTCTCAGCCAGTACGACGGTGCCAGCACCGTGTACGTGACTGACTGATCGATCAAACGGGGAAACACATGTTAAGCATGCAACACATCAGCAAGGTCTATCGTACTGAACTCGTCGAAACTCATGCCTTGCGTGACTTCAGCCTGGAGGTCAACGACGGTGAGTTTGTTGCCGTCACAGGGCCGTCTGGTTCCGGCAAAACCACGTTCCTGAATATCGCGGGACTGCTCGAGTCATTTACGTCGGGAACCTATGTACTCGACGGGCTGGATGTGAGCGGCCTCAACGACAACGAGCGCTCCAGAATTCGCAACCAGAAGATCGGCTTTATCTTTCAAAGCTTCAATCTTATTCCCGACCTCGACTTGTTCGACAACGTCGATGTGCCGCTCCGGTATCGAGGACTCAAAGCCGCGGATCGCAAGGAGCGTATTCATAACGCACTCGAAACGGTAGGCCTGGCGTCGCGCATGAAGCATTTGCCGGCACAGCTTTCCGGCGGTCAGCAACAACGTGTTGCCATAGCACGAGCACTCGCCGGAGATCCGCACTTTCTGCTGGCCGATGAGCCCACCGGCAACCTCGATTCGCTGATGGCCCGCCAGGTTCTGGATCTGCTGCAGGAAATCAATGAGAAGGGCACGACTATTATCATGGTCACGCATGACGCCGAGCTGGCGCGGCGTGCGCACCGCAACGTTCAGGTTCTCGACGGCCAGGTGACCGATCTGGAGGCACCCGACTCTCACCCGCTGACGGTTGCAGTCGACAACGATGCGGCAGACAACCTGAGCGCGGGAGCCTGAGATGTTTCTATATAACCTGAGGCTGGCCATCAAGAGTATTCGGCGCAACCTGTCATTGTCAGTGTTGATGGTAGCGGCGATTGGCATCGGCATTGGAGCGTGCATGACAGTCGTGACGGTTTACTACATGATGTCCGGCGACCCGATCCCGCACAAGAGCGACCGGCTTTTCGCAGTGCAACTGAACAACTGGGAGGCACCGGGACCGTTTGATCAGGACCGGCCGGAACGATTGCCGGAACTGCTCACCTATCAGGACGCAATGAACCTGATGGAATCGGATATTCCGACCCGCAAGCTGGCCATGCATGCGTCGGGACTTACCCTGGATCCTGCAAACCCCGACATCAACCCCATGTTGACGACAACATTGTTCACGACGACAGACTTCTTTGCCATGTTCGACCTGCCGTTCCAGTACGGCGGGGCCTGGGATGAGTCGGCTGACAGTAGTGCGGCTGAGGTCGCTGTAATAAGCCGCAGTCTGAACGAAACCGTTTTCGGTGGTGAGAATAGTGTCGGTGAAAGAATCTCTTTGGATAATCGTGAGTTTCTTATCATTGGTGTGCTCGACCACTGGGAGCCCGTACCGCGCTTTTACTCGGCGCACAACAATGCGTTCGGCGAAACCGACGATGCTTTTATTCCGCTGTCAGTTAACGCGACCTGGGAAAAACAGAACTTCGGTAACACCAATTGTTGGGGAGATAGTCCGATTGACAGCTACGCCGCCTTTCTGGGCAGTGAATGTGTCTGGATCGAATACTGGGTTGAGCTGGATACTGCGGCGCAACAGGATCGTTACCTGTCGTATCTGGCGGCCTACATTAGCGAGCAAAAGCGGCTGGGACGTTTCCCGATCGCCGATGCCAGCGCGGAAATTCATGACGTTAACGACTGGCTAGTCTATAACGAAGTAGTTAATCCGGACTTTCGCGTATTGCTTGGGCTGGCCATCATGTTTCTCGTCGTTTGCCTTATCAATACGGTTGCGCTGTTGCTGGCGAAGTTCTCCGCCAACGCGCCACGCGTTGGGCTACGGCGTGCGTTGGGCGCCAGCAAAGCCACTATTTTCAAACAGAACCTGGTTGAGGTCGGGCTCATTGGCCTGGGCGGGGGCATGCTTGGCCTGCTGCTTGCCCGGCTTGGCCTTCAGGGGGTCAAGGCCGTCAATCTTGGCCAGTATGACCAGCTTGTGCGCATGGATCAGACTCTGGTCATTGCTGCGCTGCTTGTATCTGTCGTCGCCGCGCTGATCGCCGGGCTGTACCCAACCTGGCGCATTTGCCAGGTGCCACCAGCCACGTACCTCAAGACTCAATAGTGAGATGACCATGCCTATCCGTCCAATACTGAGTGCACTGCTGAGAAACAAGACTGGTGCTGTCTTGCTGGTACTGCAGATTGCAATAACAATGGCCGTTATTGTTAACGCGGCCTTTATCGTTTCGCAACGTCTTGCAAAAATGAACCGGGATCCGGGCTTTGATGTGCCCAACATGATCGCGTTCCAGAGCTGGGGCTTTGGCGCAGATTACAACCATGAAGTGGCTGTAAAAGAGGATACCGACTACCTGGCTTCGTTGCCGGGCGTGCTGGGTGTAACAACGACCGCCAGCCTGCCATTGAGCAACAGTGGCAGTGCGAATACGTTTGCTGCCACTGGCGAAGAATTTGACGAGGCCGGTGCCGATACGCCGGAGATCGTCGCCAATACCTATGTCATGAACGAACAGGTTCTCGATGCGCTCGGCGTGGAACTGGTGGCTGGGCGTACGTTCTACCCGGAAGAAGTCTCCTACCGCACGCCGCAGCACAGCAGCTTTGCGCCCTCGGTTATCATGACCCGCGATCTCGCAATAGAGACTTACGGCACCGAGGATGCGCTCGGCAAAACCCTCTATGACGGACTGGGGAATCCCGCCGAGGTCGTCGGGATCATCGAGAACATGCAAGGTGCCTGGGTTGACTGGGACGACCTGACCCACGTCTTGTTGATGCCGGGCATCGCTGCCGGACCGTTTCTGCGGTACATCGTGCGTGTTGAGCCGGGCCGCCGCGATGAAGTAATGCGAGTGATTGAAGAAACACTGCCGGCCCGCAACAGCGAACGCATGATTCGCCGGATCCAGCCCTTTACCGAAATCGTTGCACGTTCTTACCGGCGCGACCATTCGATGACCATCCTTCTAATCGCTACCGTCATCATGCTGGTGTCAATAACGAGTCTTGGCATCATCGGACTTGCAAGCTTCGCCGTCCGCCAGCGCACCAAGCAGATTGGAACGCGGCGGGCTATTGGCGCTACTCGCCGAGATATCCTGGGTTACTTCATGGTTGAGAACTGGCTTGTAACAACCGGTGGCGTGTTGCTCGGCGCGCTTTTAACTGTCGCGGTCAATATGTGGCTGGTCGATGCGTATTCACTGGAGAAGCTCGACTGGGCCTATATCCCGGCCGGCGTGCTGATTCTATGGGTGCTGGGCCAACTGGCTGTGCTGGTCCCAGCTATTCGTGCATCCGGTATAGCGCCGGCTATTGCGACGCGTACCGTGTGAAATTTTCCATGCCGGCGGTGTCGGATGCCCCGCCGCTTGTTTATGATAGCCCCCGATGCAGAAGGTTCTGATCATTGATGACAACGACGGCGTGCGCAATGCGCTCGTTGTCTTGTTTTCGATCCACGATGTGCGGGCCTTAACGGCCGCGAACCCGGAGGAGGGGCTTGCAATTCTGGAGTCCGAGGGTATCGACCTCGTGGTTCAGGATATGAACTTTACAGGCGGCGCTACTAGCGGTGCGGAAGGCGTGGCACTGTTCGAGCGTATTCGTGCGCGCCATCCCGACATGCCGATTATTTTGCTGACGGCTTGGTCCGATCTTGAAACGGCCGTCGAACTGGTCAAGGCCGGCGCTGCCGACTATCTCGAAAAACCGTGGAATGACGAAAAGCTCGTTACCACCGCCAAAAATCTCCTGCGGTTGTCAGCCGCCGTGCGCGACAAGCGTGAAGTACTGCGGGACCGCGAACGCGCGCGCCGGGCGCTGGCCGAAAAGTTCGAGTTGTGCGGCATCGTGTACGAGAGTGATGAAATGCACTATCTCGTTGGGGCCGCGACGCAAGTAGCGCACTCGGACGTGCCAATACTCATTACTGGTCCGAATGGTGCAGGCAAGGAAAAGCTGGCCGAGATTGTGCAGGCCAATTCCTCCTGTGCCGACGGACCGTTTGTGAAGGTGAATATTGGCGCTTTACCCGGCGATCTGCTTGAAGCCGAACTATTCGGCGCCGAACAAGGTGCGTACACCGGCGCAAACCGACAGCGCATAGGGCGTTTTGAAGCGGCTCACAACGGCACGTTGTTTCTCGATGAGATCGGCACCCTGTCGCGTGACGGGCAGACGCGTTTGTTGCGCGTATTGCAAACAGGTGAATTCGAGCGACTCGGCAGCAGTGTTTCCCGGCGAGTGCGTGTGCGGGTTATCAGCGCCACCAATATTAATCTCAAACAGGCCATTCGCGAGGGGCGTTTTCGCGAAGATCTTTACTATCGTCTCAATGTTATTGAGCTTGCGGTTCCAGCGCTACGGGAACGCAAGCGCGATATCCTGCCACTAGCGCGCTTCTTTATAGACGAAAGTCACGAGCTAAGCGATGAGGCAAATGCTGCGCTGCTGGATTATGGCTGGCCCGGCAATGTGCGTGAACTGCAGAACTGTATACGCCGTGCAAGCCTGTTGGCTGCAGGGCGCGTGATTAACGTTGACGATCTTAATCTTGACCACAATGTTGCCGGCAATATCACCGAAGACAGCCAACTCGGTGAGCAGGAAATTCGCGACGCTCTGGAACGATGTAATGGGGTTATCGCGCGGGCGGCGCGCGAACTCGGTATCAGTCGGCAGGCGCTCTATCGTCGTATGGAGAAGTTCGGAATTGACTGCGCCGACAGGCGTGCGTGACTTGATGCCGCGACTACACCGCTACTCGCTGGAAGGCAAACTCGCGTTTCTGGTGGCCTTCATCGTTCTGTTTGTTGCGGCAATGGCGGTCGGCGTGTACTTCGTAACCGGGCAAGCGCTGCTCAGTCTCTTGTTCACCCTCAGCGTATCGTTTCCGCTGTGCATCTTGGCAGTTCGGCGTTTCATGGGCCCGGTGAATGATGTGCTGCAGGCGCTGACCAATGGGATTGCGAGTCTTCAGGACAACGACTTCAGTACCAGTGTTGCTGTCACACGCAGCGATGAAATTGGTGAGCTGGTGGCGGCGTACAACGAACTGGGTTCTACATTACGCAGCGCACGACAGGACATTTTTCAGCGCGAATTGCTGCTGGATACCGTCATCCAGAGCACGCCGCTGGCACTTGTGCTGTGCAATGCACGCGATGCCGTGGTCTACAGCAATAGTGCCGCCCGCCGTATGTTCGTACAGGGTCGTCGACTTGAGGGGCACAACTTTCAACGCATGCTGATGGACATGCCGGAGCCCGTGCGCGATGCAGTTGCGCAGCGACGTGACGTCCTGTTTTCGGTTGGCGAGCACGGTGAGCAAGAGACCTATCATCTCTCGCAGCGTGAATTTGTCCTGAACGCTCAGCCGCACAGCTTGTATTTGTTCAAGCGGCTTACACGCGAGATCAATCGGCAGGAAGTGGCGACATGGAAAAAGGTGATCCGCGTTATTGGCCACGAACTCAATAATTCCCTGGCGCCAATTTCCTCACTCGCACACTCCGGAACCTTGTTGCTCGATGAGGGTAGTCGGGTAAACGACATATTGGGAACCATCGAGGAACGCGCCAATCACCTGAAGCTCTTTATCGACGGCTACGCACGCTTTGCCAAGCTGCCGATGCCCAAGGCAGAGCCGGTTGTATGGGCGACATTCTTCAAGTCGCTTGAGCAGACCGTGACTTTTCGGGTGCGCAATGAGTTACCCGGTCTGGCCGGTTACTTTGACCCTGTCCAGATTGAGCAGGTGCTCATAAACCTGATCAAGAATGCGCATGAATCCGGTTCGGCCAGCGAGGATATTGAAGTCAGTGTTCAAGCAGGCGGTAAATTCCACACCGTGCATGTGCTTGACCGGGGTCCGGGAATGACAGACGAGATCCTGCAGAGCGCTTTACTGCCGTTTTATTCGACCAAGCAAAAGGGCAGTGGCCTGGGTCTGGCACTGTGCCGGGAAATCGTTGAGGCTCATGGCGGCCGCCTCAGCCTGGCAAATCGGCAACATGGCGGTTTAAGGGTCAAATTCTCCTTGCCGTTACACGACTAGTGCACGCTGCTGCTGAGCAGCCACGCTTCTATTTGTTGTCGTAGAGCGCCGAGCGGAATCGTACCGTTCTTGAGAACCTGTTCATGAAACTCGCGAATGTCAAACGCATCGCCAAGGGCTGCTTCTGCTTCACGGCGCAAGGCGAGGATCTCCAGGCCACCCGCATCGTAGGCCGTTAGCTGGCCGGGCAAAATCGCGATTCGGTCAACCAGGCTGTCGGCCTGCCCAGCCGGAAAACGTCCGGACTCTGTCATGAACTCGATGGCTTGCTCGCGCGACCAGCCGAACAGGTGCAGGCCTGGATCAACGACCATGCCACGCGCCGGCCATGCCCGGCGCAGAATGGGCGCGTTAACCGTTTCGTACAGGCCCATTTCTTCCGCGAGTCGCTCTGAGTAGCGTGCCCAGCCCTCGCCGGGTCCCGAGAACCAGATGATCTGGGTGACCGGGTGCAGTCCTTCGACCGATTGTGCGCTCGCAACCTGCAGGTGATGCCCGGGCCAGGTTTCGTGAAACGCCGTGATTTCGGCGTTGCTGCGAGATTGCTTTTCGGCTTGGTAAAGTGGGATGCGATACTCGGCTGGGCGTTCTGAGCTCCCAGCCTGGTAATGTGCCGAACGACCCGTGCCTTCATCACGTTCATCGAACGGTACGATGGCCACGGCCTGATCCGGCACATTGCCAAACCAATTTGGCAGTGCCTGTTCCGCTCGCAGAACGGCGTCGCGTGAGAAGGCCAGCAACTCCTCGCGGTTGGTGAAGTGATCGTGCGAATCGTTCTTGGCGGCATCGATGGCTGACTTGAAGTCACTGACGTCGTACGCCTTTTGGCCTAGTTCAATGACCTCTGCGCGGTTATCGGCAACGGTGGCCTGACCGAGTTCATATATTGCCTGCCCCGAGCTGTCGAGCGTTGTGTAATAGCGCAATGAAGCCTCGTAGCATTCGCGGCCATCGGGATTGGCTGTGATCGAGAGTTCCTTCCGAGCTCGCGTAAGGTATTCCTCCGACAGGAAATCACGGTAGCGTTCGAGTGCCGGCCGAATGTCTTCTGCGACTATTGCGAGCATAGCCGCCTGGAAGGCTGCGTCATCGCTGTGCCGAGCCGGCGCATTGAAGGGAGATGCCTCGTCGGGTATTTCAAGCAAGCCGTTTATCTGCTCGATGACGCGGCGTACGACGGGCTTC
>JAUHZT010000161.1 GCA_030425905.1 Gammaproteobacteria bacterium
ATAAGTCTCGGAGCGGGCCACGACATTCAGCTCCGCCTCACTTGTGGCGAGGTGATTGGCCAGCAGGCGCCCCAGCGGGCCGCGGTTGTTGAGGCCAATAAATGGGTAGTCGGCGAGGTCGTCGATTGTTAACGGAACGTCCGCATCGAAGTCAGAATTGAGCGGTGCAAGTACAACAAACTCGCCGCGCGCGAGCGTGCGTTGCTCAATGCCGGGCCGTGCCACCGGATCGAATGCGAGTCCGAAGTCTACGCGCGACTCGATTAGCGCATTGTTTATTTCATCGAGGTGCAGCGTTTCGATATCGAAGACGGCATCCGCGTTGTCCTCGCGAAACGACGCAATAGCCCGTGGCAGCAGTTCCAGGCCAAAGGCCGGTGTACTGGCCACGCGGATACGCCCTGCGTTGCTGTTACGCAGGTTATCGGCCACCTGCTTCAGGCGGTCGACACTGTGGTAGACATCCGATACGTGCTCAAAAAGGAGGTGCGCCTCCGGCGTAGGTATGAGGCGGCCTTTGTTACGCTCAAACAGCGCATAGCCGAGTTGCTGCTCGGCATGTGCCAGCACCTTGGAAACAGAAGGTTGGGATACATTCAACAGAGCGGCCGCACTGGTCATGGTGCCGCTGGAATAGATGGCGTGAAAAACTTCGATCTGGCGCAAGCGCATGGCTAGGGTCCCCGCAGTTCTGCGGCCAAGTATAACCTCGGTCTATAGCCCGGATTCACAAGAGAATGCTCTTGCTGGGTTCGCGGCTGGCAAAATGTGCTGATGCTAAAGTTCGTGCTGTCAGGTCTTGCGCTGCTGCTTGTGGTCGGCACCACACACGCGGCAATGGCAGAACCCGGCTGGCCGCCGGTCAGCGTGCGTGACGAGACCGGCCGGGAAATACCGGCAGCGAAGCTTCGCAGGATCCCGCTTGAGCGCGGTCTGCTGCGTATCGAGGCCAGCGCCAATGGCTTCTACGATTCGGTACACACCTTCGCACGCGGCGACGAAGTGGCGGACATTGTGCTCGTTGCGAAAAAGCCGGGACGCCGCCTGCTGCTGTTTGCGGGTGACGCCATGCTGTCGCGTCGTTATTTTGAACCGCGTGAAAATGAGCCCGCCGTCGTGCGTCGTGAGCAGCTACGCGCCGATGGCGAACGCCTGTTGGCGCACGTCCGGCCGTACGTACAGCTTGCGGATATCGCCTCGGTGAATCTCGAGAGCGTGCTGGCAGCCGAAGAACTGACGGACCCGTTGCCAAAGCTGGTCACCTTCTATTCACCGGCGGTGCTGGCCGATCTGCTGGAGTGGACCGGCTTCGACTACGCGGCGCTTGGAAACAACCATACCTTTGACTTCCGCGATGCGGGCGTGCGTGCCACGCAAGCCGCCCTTGCCGGCACGCGGCTGGGTTTCTCGGGGATGGGCCTTGATGAAGCATCTGCACGCGCACCCTGGCGGACCAGCGCGGCAGGCCAGCCGTTCGCATTCCTGAGTTACGTGGGCTGGCCAGGCACGTTTTCACCGACACAAACGGCGAGCGGAGATAAAGGCGGCGCCGCGTATGGCGATGAGTTTGTGTTCGTCGAAGACATTGCGGCTGTTCGCGATACCTCGACCGTGGTCCTGCAACAGCACAGTGGCCTCGAGTACGTTGAGCAAGCGCCGCTGACTGAGCGAACCAGCTTGCGGACCGCCATCGATGCTGGCGCCGACCTTGTAATAGGGCATCACGCGCACGTGCTGCAGGGTCTGGATATCTACAAGAAGCGCCTGATTGCTTACTCAATGGGCAACTTCCTGTTCGACCAGTACTTCTACACCACGCAGCTTGGCATGCTCTTGTACGTCTGGATGGACGGCGAGGAGTTACATCGTGCCGAGGTCGTGCCCATCAATATCAATGGCTATGTGCCAACGCCCGCAACAGGCCGCTTTCGCTATGCCGTGTTGAACCGCGTGGCACGGCTGTCGCGGGAAAATGACGTGTGCTTCACCGCGAGTGGGGCGCATGCGGTCGTGGTGCCCGGTACCGAATGCCGCACGTCGGAATTCGCGGCCGAGAACATGGCACAAGATGGCGCGCTAACCTCACTCTGGCAGGCCGGAGTGTCGCCGTTACACGCCGTTCGTATGAGTGCAGGCCTAGGCCAGTACCGCATTGGCACCGATTTGCTGCGCCGCGGAGACTTCGAGTCGGCGAGCTTGTTCGGTACGCACGAACGCGCCTGGATCAGTTCGCCGTCGATCAATATTGTGCCGGGCGACGAGGCAGCCGACAGCCGGTCGATGCGTATTGACCTCAAACCGGGCGAGACTGTCCGCGCCGGCATGAAGGTGTTCCTCCGTACGTTCACACCGTCTACGCCTGCAACGCTCAGCGGCCGCTGGCGGGTAACGGGCGATGCAGGGGTAAGGTTCGAGCTGCAGCGCCGTCGCGATGGCGACGCCATGAGCGTAGCGTTAAGCGACGGGCCAACCACCGAGATTGGTGCCTTTGCAGCCGGCCCGGGCGACTGGCAGGGCTTTGCGCTGGACCACGCCATGCCGCGCCTTGCGACCCGTTCAGTACGTTTGCTGATCACTGTCGAGAACCCCGGTACGTCGCCATCGAGTGTCTGGCTGGACGACCTGGCCTGGGTGCAGTGGCGCACCCCCTGGCGCCATGCCGGTGTCGCGGAGCGCGTGTCGGGCGAGTTTGGAACGCACCTCCAGTGGCGGGCCGCGCCGTGACTGCCCTGTAATGCCGGGCACCGGGGTTTGAACCGATTTTAGTGCCGCCATAGCCTGCGGTTATGGTCGCCGGAAACGTAGCTATTGGTCAGCCTCGGGGCTGCTTGCTAGTTTTGCTAATGCACGTCAGGGGATCGTTTTTTTCAGGGGAGCATCATGAAAGTTTTACGGCAGTCTGTTCACGGCGCACTGCGCCAGCGTTTATTGCTTGCGACAGTGGGTGCATTTGCGCTCGGTAGTTCTGGCGCCTGGGCGCAGGAAGACGACGAAGAGATCGAAGAGATCACCGTTACCGGATCGCAGATTCGGGGCGCGGCTATCAACGAGGCCTTACCGGTGTCGGTCATGGATGCCGAGGACATCGAGATTCTGGGTGTCGACTCGGGCGCCGACCTGCTCGAGTTCATGGCCGAGCAGGGGCAAAACTTCTTTAGCGAGTCGGAGAACATCAGTGGCGGTGTCAACTCGGCACGCGGCGATGTTGGCGCCTACAACCTGCGCAACCTCGGTACCGGCAACACGCTGGTGCTGCTGAACGGTCGCCGCCTGGTTAACAACGCAAGCTACCAGACCGAAGAGGTGGGTGGCAGCTTCGTACCGGTTAATACCGTCAACTCGCAAAGTCTGCCGGTGTTCGGCCTGGAGCGCGTCGAGGTTTTACGTGATGGTGCATCGGCCATCTACGGCGCGGACGCAGTTGCGGGCGTGGTGAACTATGTACTCAAGGACGACTTCGACGGCTTAACACTTAATGCACGCTTGAGTTCCTACGATCACATACCGCGCGACGACTACACGTTGACACTCGAATGGGGTAACGACTTCAACGACGGTGCAACGAACCTTAGCGTTTTCGGCACCTTCTATCACCGTGACCGCGTTAACTCGCAGGATGAGGAGCGCTGGTACAACAGTGACTATCGGGACCGCGTGCCAGTCGACTCACCGTGGTATGGCAGTACGGTATTTCGCAATAACAGCATCAACTCGGAATACGGACAATATGACTTCGTTAGCGGCAGTTTGCCGGGCTTTACCGACGGCTCAGGTGAGTTTGAAACCTACCCGAGTGGCGATGACCGTTGCCAATGGGATCTTGGTTACGGCACTTGCGGCGCAGTTGATGGTCAGGGTACCTACCGCTACAACCTGAATGAAAACCGTGACCTGTACAGCGATCTCGACCGACTCAATTTGTACCTGTATCTCAATCACGAATTCAGTAACGGTATCCAGAGCTTCACCGAGATGACCTATTACATGGCGAACACGAACACGATTCGCCATGCATCAACCGGGCTGTCTGCTGTCGCCGACCTGCGAGTCGCAGCGGATAACTACTACAACCCGTTCGGGCCCGTTGGTTCACCCAATCGACTGCCGGATTCGGTGATCGGTGTTGGCACTATCCCCGACGAAGGGGTTGAGCTGATCATGGACAACTACCGCTGGGCCCAGGTGCCGCGCATCGTTGATAATGACGGCAAGACCTATCGTTTCCTGCAGGGCTTCCGCGGCGTCTGGGGTGAATGGGACTGGGAAACAGCCGTTACCTGGTCAAAGGCCGAGAAGGAAGATATCACGCATAATCGAATTTCGAACACGCTGATGCAGGCGGCCCTGAATGACACAACGGCCAGCGCCTTCAACCCGTTTAGCGGACGTGTGAACTCGAATATCGAGCAGGCACTGATCGACGTGCGGCGCGACAATGAAACCGAACTGAAGATGATCGATTTCAAGATCTCGAACCCGGCCGTGTTCGAACTGCCTGCCGGTCCGGTTGGCATCCTCGCAGGTGCAGAGTTCCGCAGCGAGTCATTCATCGACGATCGTGATCCGCGCCTCGATGGCACAATCAACTTCACGGATTCCTCAGGTGCCACGTTTCCGGTTATTTCCGATGTGCTGAACTCGAGTCCGTCCTTCGACAGTGAAGGCGAGCGCGATGTCACGTCACTGTTCGGCGAACTGCAGGTTCCCGTACTCGATAACCTCGATCTGCAGCTCGCGCTGCGTTACGAAGACTTTTCGGATGTTGGCAATACGACGGTTGGCAAGTTCGCCCTTGGCTGGCGCCCGATCGAACAGTTGCTGTTCCGGGCCTCATGGTCAGAAGGCTTCCGCGTTCCTAATCTCGTCACAGTTAACGAAGGTGATGTTGCCCGGTCGAACACGCGAGACGATTACGTCTGTTTCTACGTTGACCCTGACGAGAACAGCCTCGACTGTCGTTACGGCATGCAGCGCAAGGCCGGTGGCAGCAAGAACCTGGTGCCTGAAGAGTCGACCAACACCAATTTCGGTGTTGTGTTCGAGCCGCTTGAGAACCTGATGTTCACGCTGGACTACTGGGAAATCGAAAAGGAAAACACGATCGGCCTGTTTGGCGAAGAAAACCACACAGCGCTTGATCTGTTGTTGCTGTTGCAGGCCGGTACTGCGAACTGCGCCAATGTTGTAGGCGACCCGCTGGTCATCCGTGATCCTGGCTCATCGCTGGACCCGGCCGATCAGCAGCTCTACCTCGATGCTGGCATTTGCCCGGTCGGCCAGGTATCACAGATCGACGATACTTATGCCAACCTGGACACCCGGCTCGTACGCGGACACGACCTCGGCATCTACTACAGCTTCGACTCAAATATCGGTGATTTCGATATCCGCTACGTCGCGTCGTTCCTCGACAAGTACGAGCAACAACCCGGCCCGGCAGCGGCCATGTTGCTGGAAGCGCAAGCGAACGGTGAGTTGCCGGCCGATGTACCAGTAACCGGCTTCTCGGATCTCGTGCGCATGGACGGCAATGCCGAAAGCAAGCACACGGTTCGAGTAAGCTGGCGCAAGAACAACTGGGGTGCTGGCGTGAGTGCGGTGCGCCTGGGTGATTTTATCCAGACGTCATTGACGCTTGAAGATCCCCTGACGCTGCGGCCGATCTACTACGTGGTGCCGGACATGACGACCTACAACCTGACGGTAGATTACCGCTTTGATTCGTTCATGGATTCGAATACGCGCGTCCGCCTCGGTATTCGCAATCTAACCGATGAGCGGGCGCCGCTGGCCGATGACAGCTTCGGTTATTTTGGCGACATGCATCAGGACCTCGGCATCAATTACTACCTTGATGTCAGGCTCAGTTTCTAGTTCGCTGATTAATCGATTGCACGCGCGCGAAGCCTCCGGGATTATTCCCGGAGGCTTTTTTGTGGCGCTTCGTTTATCGTAGGAACGTACATGCGAAAGTTTCCTGTCTTGCTCCTTTTGCTGGTTGCCACCGTTGCTGCGGCTGGTTCTGCGCCCACGCCTGGCGCATCCGCTTTCTCATTCACCGGGTGGGCCGGGCCCGCCTTGCCGGTACGCCTCTACCTGCCGGAGGGGCTTGCTGCCGATACACCGGTTGTTATTGTCATGCACGGCGCAAGCCGCGATGCAGACCGTTATTTCGATGACTGGCGTGAGGTTGCCGACGAGTACAATCTCATCGTGGTTGTACCGGCATTCGGCGCGGCCGATTTTCCGAAGTCAGCCGCCTATAACCTCGGCAACCGGGTGGCTGCTAACGGACAGGCGATCCCGCAAGAGCGCTGGTCGTTCGCCGCCATTGAGCCGCTGTTCGACGAGGTTGTTGCGCGTATTGGTGGCGCGCAGACCAGCTACAGCCTTTACGGTCATTCAGCCGGTTCACAGTTCGTGCATCGTTTTCTTTACTACATGCCGCAGGCGCGGGTG
>JAUHZT010000025.1 GCA_030425905.1 Gammaproteobacteria bacterium
GTTTCAAGCTGCGGCGGCGCCCCTGCAGCCGAGTGGTTCCGTCGCGCCGGCATTGGCAAGGCTGTAGCCAGGTGCGGATGAAGCCGGGTGAACAGCAGCCATGAGTCCGGGTCTTCGTATTGATCGCTGGCTTTTTTATTGCCGTTTCTACAAGACCCGCGTTCTTGCGACGGCCGCCGCAAGCGCAGGGCATGTACAGGTTAACGGTGAACGCGCGGCGCCAGGGCGACGCGTCAAGCCAGGAGACCGGATAGAACTGCTGCGTGAGCGACTACCGTATGCCCTGCAAGTCGTCAGCCTGCCAGCGCGCCGCGGCCCTGCCGCCGAAGCACGGGCGTGCTATGTGGAAGATGAAGAAACGCTGCGCGTGCGCAACGAAAAGATACAGCTCCTGAAGCAGGATCGTCTGGCCATGCCAGCCACAAAGGGGCGGCCGGACAAACACACGCGCCGCAAACTCAGGGAACGAAATCGGGGCTGATGGCGCGCCAGCGCCGGGCTTGAACCCGGCCGGATCTAAAGATACGGCGACATGAGGCTCGCCAGGGAGTCGCGCAGACGCACCGGAACGCTCCGTGATGCCAGTTCGTCGTATTGCAGACGCCGGCTTGCCGCAATGGCACCATCGATCTGTGCGCGCAGTTCACTGTTGAGCGTCGCGGAAAAAATCTCGATACCCAGTTCGAAATTCAGACGCAAGCTCCGTGAATCAAGGTTGGCAGAGCCGATCAGGCTGTAATCATTGTCGATGACCAGCAGCTTGGAATGACAAAACGATCCTGGCTGATAAAACACCTGAATTCCCAACTGCAACAACTCGGCGAGCACGTTTCTGTTCGCCCACTGCATATAGAAAAGATTGTTGGTCCCCGGCAGCACTATTCGCACCCGAACACCTTTCAGGCTTGCCGACTGTAATGCCGACATGATCTCGCGCCCCGGCAGGAAATAAGGCGTCAGTATGTCCACCGACTCCGTTGCTGCACTGATAACCGACTGGATGACCAGAATGATTGCGTCGAGGTCGCCATCAGGACCATCGGCAATGACCCGACAACTCGCATTGGCTTGCGCCTCCGATTTACCGTGTTCGTAAGCAATGCGTTTGCCGGTAGTGAACTGATAATCGCGAATAAAAAGCCCCGCCAGATCCTCAACCACCGGGCCGCGGAGCGAAAAATGCGTATCGGCAATACGGGCAGGCTCCCCATTCTGGCTGACATTCTGTGCACTGATGTTCATGCCGCCAACGTAGGCGACGGATGAATCGACGACCATCACCTTGCGATGGTTGCGAAGATTCAGGTGCACGCTCGGTGGCAGCAGCCGTGGCGGCAGAAACCGGGCTGCTTCGACACCCTTTTGCTGCAAGAAGCGCACTGGCTTGCGCCAGGAGTAGTACTCGCCAACGCCATCGATTAGCACGCGTACGTCGACGTCCCGTGCTGTAGCCGCCGCCAGCGCTTGTGCAAACTCATTGCCGACGGTATCGACTTTGAATATATATGTAGAGAGCAGTACGTGCCTCTCGGCATTGGCGATGGCCTCAAGCATGGCCGGGTAAGCCTGATCGCCATTCTGAAAGACAGCCACACTGTTACCGGGCAGCAGTTCCAGTCCCGTAATACGCTGGCCGATGCCGCCCACCCCGGGCGGAATTTCCGCTGAGTTGACGTACGTACGACGTGCTGCACCTTCGTAGTCAATGGCCAGGAATGAGCGGCGCACATTCGCTGCACGCGTGCGGACCCGGTTGATGCCAAACAGGAAGTAGCTAACAGGGCCGAAGAACGGGAAAAAGACACAGACCATGAGCCACGCCATGGCGGCTCGTGGATCACGCTTGAAAAGCAGGATGTGGTAGACGCTCCACGCCGCCAGTAACAGGTGCAGTACTGCAAGGAGCGATAACTGCGTCAGCGGCGTGAACACGCTCGTATCCTAGCCCGTTGCGGCCGGTAAGCCCAGAAAGCCGGCATTTATCCATAAATGCGCCCAGATACTCAGCACATAGCCGACTGCAATTGCGGGTGTCCAGCGCAAGTGGCCGAAAAATGTGTACTGTCCCTGCGCCTGGCCCATCAGGGCGACTCCCGCCGCCGAACCAACCGACAAGAGACTTCCGCCGACCCCGGCAGTCATCGTAACCAGTAACCATTGCTGCAAGTCCATTGCCGGGTTCATTTCGAGCACGGCAACCATAATAGGAATATTGTCGACGAGCGACGACAGGACCCCGACGAGAATATTGGCCCATGTTGGGCCCAGTTCGCCATACAGGTAAGACGACATATGCTCGAGATAGCCAATGAACCCAAGACCGCCCACGCACATGATCACGCCGAAGAAAAACAACAGGGTGTCCCACTCGACTCGCGAGACCTCCTTGAACGAATCGAACGGCGTGATGTCGCCGATATGCTCTTTCTTGTCCACGGTGTTCGGGACAGGCACGTGCGTGCGCCGCAGGTGGTATCCGTACAGCTTCAGGTAGCCAAGCCCTGTAATCATGCCGAGAAACGCCGGCAGGCCGAGGAAATTGTGGAACAGGACGGCGGTTGAAACAGTCGCGATAAACAAGAGCACAATTGTTCTTGCGCCACGCTTCATTTGCTCAGCCTCGAAGCTCGTGCTGGCACCTCCCGCCGGTACAAAGAAAGACATAATGAGCGCCGGAAACAAATAATTAACAAGCGACGGGAAGAACAGCACGAAGAAGGTCTGAAATTCGACCAGCCCGCGTTGCCAAACCATCAGGGTTGTGATGTCGCCAAACGGGCTGAACGCGCCACCCGCGTTGGCGGCTACCACAATGTTCACGCAGGCGAGTGAAATAAATTTCGAATTTCCCTGCCCGATAGCGAGGACAACGGCACACATGACCAGCGCTGTCGTGAGGTTGTCGATGACCGGCGACAGGAAAAAGCTCATCAGGCCCGTAATCCAGAAGACGGCTCTAAAACTCAGGCCGCGGCTCACGAGCTTTGTCCGCAGCGCGCTGAAGACATTCCGCTCACTCATGGCATTTACGTAGGTCATCGCCGATAGCAGAAACAGGAATAGCTGGGCGAATTCGAACAAAAAGTGCTCAACAGCGCCTTCCACACTGTGAAAATCGTCTACGGCGGCATACTGATAGCCGATCAGTGCCCAGATGATGCCGGCTGCGAGCATCACCGGAATCGATTTGCGCATGTGCGAGTATTCTTCGGCGATTACAGCGACGTAAGCTAATCCGAAAATGATCAGTGCCGCGATGCCGGCCCAGTTTAGAGTTAAATCCATCGTTACTCCTCTGCTGCCGCAAACTCAGCCTGCGACTGCGCTGAAAGTTGTCATTTTCACGCCCGTCCCCAGGCGCCACGCGGCATTCTAACGGTGTTTAAGCCGTTGCGCGTAGCAATCCTTGCGCTTACCTGCTTGCATAAACGCAAATATACTCAGGCTGCGGATCTGTATGACTGCGTTCCCTGGTGCCAGCTATAGCGGATCGTCTTGCCAAAAAGCCGGGGCGCATCGGGCTGCGCAAACTGAGGACTGACGGACATGACCAACGATCTCGACACTGGCGCACACACAGCCTTGGCAATCATGAAGCTGTTGCTGATTGCGCTCCTTTGCGCCGCAAACCCGGCGCAGGCGCACCACTCATTCGTCGCTGAATTTACCGAAGAGACGGAAACGATAAACGGAGTGATCAAGGAAGTGATCTTCCGCAATCCTCACGTGCGAATCTATATAGATGTAGAAGAAAAAGGGGCAGTGGTCACTTGGGAGGTGCAGTCACAAAGTACCCTGACACTTGATCGTTATGGTATCTCCGCGGAGGTCTTCGCGCCGGGCACCAAAGTTAAAGTGCTGGGCTTCAAGGGGCGCAACGACGCCCGGAAACTGTTCTTGCGCGAGCTTACGCTGCCAAGCGGTGAAGTCCTTCGACCGAACCCGAGTCAGCAAGCGAAGAAAGAATACGAAGAAATATTTTGAGATTCCCGATGTACAAATCTACGTTTCTCGCAAGCCTGGTATTGACCGGTCTCTTGCTGTGTCAGTCCGCACGGGCCGAATTGAGCGGTCAGTGGGACCTGTCATGGAATTCGCCGGAAGGCTCTTGGAAAGGCCTGCTGGAGGTTCCAGAGAGTACGGCTGCTGGCGAGATCAAGGTGTTATTTGACGGCATGCCAGCGTCATTGCGGATCCGTGGCGAACACGTTGAGCTGACCCTTACCCTTGTCAAGGATGGGCCGGGCGGCGAGATCTCAAGACAAAAACGGCGCGACGTGCACTTGCATGGCGAGTGGCAGGAAAAGCGAATGTCGGGTGAGGGTAAGTTTGCAGCAATGAGTGACGAGGCGGCGAATGCTGCTGTTTTCAACTGGAAGGCCGAGAAGATAGATGTCAGCGGTGCGCTCGGCACCGCTGACTTCACCGGGGTCTGGCAGCCTGTGATGGTTGCATTGAGTTCCTGGGTGCCATCGCCAATGCCCCTGACCAGGAAGAATCAGGAGAAAGTTGATTCCTTCGTCTGGTATGCCGATGAGGCGCATCGCTGTGTGTCGCCCGGCCTCGCCCGCATTTTTTCATGGCCATACAAAATTGAGTTCTTGCAAAACGACCGGCAAATAACGGCAATCTACGAAACGGATTCGATTGTCCGGCGGCTTAAACTGGGCACCGCAGGCGCCGCGCATGACCTGGTCGATAACCTGGGGGTCAGCAAGGCGAGGCTCGCTTTCGGAAATCGCGGCGTTCTTGTCGAAACGACCTCGATTGCGCCACACCCGATGAACAATACCGGGCTCATGTTGCTTGGCTCGTCTGCGGTCGTGCGTGAGAAACTCGTGATGAGCAATGACGACAAATACCTGTTCTGGATAATGACAGTGGAGGACCCGGAGAGCTTCAGCGCGCCCATCACCCGCAAGGGCCTGTGGCGCAGGCTGCCGGACACTGATAAAGGCATACAACCCTATGAATGCGACCCGTATGGGTTCTTCAGGGACCTCAAGACACAGGGGTTGCTGGACGATTACTTCGCACTGCCCGTAGAGTAAGCCGGTAGTAACTGTGAGCGCTACAAACGGCAAGGAAAGCGCGGCGTGGCCGCTGTTTGCACGGCTGGCGCCGTATTGGTTGACGGTCATTCAGCATCAGACTAAATTGAATGGCGTGATACTGAGCCGCTCCATGCTGTCCGTTCTCTTGTCCCTGGCACTTGTATTCAGCCAGGTGGCCTGTGCGTGTGCGGCAACGAACCCGGCACCAGCGCAATCATCGGCTCACGCAGAACACGGCAGCGAGCAGTCCGGGCACAGTGACGACAGTGCTTGCAGCGACCTGGCGTGCGGTGTCCATTGCCTTGAAGTTGCGGCTGCGGGTCCTGACCAAAGCGACGCTCTATTCACGCCGGGCAGCAAGCACTTCGATCACGCTGTCGCAAGCCAGCCCGAAGTATTCACATCACCACTAAGACCACAGGCCGATCGATCGACCGGCCCCCCATTTCGAAGTACCTGGCGAGCAACCGCAACGCCGATTCAGCGCCACGACCGCTTGCTGATCTAGAAACCCGTTTCGTTTCCGGCCAAACGCGTAACGAGCGTTTGGCTGTTCGCGCCCCCAATGCATGTTGCAGCCAGGGGCGCATTGCGTTGTAGCAACGCAAGACCGAAGGAACCGCAAACAGGATTCTAGCAATGAAAAAGAGAAATGACCGTCGACGTTTTCTGCAATCGGCTGCGAGCATCGGCACGATTGGCGCCTTAAATGCGATGCTGCCCGCATGGGCCCGGTCCATGCAGGTTGGTGCCGGGCCAATGTCTGACAACGAGACCTTGCAATTCGATCTCGCGATCAGCGCACACAAAATGCACATCGCCGGCGCAACCGGCAACGTAATGAGTATCAACAATTCCGTTCCCGGGCCCTTGCTCGAGTGGCATGAGGGCCGGGATGTCGTGCTGAATGTCAGCAATCGCATGTCGCAGGATACGTCGATTCACTGGCACGGCATTTTGCTGCCGTTCGAAATGGACGGCGTGCCGGGAGTAACCTTTCACGGCATAAAGCCGGAAACGACCTTCACCTATCGTTTCCCGGTCATTCAGAGCGGCACCTACTGGTACCACAGTCATTCAGGTTTGCAGGAACAATCAGGGGTCTACGGACCGCTGGTGATCCATCCGCAGGAAGCAACTCCTCCGCGCTACGAACGTGACTACGTGGTGATGTTGTCTGACTGGACGTTTGAAGACCCGCACAGCGTGCTGGCAAAGCTCAAGAAGATGAGCGACTACTACAATTATCAGCAGTTCACATTGCGCGATCTCTATGGCACCGAGGGCATGACGCGTAGCGAAGCCTTACGTACCAAGCTGGCGTGGGACCGCATGCGCATGATGCCAACCGATATTGCCGACGTCACCGGTGCGACTTACAGCTACCTGATGAACGGGCTGCATCCGGCGGGTAACTGGACGGGTCTGTATACGCCGGGTGAAAAAATTCGCCTGCGTTTCATCAATGCCTCGGCCATGTCGTACTTCAATGTCAGGATTCCCGGCTTGCCGATGACCGTGATTGCCGCGGATGGCCAGGATGTTCTGCCGGTTGAAACTGACGAGTTCCAGATAGGCATCGCCGAGACCTACGACGTTATCGTTGCGCCTGAGGGCGATCAGGCATACACGTTGATGGCGGAATCCATGGACAGAAGCGGCTTCGCGGCAGGTACCCTGGCAACTCGCGCGGGCCAGCGTGCGCCAGTACCTGCGCTACGCAAGCGACCACTGTTAAGCATGGTGGATATGGGCATGGACATGAGCTCTATGAGCGGCATGCACGAAGCCATGCCCGCTGACACGCACCCTGGCCACCCCGCGGCGCACGGGCAAAGCGAGCCGGCGGACCCGCACGCCGGCCACAAGATGGCTGGCGAGGCGGCGGACATTGTTGATCCGCACGCCGGCCATGACATGGCAGCGATGGCTGGCGGGCCAGCCGTATCGATGCAGTCACACGCGGGTCACGCCATGGGGGATATGTCGAAGGTGGGGCCGGTTGTTGCCAGGCACGGGCCTGACAATCACGGACCCGGCAATATTGGTGTTGCTGAGGTGCAGCGGGATCGTCTCGGTGAAAGAGGCACAGGGCTCGCAGATGAGCCGCACCGCGTGCTCGTGTATACCGATCTGCGGCGCCGCGCGCAGGACTTCGACGCGCGCGCGCCTGGGCGGGAACTGGAGCTGCACTTAACCGGCCATATGGAGCGCTACATGTGGTCGTTCGACGGTGTGCAGTTTCATGAGGTTAAAGGGCCAATCGAATTTGACCACGGTGAACGCCTGCGGCTGATTCTGGTGAACGACACGATGATGAATCATCCCATCCACCTGCACGGCATGTGGATGGAAATCGAGAATGGTCAGGGTGACAGAATTCCGCGCAAGCACACGATCAACGTGATGCCGGGTGCGCGTGTATCGGCGCTTATCAATGCCGACGCACCAGGGCGTTGGGCCTTTCACTGCCATCTCCTGTACCACATGGAAATGGGCATGTTTCGTGTTGTCCGCGTGAGCTGAGGAGCGACGATGAAAAACACACTACTGTTTCTTGTTACTTCCCTGCTGCTTCCCTGCGCTGCGCATGCCTACGAGCCGGCGGGTACGCCGCCCGACTGGAAAATGCCCATGCACGAGCCGGGACCGTACTGGAAGGTGCTCGGTGATCGGCTTGAAGCCGGTTTCAGTGATGATGCCGACACCTATACCTGGGACATCCAGGCCTGGTATGGCGGGGATCGCAACCGACTCTGGGTCAAAACCGAGGGTGAGGGCGAACAAGGCCACTCCCCTGAGGACGCTGAGCTACAGCTATTGTACGGGCGTATGCTCGCGCCCTTCTGGGACTGGCAGATTGGCGTACGCTACGACCTGGAGCCGAACCCGTCTCGCACGCACCTGGTGCTGGGTTTGCAGGGTGTTATTCCATACGAATTCGAGTTTGACGGGGCAGTGTTCATCAGCGACGAAGGCGTCGCCACGGCGCGCGCAGAGCTTGAATACGACCTCAAAATCACGCAGCGTTTGATTCTGCAGCCGCGCCTCGAGGTGAATGCGGCTTTTTCGGCGGACGAGCAGCTTGGTCTCGGGAGCGGTCTTAACAGTACCGAACTCGGCCTGCGGTTTCGTTACGAGCTGCGCCGTGAGTTTGCGCCCTATATTGGCATTGCCTGGGAGCAGCTGTACGGTGACACCCGTGAGATTGCCAGATCGGGCGGCGAGAGCGGCTCACTGACCTCACTTGTTGTTGGCTTCAGAGGCTGGTTCTGATGGTGAACAATCTTCCGGCAGCCCCCCTGTCTCGAGCGCATCGGGCAAGCAGCGCGGCAGCAACCCGGGCGATGGGTGTCAACATGCGTTGTTGCTCGTTACAACCTGGCAGCAACCGGGGAGTCCCGATCTTGCGGCATGGCCGGGACAACGAGTAAGGAGAACGCAAACACGATGAAGCACCGACCATGGCGCAAAAGCGTATTTCAGGGTACATCGCTGCTCGCGGCGGTGGTGCTGTTGCTGTTCGTATTTGTCTCGGCAGGTTATTTTTATTTTCTGCAGGGCGACAACCCGGATGACGCACCGCCTGACGCGGCGTTGCTAGCAGCGCAGGCGCAATGGGATGAGACGCGGCCAGCGGCTTTTCGTTATGAGCTCCTCTACGGTACTTCAGTCGACGGCGATGCCTCGCTCGCCTACACGGTCACTGAAGAAGGGACCAGGTATTCGGCAGTTGCCAGGCCGTTGGCCGAATCCTCATCCGCCGTCGCGACCGTGCCTGATGAACAGGTCATGACAATTGATCGTTTGCTGGCAACAATCGAAAACGCCGACGCGCATACAGCCCGCATCGACGCGAGCTACGATCCGCGCTTTGGCTTTCCAGCGCAGGTTGAATTTCACCTGAGCGATGGCCGCTGGCAGCGCTACGTGATCCGCGACTTCGAGGTGCTCGAATACCAGTGACTCACATCCGGCAGTAGTGGCTGCACAAGCCGCCAAGCGTACCGCTTACGCCACTCGGCGCCACTCGGCGAGGGGTGCGCTGCGATTCAAATTGGCGTAGATTCTGCGGCAGCGGGCTGCACTCAACCAGGAAGAGGATTTGTCATGGAACTAATCGCGATCGTTACTGTGCTGGTTTTGATCCAGTTTTTCCTGTTCTCTTACCTCGTTGGCGTGCAACGCGGCAAGCACGGCGTGAAGGCGCCGGCAATGAGCGGCCACCCGGAGTTTGATCGTGCTCTGCGTATCCAGCAGAACACCATGGAGCAGCTCGTCGTATTCATTCCGGCGCTCTGGCTATTCGGCTATTACGTTGATCCGCGCTGGGGAGCTGGCATTGGTCTTGTCTTTCTTATCGGGCGCTTCGTTTATCGTGCGGGCTATCTTGCGGATCCGGCCAAGCGGCATACCGGCTTCATGATAGGTATGGTTGCGATGCTTGCACTGCTGTTGGGTGGTTTGTACGGCGCCATCAGTCGATTGATCTAGTGGCCGCGTTTATGTTTTGCCCGCAAACCGGTCACCTTGGGGGTGATTTATCAGTCAGTTAGCAACACGGCTCGGCTCGAGCCTCGTCCTGCAAATCTTCATTGGCATTCTTGCGGCCGTCGCGCTGGCCTTGCTGGCACCGCCAGCGGCGCAGGCGGCGACATTGCTCGGTGACCTGTTCGTTGCGGCACTCAAGGCCGTTGCCCCGATCCTGGTGCTGGTGCTGGTTGCCTCGGCAATTGCGAATCGCCGTGCGAGCCATACGAGCCAGATGCGACCCATCGTTATCATGTACCTGGTGGGTACTCTTGCGGCCGCATTTGTCGCCGTCGTCATGAGCATGTTGTTCCCGACTTCACTGGCGCTGCAGGTAACCGACGTGAGCGCCAACGCACCGCAGAGCATTACCGAGGTATTGCGTACCCTGCTCGAGAAGCTGGTCGATAACCCAGTCAATGCGCTGCTGTCGGGTAACTATATCGGCATCCTGGTCTGGGGCGTCTTGCTGGGCGTATTCCTGCATCACGCCGCGGACGCAACACGGCGAATGTTGCAGGACACGGCCGATGCGGTCACGCACATCGTGCGCATTGTGATTCGCCTGGCACCTGTGGGCATTTTTGGCCTGGTTGCAGGCAATCTCGCCACGAGCGGTCTGTCGGTGCTGGGAGACTACGCGCGTATTCTGGCCGTATTGCTGAGCTCCATGCTGATTATGGCGCTGTTCGGAAATCCCCTGATCGTGTGGCTGAAGACGCATCAGAATCCGTATCCCCTGGTTTTCACGGCATTACGCGAAAGCGGCGTCACGGCCTTCTTCACGCGAAGCTCTGCGGCCAATATTCCGGTGAACCTCGCACTGTGCGAACGCCTGCGGCTTGAAAAGGACACCTACGCGGTTTCGATTCCCTTGGGAGCGACCATCAATATGGGCGGTGCCGCGATTACCATCACAGTGCTTACGCTGGCTGCCACGCATACGCTCGGCATCCACGTCGATTTCGGTACCGCTTTACTGCTCAGCGTCGTGGCGGCGCTGTCTGCCTGCGGTGCGTCGGGCGTGGCCGGTGGATCGTTGCTGCTTATCCCATTAAGCTGTGCGCTGTTCGGCATCTCCGACAATGTTGCAATGCAGGTTGTCGCTGTTGGCTTCGTTATCAGTATCCTGCAGGACTCCGCAGAGACGGCATTGAACAGTTCTACCGACGTCGTATTTACGGCGGCAGTAGCAAGCAGGGACGGCCAGCTCCCATAGGCAGGCGCTTCGACCAACAGATTCGGAACAAACATGGCGACAGATCCGCGCCACCAGGTATTAAGGCTCAGGAAAAAGCATTTACCCGGTGAACATGAGCCGCCCACAGCGGCGGACGGTGCAAAGCTGGTTCAAGCCCAGTCTGTCTGGCATGCGCTGCTGGCGGGACTGCTGGTTATCGTCGTGTTTGCGGCGTTCTGGGCGATGCTCACTGATTTGTTACAGCGATACCTGCCATGGCTGTCGTTGCTGCTCGGTTTTCTTGTTGGTCATGCCGTTCGGCGCGGCGGTCAGGGATTCGACTGGCGTTTTCCCTTGCTTGCCGCGGTCATGACTCTCAGTGGTGCATTCCTGGGTGTCGTCGTAATCGCCGCGGGCACGACGGCAGCAGAGTTTGATACCAGCGTTTTCGTGATCCTGCGCAACGTCACGACATTGACCTGGCCGGTGTTCTTCGATGAGGTGCTGACGGTCGCGGACTTTATTTATGCATTTTTTGCTGCGGTGATCGCCGCCGCATTGTCCTTGCGACGCTTGGATCGCCGGGAATTCCAGGCGCTGCGCCTGTGGCAGAGCACGAGACCCTGAGACCGCGCCCGGCGCGTGCTTAGGCCAGCACGCCGAGGTTTTGGTTGAAGTTAGTGCCCGTAGCGCCACCCAGGCTCGCCAGTTGTCGCGTCGCCAGCGAATCCATGGTTTTTGCCGCGTCGAGATCTCCCAGAAAATAGGGGGGCTGCCGGCGTAACTGAGACCAGTTGCCGGTCGCGATCACCTTCACCAGGTGCTTGATGTTGTTGGTTATGGCTTCGATGTAGGGGTTGTGGCCGTCGTACAGAACTTCGACATAGCGGTAGACCCGATTGAACTTGTTATTCAGGCGCTCACGCATAACGCTTTGATAAAAGGCCGGTGTTTTGGACAGCAGGTCCTGGCCCGACTCGTAACGCACCATGTACTCACCGGGCTTGGCGTTCTCGATCGCGACACCGCCGACCACGAATTCCTTGTACAGGCGGTCACGGCACTTTTCGAGGTAACAGCGATCAGCCATCTGGGCGATCAGGTCCGCAGTACCGATGAGATGCCCGCAAATGATGTCACGTGGGTCGTCGAGTTCGATGGTATCGAGGTCTACTTCATAGCCGGTGAAGTGCACGATCATGCTCGCGACACCGACTTCCTTGGCCATACCAAGTTCCGGCAGGTAGCGACGCAGGAAATCGGCACTACGTGATACGTGCTGAAGCGTGAATTCCGCGCCGTTAGCATAGTCGTGGTCACGATCTTTATGCCGGATGTAGCCCGCATCATGAAACAGCGAAGTGATGATGGCCATCATCGCACGTCGTGAACCCAGCCGGTCGGATGGCGCTGCGCTGCGTTCGTAGCCGGCGACAAGTCGCGCCAGGGCCAGTGTCATGTCCAGCGTGTGTTGCATGTCGTGATAGGTTGTGTCGCAACCCAGGTAGCCCTGAAACCGGCCGGTGAACAAACGTTCAAAATCGTAAAAAGCCAGCCAGAGTTTATCGAAGGCCGCGCCCGGAAATGTGTAAGTGAAAATGTCGTGAACAGCATCGCGGACGGCGGCAGGGCTGCTGACCTGTACCGTGTCCGTAACGTCAAAATCGTTGCGACGATCCTGACTGATAGCGTTAGCGTGCACTGACATGGAAAGCGAGTTTACGCGCTTGTGCGCGCTGTTTCGCGCTTTATTTAGGCCTTATGTCAACGATTTCGCGAACCGAATAGAAAGTGTCGGAATTCTTTTCAATCGGGACCTGAGTTGCGCCTTAAAGGTCGAAAGTCGCCAGTACGGGCGCATGGTCAGACGGCCGTTCCAGGGCGCGAGGTTCCTTGTCCACAACGCTGGAGGTACAGCATTGGGCCAGCGCTTCACTGCAAAGAATCAGGTCTATACGCAAGCCTGCATTGCGTTGAAAACCGGCTGCACGATAATCCCACCAGCTAAAGCTTTTCTCGGGCTGTTCGAAGTTGCGAAACACATCGCTAAGGCCCAGTTCGAGAATAGAATTCAGTGCTGCACGTTCAGCCGGGCTGCAAAGAATGGCGTCACCCCATTTTTCCGGGTCATAAACGTCTTCGTCCTTTGGTGCGATATTGAAATCGCCGAGCACCACAAGCCGCTCATGTTTTGCCAGCTCATCTTCGAGAAAGCCGCGCAGCGCTGCCAGCCAGGCAAGCTTGTAAGAATATTTTTCGGAACCCACGGACGAACCGTTCGGGACGTATAAATTAATAACCCGAACATCCCCAACCGTTGCGGCCAGTATGCGCCGCTGCGGGTCCTCAAACCCCGGGAAGTCAGTGACGATATCTTCGGGGGGCTGCCGGGCAATGGTGGCAACCCCATTGTAGGTTTTTTGCCCATTCGCCACGGCGTGGTAACCCGTTGCAATGAACTCGTCGTCGGGGAAATCCGCCGTCGGCTGTTTTATTTCCTGCAGAACGAGAATATCGGGATCGTTAGCGTCCAGCCACGCGCTGACATGCGGCAACCTGACTTTCAGCGAATTGACGTTCCAGGTGGCTATCTTCATCAGGAACCGATACCGCTGTGTCTTAGCAGTGCATCGAGTTCCGGCTTGCGGCCCCGAAATGCAGTGTAGGCCTCCATGAAATCACGGCTGCCGCCAATCTCGAGAATTTCGTGACGAAAACGGTCCGCTGTTTCCCGATCGAAAATACCTGCTTCTTCGAACGCTGAAAACGCGTCAGCGGCAAGTACTTCTGCCCACTTGTAGCTGTAATAGCCGGCCGCGTAGCCACCCGCAAACACGTGCGCGAAATTATGCGGAAAACGATTGTAAGCGGGGTGTTTGATCAGCGCGATTTCCTCACGAACCTCGGCAAGCAGGTCAAGCACGTTCAGCTCGCTGCCGGGCCGAAACTCACTGTGCAAACGAAAATCGAACAGGCCAAATTCTAGCTGCCGCAACATGGCGAGCGCGGCGCCGGTGTGGCGACTGGCTTGCAATCTGTCAAACAATTCACGTGGCAATTTCTCGCCTGTTTCCGCGTGCCCGGAACATTGCTCGAGTACGGCAAAGCTCCACGCAAAGTTCTCCATGAACTGGCTTGGCAGTTCGACCGCATCCCAGGGAACGCCATTGATGCCCGAGATGCTGGGGAAATCGACCCGGGTTAGCAGGTGATGCAGCATATGGCCGAACTCGTGAAACAGCGTCACTACGTCGTCGTGCGTCAGCAGCGATTGCTTGTCGCCTTCGGGCGGCGAGAAATTGCAGACGAGAAAGCCAACAGGCTGCGTCGCCTTGCCGTTCATGCTCTTGCGATTGACACAGTCGTCTACCCAGGCGCCGGTACGCTTGCCGCTGCGGGCGTACAAGTCGGTATAGAAACTGCCAAGCAGCGTATCGTCTGCGCTGCGCACCTCGTAGTAACGCGTGTCGGGATGCCAGGTGGAGACATCCTTGTTCTCCTCCAGTCGCACACCGTACAGACGGCCCGCGAGGGCGAACAAACCACCCACGGCTTTATCAGCCGGGAAGTACTGGCGCAGCACTTCGTTGGAGATAGAGAACTTTTCCTGCTTCAGTTTTTCAAGCCAGAAATTGATGTCCCAGGGCTCGATGTCCATGCCGGCAAAAGCGCGCAGCTCGCGCAACGCTTTTTCGGCGGCAGGACGGGTGCGTCGCGCCAGTTCGCGCAGAAAGCTGATAACTTCCTCTGTAGACGACGCCATTTTGGTCGCGAGCGAATACTCGGCATAGTTTGTGAAGCCGACGAGTTGTGCTGCTTCATGGCGCAGCTCGAGAATCCTGAGCATGTTCGCGGAGTTGTCGAAACTCGAGTCGGCGGCCTGGTCCGACGCGCGTGTGACCCAGGCACGGTAAAAATTCTCGCGCAACGAGCGATTCTCCGCATGCGTCATCACAGCGTCAAAAGTCGGAAAGTCGAGATTCAGCAACCAGCCATCGCGGCCAGCCTCGGCCGCATCGTTGCGGGCGCGCGCCAGTGTGCTCTGCGGCAAACCTTCGAGTTCAGCCGCGTCCTCGATGAGTAAAGACCATGCATCGGCGGAGTCCACGATATTGTGGTCGAAGCTCGCCTGGGCGGCTGCAAGATCACCCATAATTTCGCGGTAGCGTGCCTTGTCGGCCTCATTGAGGTCGACCCCGGCGAGCCGGAAGTCGCGCAGTGCGTGTTCAACCGCGCTACGCCTGGCCGGGTGCGCATCCTCAGGAAGCGCGGCGCCAACGGCAGCGTAGGCTTGCTGCAGCTCGACGTTCTGCGACAACTCGGCGCCATAATCGGTCAACAAGGGCAGCGCTTTGTTGTAGGCTTCGCGCCATTCCGGCGAACCCAGGACGCTCTGCAAATGGCTGACCGGCGACCAGACGCGGGACAGTTCGTGTTCCATGTCTTCGACCGGAACTACCACTGACTCGAAGGCCGGGTTGGCTGAATCAGACAGAATGGTTGCCAGCTTTTCCCGGTGCCTGGCGATCATCTCGGTCAGGGCGGGCATTACGTGCTTTGGCGCGATCTCAGCGAAGCGTGGCAGTGAATTGGTATCGAGTAACGGGTTTGTCATTGACAGTCTTGATATCCTTTGAAGCCCGCAATTTTAGCACAGGGCTGGTGCGCGGCAGGTGGCCGCAGCGGGCCAACATGACAATAAACAGGAAAACGAATGTCTAAAGAATACGATCTTCTGGTGATAGGCGGTGGCAGCGGTGGGCTGGCCCACGCACAGCGTGCGGCCGAGTACGGCGCGAAGGTGGCTGTCGTCGAGTCCGGTCCGCTCGGTGGTACCTGCGTGAATGTGGGTTGCGTACCCAAAAAAGTCATGTGGTATGCGGCCGATCATGCGCATCGCTTTGCGCACGCGGCCGACTACGGTTTCTCACTTGAAGTCACGGGGCACGACTGGCCGGGCCTGAAGCATCGCCGCGACGCCTATATCGAACGCCTGAACGGAATTTATGCCAACAATCTCGACAAACGCGGCGTCGACTACATTGCCGGCAAGGCAGGTTTTCAGGACGCGCATACGGTAGCCGTCGACAAGGCCACCTACACGGCCGACCGTATCGTCATCGCAACGGGCGGCTACCCGACTGTGCCCACTATCCCGGGCGCCGAGTTTGGTATTACGTCAGATGGCTTTTTCGAGCTTGAAGAGAGGCCAGAAAGGGTACTCATTGCGGGTAGTGGCTATATTGCGGTTGAGCTCGCCGGGATTTTTGCGATGCTGGGCAGCCAGACGACACTCGTTATTCGCAAGGACAGCGTACTGCGCGATTTTGACAGCATGCTCTCCCAGGAACTGATGACCGCGATGGTGGCCAGCGGTATCGCCATCGAACCCGCGGTGGTACCCGCGCTGGTTGAGAAGACCAGCGACGGATTGGTACTGGTGGGCGAGGATGACCGGCAGTTTGGCCCGGTCGACAGCATTGTCTGGGCCATTGGCCGAAGTGCAAATACCCGGGGCCTGGCGCTCGATGCGGCTGGTATCGAACTGGATGAGCAGGGTTTTATACCCACCGACAAGTACCAGCAGACCAATGTTGAGCATATTTTCGCGCTAGGCGACGTCACAGGGCGAGCGGCACTGACGCCGGTTGCCATTGCGGCCGGGCGGCGCCTCGCTGACCGCTTGTACGGGGGTATGGAAGGTCGCCACCTCAACTACGATCTCATCCCGACGGTGGTGTTCAGTCACCCGACAATCGGCACGGTCGGACTCACCGAGGCGGCAGCGCGCGCGGAGTACGGTGACGCTGTGCGCGTTTACGAGTCGCGTTTCAACGCCATGTATTACGCGTTAGGTGACATCAAGCAGCGCACCTCGATGAAACTGATAGTGGTTGGCGAAGACGAAAAAATTGTCGGTTGCCACGTCATTGGCGAGGGTGCCGATGAGATGCTGCAGGGCTTTGCGGTCGCGATCAAGATGGGCGCGACGAAGGCGGACTTCGACAACACAGTCGCCATTCACCCAACCAGTGCGGAAGAATTTGTCACCATGCGTTAGTGGCAGGGCGGCCGGCAGCTAAACGTGCTGGTCGATCAGGATCGGGTTACCGTCCGGGTCGATAGCGGTAATGCTGCCGGGTCCGCTACCTGTCTCGTCAACGCTTCGCACCAGCTCGATGCCCTTCGCCTGTAACTGTCGCTGGAGTTCGCGGACATCGGTGAAGCTATCGAGTGTATTGCATTCGGCATCCCAGCCCGGGTTGAAGGTCAGGATGTTTGCGTCGAACATGCCCTGGAACAGGCCGATGGTGGTGGTGCCATTACGCAGGATCAGGTATCCCTGCGCCTTGTCGCCTGCGATCGCTGAAAAACCAAAGGCTTCATAGAAAGCCAGCGATTTATCGATATCTTTCACATTCAGGCTGACCGAAAAAGCGCCTAGTTGCATGGTTTTCTCCCGTAACGGTGACTTGTAAGGATTGTATGCCGGTTTCGCGGCCCGAAGTCATCGTCCGAAAGTTTGAAATTGCCGGTATCCGGCTATTTGGTTTCCAGGATCAGGTAGGTCACGGTTGTTTCGCCGATATTCAGGACTTCGTGCCACTCGACGCCCGCACTGCTGAAATGGCTGTCGGTCGCCAGTTCGACATCGCGGGTGCCGCGCGCGTCGGTGATCCGCATCCGTCCGCCGGAAAGCGCGTAGCCGAAATGGGCCGCATGATAATGCCGCTCATGCCCGACTCCGGGCGCAAAAGAGCAACGCAATGCGCGTTGCTTCTTGTCTTCAAACAAATTTTCGCAGACCGGCTGGTTCTGCCAGCCAGCGGTCAACGGGTCAGGCAGTTCAGTGCGACTGGCGCAGGCTGCGAGGAGCGCCGCAGCGCCCAAAGTGGTGTAGCGGAGTACGACCGGGTGAGTCATTGTGCCGGGCTCTTATGGGCTGTGATCAGGCGGTGATGGCGATTTGTTTGAGAACCGGCGCTGTATCCGGCCGCACACCGCGCCAGATATGAAAGGACTCGGCGGCTTGCTCGACGAGCATGCCCCAGCCCATTACCGAGCGCACCGCGTTGTGCTCTTTGCCCCAGACACTGAAGGGTGTCGGGGTAAGGCCGTAAGACAGGTCGTAGCAAATTGTTTTCGCCGACACAGCCGCTTCCGGGTACGGCGGTGTTTCGCCGTTCACGCCCGCCGATGTTGCGTTGATAATCAGGTCATAGGAAAGCTCAGTTGGCACCTCGTCAAATCGGCAGGCAGAGACTGCCCCACGATTCTCAAATATCTCAACCAGCGCCTCGGCTTTCTCGATGGAACGATTGGCGATCACCAAAGAGTGTGGCGAAAGCGACAACAGTGGACCCACAATGCCGCGTGTGGCGCCGCCAGCGCCGAGGATGAGTATATTCTTGCCGCGCAGGCCAAGCTGCTGGTTGTGTGTGAGGTCACGCAGCAAGCCGACGCCGTCGGTGTTGTCGCCGTAGATCTCGTTTTCCCTGAAAACGACAGTGTTGACGGCCCCGGCCAGCGTGGCACGCTCGCTCAACTGGTCGCATAGCCGGGCAATTGCGGTCTTGTGCGGTGCCGTTACGTTCAAGCCTTTGCCGCCAGTCCGCTGAAACTGTTGCACTGCCTGATCGAGTTTTCCGGGCGCCACCTGGAGCAGTTCATACTGCAGGTTCTGGCTGGTTTGCAGGGCAAACAGGCGATGAATAACCGGTGAGCGGCTGTGCGAAATCGGGTACCCCATGACGCCGTAGCGATCTATTCTGACCGTCTCATCAAGCAATCCGGATTCTCCTGGGGATACTGTCAAGCTACTACTCGGCTAACCAGCGCGCTGCCTCAACAGCATAGTAGCTCAGAATCGCACTGGCACCGGCGCGCTTGAAACACAAGAGCGATTCGAGCACCGTCTTTTGCTCGTCGAGCCAGCCATTCTGGGCGGCCGCCTTGAGCATCGCGTATTCGCCGCTCACCTGGTAGGCCAGTACCGGCACGTTAAAGCTGTCATGCACGCGGCGCACAATATCGAGGTACGGCATGCCGGGCTTGACCATTACCAGGTCGGCGCCTTCGTCGATATCGAGCTGGACTTCGCGCAAAGCCATGTCGCTCATGGCCGGGTCGACCTGGTAGCTCGACTTGTCGCCGCCGCCAAGGTTACTTGCCGAGCCAACGGCGTCGCGAAACGGCCCATAGAAACTGGATGCATACTTGGCCGCGTAAGCCAGGATCAGTGTGTGTACCTGTTGCTCGGTTTCAAGCGCGGCGCGGATGGCCGCAACGCGACCGTCCATCATGTCAGACGGTGCGACAATGTCAGCGCCCGCTTTGGCATGCGAGACAGCTTGCTCGACGAGCATGGCGACGGTTGCATCGTTAAGTACGTAGCCGCTGTCGTCAATGATGCCGTCCTGACCATGCGTGGTGTAAGGGTCGAGTGCGACATCGGTGATCACCGCAAGCTCAGGCAACTGTTCTTTGATAGCCTGCACGGCGCGTTGCACAAGGCCAGCGGGGTTTTTTGCCTCGTGGCCGTCCAGTGACTTCAGGCCGGCGTCAATTACGGGAAACAGCGCAACCGCCGGTATGCCGAGGTCCTGTGCCTGGGCCAGGTCCACCAGCAAACGGTCGATGCTGCGACGGTAAACGCCCGGCATGGACGGCACGGCTTGTTCCCGATCCACACCGTCGAGAACAAAGACTGGGTAGATCAAATCAGCGGCAGATAGTGTGGTTTCCGCGACGAGCCGACGCAGGGAACGGGTGCGGCGCGTGCGACGAAGCCGAATCGAAGGGAACTGTCCGTTGCTTGGTGTACTCATAGCCAATCAGAATAAGTGGAATGTTCTTTTATTTTCCCCGTATTTAGGTACTGTTTCCACGACTAAAGTACCGTTTTCCCCGCTTTGGGTAATAAAAATCAAGAAGGACAGGTCATCTCGCGTGAACAGTAGCAAAGTCAGTGCAGACCGGCGCAGGCGATTCGACGACATTGTTGGCGTCTTCCACCAGGACATGTATCGCTACGCCATCTGGCTTTGCCGCGACAAGGCAATTGCAGAAGATGTCGTGCAGGAGGCTTTGCTCAGAGCATGGAAGTCGCTGGATGCGTTGCGAGAAGCGGATGCCGCCAAACCGTGGTTGCTGACGATCGTACGACGGGAGAACGCTCGGTATTTTGAGCGCAAGCGCCTCGAGACAGTCGACGTCGATAACCTGGCCCCAGCACAGGAGTTATTGCTGGCAGAGGAGCCGGACGAACAGCTCGCCGAAATGCGCGAAGCCTTGTTCGAGCTTGAGGATGACTATCGCGAGCCGCTGGTGTTGCAGGTCCTGATGGGCTACAGCACTAGCGAGATCGCAGAGCTGATGGGGCTCAAACAGGGCGCAGTGCTAACGAGGCTGCATCGCGCCAGGCTGAAACTAAAGGAATGCGTACAGCACCGAGAGGTGCGGCCATGAACACAGAAACCAACATGACGAGCTGCGACGACTACCAACAGAAAGTTAGCGCCGACCCGAACTACGAGGGTGACGGTGCGCACCTTTCAGTGTGTCATACCTGCCAGGCGTTTCGTGCCGAGATGCAGGAGCTCGATACACAGATCGCGCGGGCGCTTAAGCTAAGTGTTCCACCGCTGGTCATACCGCCGCTACCGGAAATCGACAGTGCGAACGTTGCGCAGCTGACGCGCAAACGACTGAGCACACCCGCCTGGCTCGCCGTTGCCGCGACGGTGATGATTGCGGTGCTGCTTGGTTTCGGCATGCTGGGGCAGCAGCAGAATCAAAGTTCGCTGGCTGATCAGATCGTGGCCCATATTGAGCACGAATCGTTCTCGATAAAGGTATCCGACAAGGGAGTCAGCGACGACCGGCTGGCGCGCGTGGTCCCGGCCAGCGTTTCCTCGCTGGATCACAGCGCCGGGCTTATAACCTATGCGCAGAGCTGCGTGATCAATGGCCACCAGATTCCACACCTGGTTGTGCAGGGAGTCCATGGCCCGGTCACGATACTGCTCATGCCATTCGAGAAAATTGACGCAGCAGAAGAGATTCACAGTGGAACGGTCAACGGCTACATCTTTCCGGTAGGCGACGGGAGTGTGGCAATCGTTGGCGAAAATGAAAGTGATCTGCAAAAGATCGGGAAGGAAGTAAGAGATTCCGTGCGGTGGACAACGTAAGACCACGCACGCGAAGTGATTGCCCTCGCCAGGGCGTAAACTGATTTAGGAGAGTTAATCATGTCGAACAAGAAAGTTATCAAGCCCGTTGCATTGGCTGTGGGTGCCGCACTCGCGGGTTCGTTTGCGCTGGGCAGTGCTGCCAATGCAGAGCCGGCGGCCAGCCCGTTTGCAATGACCAGCCTGAGCTCCGGCTACATGCTCGGTCTCGGTGAGGGCGGTTGCGGCGGCGACAAGGGTGCGGAAGCATCTTGTGGCGGTGACAAGGAAGGCGGTGCCGGCGATAAAGACGCGGAAGCTTCCTGCGGTGGCGATAAGGATGCCGAAGCCTCGTGCGGCGGTGACAAGGATGCAGAGGCATCATGCGGCGGCGACAAAGACGCCGAAGGCGCTTGCGGTGAAGGTTCCTGTGGCGGCGCGATGTAAATCGCCTGAGCAAACCAGCAGTACCGGAAGGCCCACGCAGTTTTTGCGTGGGCTTTTTTCTGTCTGAAAGTCGCAGATTAGCGCTCCCGCACGCGCAAGAATGCTGCTAGCCTAATGTCTGCGACGAATGAGCGGGTGCGATGCCAAAGACCATCAAACGCTGTAAATGGGCCGAGGGTACGAGTCTCGACTACATTGCATATCACGACCGGGAATGGGGTGTTCCTGTGTACGACGACCGCGTGCAATTCGAGTTCCTGACCCTTGAAGGCGCTCAGGCAGGTTTGAGCTGGTCGACAATTCTCAATAAGCGCGAGGGCTACCGTGAGGCGTTCGCTGACTTCGATCCGCAAAAGGTGGCGCGCTTCACCCCGAAACGCATCGAGAAGCTGCTGACTAATCCTGCCATTGTTCGCAATCGCCTCAAAGTTGCCTCAACAGTCAGCAACGCAAAGGCATTTCTCGCTGTGCAGAAAGAGTTTGGAACGTTCAGTGATTATATTTGGGGCTTTGTTGGCGGTAAGCCTGTGCAGAACAGGTTCCGGAAAGACAGCGACGTGCCAGCGACCTCGCCGGAATCAGACGCGCTCAGCAAAGACCTCAAAAAGCGTGGTTTCCGCTTTGTGGGCAGCACGATTATCTACGCGCATATGCAGGCAACCGGCATGGTCAACGACCATGTGACAGGCTGTTTCAGGCACAAGCCCTGCGTCGCGTTGGGCACGCGCAAGAAAACCTGAGTGCCTGCACCCGGCCCCGAGTCTCGCTGACTTGCAATCGCGGAATGCAGGTCGGATTATTGGACGACCTCAGACAACAAGATAAGAAGGGGGTCGAATGTCCGAACTGGAAAGCAAAGGGCCTGGCACAATTTATTGGGTCGTTGCCGCGGTGGCACTGCTCTGGAATTTGCTGGGCATGTGGGCCTATTACAGCAATGTGACCGCCACGCCTGAAACACTTGCGAGCCTCTACAATGAAGAGCAGATCGCGCTGATCCTCTCGAGTCCGAAGTGGGTGACATCGGCAACTGCATTGGCAGTAACTGGCGGAGTCATCGGCAGCATCCTGCTGCTGCTCCGCAACAAACTGGCGGTACCGTTTCTTGTCGCTTCGCTGCTCAGCCTGGTTGTTCAGGACATCTTTGTCTTCGGCATGACGGAGTCCGTTGCGGTGTTCGGTATGCAGCCGGTCTATCTGCAAAGTCTTGTGCTGTTACTGGCAGTCTTCTTTACCTGGTACGCGATACGGCAAAAAAAGAGGGGTGTTATTAGCTGATTGCCGCATGATGTGCGGGCCTAGTTGCCAATCGTTATCAGCGTCAGCCCGGCGAGGCCGTTCGGGGTATTGTGTGAGATGCCGCCGAAGTAGATCGTATTTTCGATCAGGTCCTGCCAGCTCATCGTAATGGTGTCGCGGCTGCCTGCGGCAACGAAATCCGGGCCGGTAACGCTCATATTGCCCTGATCGTCATTCTCCCCGAATGCCCAGGACAGCAGCTTGTAGTTTGCGCCGGGGCCGCCTGCATCCTGGTCGGTTGCAAAGCCGTGCACGAGCACCGCGTAGCGACCCGCCGGGGGACGGAAGTAGTCAAAGCGCTCCTGTGACGTGGGTTCGCCGCTTTGCCCTATCTGCGCGCAACTGATGCCATCAGGGCAATAGTAAACGTACATGTCGAGATCATCGTCGCCATCCGTCAGGATATCGAAGAGTGAGAAGCGCAGGTAAAGCTGGTTCGCGGGCACATCGATCAGGTGCGCCGTCACGCCATTGCTGGTTCTGAACGAGAAAGTCTTGGTCTCGTCATTGTCGACGAAACCGTCCAGGACCAGCGGCAGGCGCAGACCGTGCACCTGTGCCTCGTAGGAACCCGAATAACCGAATTGTACGTCGAAGCTCACATCGCCATTGCCGCCAGCAAGGGTGATCTCGTCCGGGGCGCTCAATGTTGCCGGTTTCACCGCAATTACGCTGCGTACACTGTGCTCCGTGCTGTTCCAGGTCAGCGAGCCGAAGCGCCACTGATCCATGGCACCCGACTGATAACGCAGGCTGACATCGAAACTCGCTGTCTGACCGGGCGACAGCGCAAGTGTGGAAGGATTCACCGACACCTGGATGCCGGGTGGTGGTTCGATAACGGCGCTGAAGGTTGCTGCCTCGTCGCTCACATTGGTCACACGTCGCGTGACGGTTTCTTCATGCATCAGTCGTGAGACAGCAATGGATGGCTGATTCATGTCGCGAGCGAGCAGTGTGTAACCGGCTGCGAGGAGTTCGTTGCAGCGCTGTTCACTGACCGATTCGATACCGAATCCACAGGCAAAACTGTCGTAGTCATTGTCGTCGGCGTCGTAGACAAGGCCCGGGTCGGCCGCGCTGTTTGGCACTATGTGCCCGGCGCCGATACCGAACGGGTTGGCCGCATTTTCGCTGTTGGCCTCAATAATGTTCTGGCGTGCGGTGGTCATCAGGGCCGACTTCAGGGCCGCTGGAGACCAGCTCGGGTGCGCTTGCATGAGAAGGGCCGCAACTCCCGACACGTGCGGTGTGGCCATTGAGGTGCCGCTCAGGTAGCCGTAACGCTCACCGGGGATCGCATTGACAGCATCGGGCGTTACGCCAGCGAGGATATTCACGCCCGGCGCGGTGACGTCGGGCTTGAGGATATCCTGCACGGGCCCCGGCCCGCGCGCTGAGAAAGACCCGAGCGCGTTGCCGGTTTCTTCTTCGGTGAGGAACAAGGTCTTGTCGAGCACGGCCGTAATTTCATTGCCGGCGTCAATCTCGGCCAGAAACAGGTTGGCGTCGGCCTGGCCGAGCATGAGTGCCGGAATGTCCGAGAGGTCGCTGTCGCCATCCATCACGATCGGGTCGCCGGCAATGCTGTAGATCAGGGCAGCGCTGGCGCCGGCATTGGCTGCGTTGAGCACTTTGACGTCGAAATCGCAACCGCCGCGCTGGATAAGCGCGATGTTGCCGCTAATGTCATCGCCGTTGACCAGTGTTTCGCACGCGTCGCTAGTGGTGCCCGCGCCGCCGTCGTCGAGCGTATCGGTGTCATCATCGACCAGCACGAGGGATGCTTCGATCGGGCCGCGGTCCTCAAGGGACGGGGTGAAACTTGCCTCCCGCACCTTGTAGCGTCCGGCAAGCGTGCCCGGTGCTGTAATCTCCATCGCCTCGTAGGAGGTTTCCCCGTCGCGTGAGCTAGCGCCGGTCGTGATTACCCAGGGGCCACCAGCGGGTGAACCAATTGTGCCGAGGTTGGGGCCTTCGTTGCCCGCTGCGACGACCGAGAATACGCCGGCCTTGGCGGCCGCGAGCAGTGCGACATCATCTGCCGCGGTAATCCGCAGCAGGCTGCTGCCAACCGAATAGTTGATGATGTGCACGCCGTCCGCAACGGCGGCGTCGATCGCCTGTGCCAGGTCCGACGTATTGCAGCTTGCCCGCTGCGCGCCGGGCCGCAGCCAGCAGGCTTTGTATACCGCGACGCGCGCTCTCGGCGCCATGCCACTGATCCGGCCGATCTCCGCACCAAAAATCGAGGCGGTGACACGATTGCCTGCCGCCGTGGTCGCGGTGTGCGTCCCGTGGCCGTCAACATCGCGGGGTGAGAAAATCTCGCCTTCATCGATAGGGCCGCCAGCTTCGGCGCCCGCAGAAAACCAGCGCGCACCGATCAGCTTGTTGTTGCAGGCATCGGCCGTGAAGTCCTCGCCAGCCTGGCAAGCGCCGTTCCAGTCTTGTGGCGCTTCGAAAGTTACCCTGTCTTCAGCGCGCCGGTAAACACCGCACAACCAGCGGCCCAGCAAAGTGTCTTCTGCCCAGGCGCTGCGGCAGGCGCGCGGGCGGCTGGCTTCCTCGGTATCCGTTAAAGCGGGATGCTCCGGGTAAACGCCGCTATCGATAAAGCCGATGACGATGTCTTCGCCGTCGAGGCCAAGTGCGCCGCGCAGACCATCCTGGGCGTCAAACAGCTCGAGGAATTCAGGGCTGTAGTTCGTCGCGAGCGGCCGAATCTCGTCTTCCCAGACTTTGAGTACCTCGGGCAGATTGCTGAGTTTGTTCGCCGCCGACGGTGTCATGCTTGCAGCAAAACCGTTCAGGCCGTAAACGTAACTGTAAATTTTCTCAGCGCTATCGCCGGCTTTCGCCAGGACATCGTCTTGTGCGAGACGCAATTTCTCGGTGTAGCTGCTGACGGCAGCAAGGCTCTTGTCGAAGCGGGGCCGTGCGGCCGCCGGGTTGCCCGTCTTGCTCAAGCCTGCCGCTGCCTTCGCGTATTGCTCGGCGGCAGCGGGTTCACGCAGTTGTACGATATAAACTTTCCGCTGGGCCGGGTTGTCGCTGCCTTCAAGCCGGATATTGCCGGGCGCGCCACCGTCGCGCAGGCCCGGGCCGGCATCGGCGATGGCCAGCAGTGGGGCCACTAGCAAGCCCGTCAGGCAAAGATTTCGGATGAGTTTCAACAGTGCACCACGTGCGCGGTTTTCCGGGCAATCTAGCACACAGCCGAAGGCGCCGACCAGCGCCGGTCAGGCTATCTGAGGCCGGCCCGGTTGTGGACCACCGCGCTTACCGCATCATCGTCGGGGAGCGGCTCGTTTCCAGCTTCGATCAGGTCGAAGCTGGCGCCATCGTCGCCAAAGACGTAGACCGAACAGTTCTCGCTATCAGCGGGCAAGGAGTAGGTTTTTCCGACTTCGACGGGAGCACCAGTGCGGCTGGTATCGCAACGCACTTCGAAATTGCGCACTTCGCCTTCGAGGTTGGCGAATGAGAATTGCTGGCGCGCTGGCTGGTAAACGCTCATGGCTGTACCACTTTCGCAATCGCAGGCCGTAGCGAGCTGGCACCGGGCAACTACCGGGCTGCCGCCAGCGATGTGCGACCTGATCTCGTCGATCCGCGTTTGCAGTGCTTCCAGATCACTCTTGCTGTCGCGTTCAGCACCCAGCGCCGCCGCTGTTTGCAACGCGGAACCATACTGCCCCAGCGAGTGTTCAGCCTCGAATATTCTGCTAAAGACGTCGCGCCGGTCTTTGCCTTTGAGTGCTGCGTTACTGGCGACCCTGAGCGCGCGTCGATAAAACTCCAGTTTCTCGGCCAGGTCGCCTTCCTGGCCTTCGACACGGCCGACCATCAGGTTGAGCATGACCGATTCGTACAGGTTCCAGCCACCCAGTTCGACGGCCTGATCCGTCTGGTAGCGCGCTTCTTTGGTCTCTTCATTAAACAGGTGCGTCACGATACGGCGGTAGCGACGCATGAAATTCGACGTTGCCAGTTCGCGGCCGCGATAGATCTCAAAGCGCATATCGATCTGATTATTGCCAATCTCCTGTCCGCTGGCTGCGGGCTCGAAGCGCCATTCATTGAGTGTATTAAGCGCCGCTGTCTCAAACGGTGCACCACCCACCGAGTCGACGATGATCGGGTCGATGGCACGGCCTTCGTCGTTGACGATGAAGTTAATGCGCACCCAGCCTTCCTGCCCGGTCCGCAGATCACCACCTGGAAAGCTGGGGGCTGGCTGGACTGTTGGTACGGCCCGAACTTTCGACGTATCTGTTTCAGTGTCGAAATTCTGCGCTGCCGCATTGCGCGCAAATACTGTGAGCAGCAAGAGTAAAGCCAAGCACCGTGTTTTTGTCATTGCTATCCCCCGTCGCATTTTATCTGGCTGTCGCGTGCAACGTCAGGGCACAGCGCAGCGTGCCAAACGAGTTGCCCCCGCTCATTGGATGCACTCAAACCGCAAAAAGTTGCGCCGGATCGGCGAAACTCTTGAATTCCAGTGCGTTGCCAGCCGGGTCATGAAGAAACATTGTCGCCTGTTCGCCGACCTGTCCTTCGAAGCGAATTCGTGGAGAAATCAGAAATTCGCAAGCGGCCGCCTGCAGGCGGTCGGCAACCGATTGCCAGGTATCGCGCGGCAAGATTACGCCGAAATGCCGGGCAGGGACGTTGGCGCCGTCGACCGGATTGGTGTTTGCAAAACCCTGGTGGTCGTCAACCAGGTGCAGCGTGAGCTGGTGACCAAAAAAATTGAGGTCGATCCAGCGCGTTGCCGTACGGCCCGTGTTGCAGCCCAGTGTGCCGCAGTAGAAGGCTCGCGCCTTGTCCAGGTCATCAACGGGTATTGCGAGATGAAAGGGTGCCAGTGGGTCGGTCATGAGCGCCTCGCCTGCAGTTTTGTGAAGGCCCGGTCCAGCGCCTGCAGGAGCTGATCGGCATTGTCACGTGAGAAGACCATGGGTGGTCGAATTTTAAGCACATTCTCGTAGCGTCCGGTGGAGCCGGTCAACACGCCCTGCTCCAGCATAAGGTCACGCATGGCCAGTGCTTCGGCTTCGAGTGGCTGTTGCGTCTGTGGGTCGGCAACCAGCTCGAGCCCGAAAAACAGGCCCTTACCGCGGACATCGCCGATGATCGGAAACTTCGCCTGCAGCTGCGCGAGCCCGGCCTGCAGGTAGTCGCCTACATCGTGCACGTTCTTCAGGATCTGCTCGTTCTCAATTACGTCGAGAACGGCGGACGCGGCGGCGGCCGATACCGGATTGCCGCCGAAAGTATTGAAGTAAGAAAACTTATCGGCGAAAGCCTGCGCTATTGCGGGCGTAGTGACGACGGCCGCGACCGGGTGCCCGGCGCCCATTGGTTTACCGATTGTGACAATGTCGGGCACCACATCGTAGTCCATGAACCCCCACAGGTTATCGCCGAGCCGACCGAAGCCTGATTGCACCTCGTCCGCGATGCACAGGCCGCCAGCCGCACGTACGCGCGCATAGGCACGCTGGAAATAGTCCGGGGGCGCAATCAGTGCGCCGTTCGAATCGAAGATCGTGTCAACAACGAGCGCCGCGAGGCCCTCTTTGCGGCGTTGCAGTTCCTCAATCGCCGGGTCGAGCAAGGCGGCATATTTTTCGCCCGCCTGGCTATCGTCGCTACGGTAGGGTCCGCGATAGAGGTTTGGCGGCTCTACAGCAAGCAACCAGTCGGGGCGTTCTGCGGCCGGATAGTCCGCGGTCGTCAACGCCATAACCGCATTCGAGTTCCCGTGGTACGCACTCTCCATAACGATAGCGCCATTCTGGCCGCTTACGGTGCGTGCGATGCGCAATGCGAGATCGTTGGCTTCTGTGCCGCTGCACACAAACAGGCAGACCGACAGGTCTCCCGGCATCGTTGCTGTCAGCCGTTCGGCATAGTCAACGACTCCCTGGTGCAGGTAGCGAGTATGTGTGTTGAGCGTAGCAACCTGTTTGGTAATGGCGGCAACCACGTGCGGGTGGGTATGGCCGACCGATGCAACATTGTTGTAGCAGTCCAGGTAACGACGGCCTTCATTGTCGAACAACCACACACCGCGACCGCGAATGATGTGCACGGGCGTCTCGTAAAACAGCCGATAGGACGGCCCCATGACGCGCGCGCGTCGCTGCATGAGTGCGCTATTGGCCTGGGGTGCCGCGGATGCCGGGCTGGTCGGGATGCCGCATGCGTTTCGGTATGCGTCCGCCATTTCACGCGGATCAAGTGCCAGAAACTGCGTCGTCGTTCGCAGGATAGTGGGTCGTTCCCGGGCCAGGTAATCTGCCGGGTCACGCGTTGCCTTGATGCGAAAGTCATACAGCAGCAAGGCGGTGACGAGGCGCATGCAGATGAGGTCGTGCAGGATGTCGAATTCGCGGTCTTCAAGCGGCAGCGTGGAGTGAAATGCGGCGACACCGGCGAGAATGCTATCGATGGGCCTGGCACACTCGCGCGCAAAGCTGGCCATGGAAACGGCAAGATCCTGCAGCAATGGCGCAAAACACATGTCGCCAAAGTCGATCAGGCCGCAAACCTCATCGGCCTGTTCGCTGGCACGCAGAATATTGCCATCGTGCCCGTCGTTGTGAATAACCTGGTGCCGGAGTTGCTTGAGCGCCGGCAACACGTCGCTGCGGATGCGCTCAAGAAACGGCTGGACAACGGCCAGCGCGTCCTCGCCTGCGTGTGCATGCAGGCCCGGGTTAAGCACCAGTGCCTTGGAAATATCCCACGGCATCCAGTGGTTTGCTGAGGGATGAAAGAAACCGCGCAGACCAAGACACAACCGGGCCTGGAACTGCGCAATATTCTGCAATGCCTGGGTGCCCGGTCGCGTTCCCTCGGAGAACGGTATGCCGTCCAGCCAGCTCAGCATACGCACTGTGTGCTCGGTGCCGTCGTCGGCCTTGATCGTGGTCGCGTACTGCCCGTATACCGTGCTGATCATACGCGGCAGCGGCAATTCAGGCGCATGTTGCTGCAGGTGCAGCAATGCCTGAATCTGGAAGTCGACGACGTCTTTCTCCTCGCTAGCTCCGGAGACCTTCAGGACGTAGCGCCTGCCACTGTATGCTGTCAGTCGGTGGTTCTGGTCACGCTCACCATCAAGCGGCCGCAGCTCGCCTTCGATACCGTACTCGGCCTTCGCAAGGGCAGCCAGAACCGTTGCCGGAAACTGCGGAGGATCGATCCGCAGGTCGGCCGCAGTTAACGCTATATCGGCAGCTGGCACTTGTCAGGAGTTCCCCAGCCAGTCGTGCGGTGCGAGGTAATTCAAGTAGAGCTTTTCCTCTTCAGAGCCGGG
>JAUHZT010000026.1 GCA_030425905.1 Gammaproteobacteria bacterium
CTGGTGCCGTACTCTGCTGCGGAACAAGTCGATGCCACCGTACGGCTGAACGCAAATGAAGCCCCGCTGCCAATATCCGGCGATCGCTTCAGGCGACCTTTAAACCGTTATCCCGAGGTGCGACCGAACCGCCTCGGAACCGCGCTCGCCACGCACTTCGGCGTCGCCCCGCAAAACACACTGGTCACCCGCGGCAGCAGCGAGGCTATCGACCTTCTGATTCGCGCTTTCTGCAGGGCGGGCATCGACAACATCGTGACCACAGCGCCGAGTTTTTCGATGTACCGCCATTACGCAGTGGTCCAGGGAGCGACGGTACGCGAAGTTGCAACCAATCCAGACAACGACTTCGCCATTGCGGCGAACGACATACTTGAGGCCTGCGATAGCAACACGCGGCTGGTCTTCTTGTGCTCACCGAATAATCCCACGGGTAATCTGCTCGAACGGGATGTGCTGATAAAAATTCTTGAAGCGCGCAATAGCAAGTCCGCCATTGTCGTTGACGAGGCCTATATCGAGTTTTCTGGCAGCTCGGGCAGCACTGACCTGCTTGGTCAATACCCAAACCTCATTGTCTTGCGGACCCTTTCCAAGGCACTCGCTTTTGCCGGCGCACGCTGCGGCGCGGCTCTTGGACCGCCCGAGGTAATCCGCATGCTGAGCGCGGTTCAGGCACCGTATGCCATTGCCACACCGGTTAGCGAATGCGTTGAGGATGCGCTTCAGGAGAGCGGCATTCAGGAAGCAGCCAGCCGTATCGCGGACATCGTGAGTGAGCGGGAACGGATGAGTGCGGCCCTGCAATCCTTCTGGTTCGTGGAACGACTGTGGCCCAGCGCTGCCAACTTTCTTTTTCTGCAACTTCGCCAGGCTCCGCACGTCCTCGAACAGGTCCGCAATGACAAAATTTTGCTTCGGGATTTCGGTGGCGACCTGGACGACTGCGTACGAATCACGATAGGCAGCCAGGCAGAAAATGACCAACTACTCACAAGTCTTGAGCGAGTATCGAGATAAGACTATGGCCAAGAAGATATTGTTCATCGACCGAGACGGCACATTAATTCATGAACCGGAAGACTTTCAGGTCGACGCACTGGAAAAAGTAAAGCTGGTTGAGGGTGTGATCCCTGCGCTCTTGCGTTTGCGCGATCACGGTTATCGCTTCGTGATGGTCAGCAATCAGGATGGGCTGGGCACAAACGCCTTCCCAACGGAGCAATTCGAGCAATGCCATACTCACCTGCTCGACATACTGCGTTCACAGGGAATCAAGTTCGACGAGATCTTCATCTGCCCGCATTTGCCCGAAGACCGCTGCGACTGCCGTAAACCCGCGACCGGCCTGTTAACCGCGTATCTTGCGAAAACGGCACTGGACCTGGAGCGCTGCGCTGTCATCGGCGACCGGGAAACCGATATTGAACTTGCCAAACGCCTGGCGATCCCGGGCTTCCTGGTTTCGGCAAACGGCGACTACGCTGAGACATGGCCAGGCATCGCTGATTGTCTGTGCAGCGCCGATCGCAAGGCAAGCATTGCGCGCAATACCCGAGAAACAAAGATTCGCTGTTCAGTGAACCTCGATTCGTCGGTACCGACAGCCATCGATACAGGCATCGGCTTTTTCGATCACATGCTGGAACAGATTGCGCGGCACGGCGGATTCAGCCTCGATGTCAAATGCAGCGGCGACCTGCACATCGACGAACATCACACGGTTGAAGACGTCGCACTCTGTCTCGGCACGGCATTGCGCGAAGCACTGGGCGACAAGCGTGGCATTGGTCGCTACGGCTTTGTGCTGCCGATGGATGAAAGTGAAGCACACACAGCAATCGACCTGTCAGGCCGCAGCAGTTTTGTGTTTGAGGGGAAATTCCCGCGCGACCAGGTAGGAACGATGTCCACTGAGATGGTGCGGCATTTCTTCCAGTCACTGGCGGACGCACTCGGCGCTGCGATCCATATCCGGGTTTCGGGCGAGAACACGCATCACATGGTCGAAGCCTGCTTCAAGTCCGTTGGACGTGCACTGCGGCCCGCCTTGCAGATAGAAAGTAATGAGCTGCCCTCAACCAAGGGAATTTTGCACTGACATGAGCACCAAGGTGGCCATCATCGACAGCGGTGGGGCTAATATTGCTTCGCTGGTCTATGCGCTCGAGCGCATCGGCAAGACGGCCGAGCTCACTCGCGACGCGGCCGTCATCCGCGCGGCGGAGAAGGTAATCCTTCCCGGGGTAGGTGCCGCTCGCGACGCCATGCAGCGCCTCAGGGACGCACAGCTCATTGATGTCATTCGCAGCCTTAAGCAACCCGTACTCGGCGTTTGCCTTGGTATGCAACTGCTGGCTGACGCCTCCGAGGAAGAGGATGTGGACTGCCTGGGCATCATCCCGGGTACAGTAGGCAAGCTGAGCGCAGATGCAGAGCACCCTGTGCCAAACATGGGCTGGTGCGAGGTCACAGGATTGCGCGAGACTCACCTGCTGGATGACATTGGCGAGCAAAGCTACTTCTATTTCGTGCACAGCTACGCACTACCTGTTTCTGAACACACACTGGCGACCGCCATGCATTCCGAACCCTTTACGGCGATTACCGGGCACGGCAATTTCCTCGCCGCGCAATTTCATCCGGAGCGCTCGGCGGACGCGGGCTCGCGTTTGCTGCGAAATTTTTTGTACAACCGGCGATAAAGCACAGGCAATGAAAATAATACCGGCAATCGATCTAAAGAGCGGCAGTTGCGTGCGCCTTTTTCAGGGTGACTTCGCAAAGCAAACCGAGTACAGCAAGGACCCCCTGCGCATCGCTGAGCGCTTTGCAAAACTGGCGGTCAGGGATATGCACATCGTCGACCTCGACGGCGCGCTGAGCGGCGAACAACAGAACAGCGAGACTATCCAGGCAATTGCCGAACAAACTGCGCTCAGTATCCAGGTTGGCGGTGGCATACGAACCGGCGCCGCCGTCGGCAACTGGCTGGGCCAGGGTGTAAAACGCTGTGTAATTGGCAGTATTGCCGTCCAGTCGCCGGATACCGTGCTTGGCTGGGCGGATGACTTTGGTCCCGACAGTATCGTTCTTGCCCTTGATGTGATTATGCAGGGCAACGGCACGCCGTTTCTCGCGACCGATGGCTGGACAAAAACCAGCACAACCCCGTTATGGGATTGCCTCGATCGCTTCACTGACGCCGGCATTCTCAATGTACTGTGTACCGATATCAGCCGCGACGGCGCCCTGAGCGGCCCGAATGTGCAACTCTATGTCGCTATCCTGAAACGCTATCCGGGCTTGCGGCTACAGGCCTCGTGCGGTGTTCGAAATATTGCGGATCTCTATGACCTCCGTACAAACGGCCTGCCGGCGGCAATTACCGGCCGCGCGCTGCTCGACGGACAGATCACAAGTGACGAGGTGGCAGCATTCCCACAAGACGCATAATTCCCTGCCTGGACGTGCGCGAAGGACGCGTCGTCAAAGGTGTGCAGTTTCGCAATCATCGCGACGTCGGCGACATTGTTGAACTCGCCACGCGCTACTGCGCCGAAGGTGCCGATGAGCTGGTTTTTTACGATATTACGGCGAGTCCTGATGGCCGCAGTGTCGATCGGAGCTGGGTCAGCCGTGTCGCAGCGGTGCTTGATATACCGTTTTGCGTTGCAGGCGGCATCCGCAGCATCGACTCGGCCGAGGAAGTGCTCAACAAGGGTGCTGACAAAATTTCCATCAATACGCCCGCCCTGCAAAACCCGGGGCTGATTACAGATCTCGCCCGGCGATTTGGCTCACAGTGCGTGGTCGTCGGCGTGGATAGCCAACAGATCAATGACCAGTACGTCGTGTTCCAGAACACCGGGGACCCGAACAAGACCTCGGCAGCGAGCTATCAGACGCTGGACTGGGTCCGTGAGGCGGTTGATCGCGGCGCAGGCGAGCTGGTCATAAATTGCATGAACCGGGACGGTGTCCGCAGCGGCTACGACTGCGCGCAACTGCAAGCTGTTCGCGCAGTCTGCACCGTGCCAATTATCGCCTCTGGCGGAGCCGGGTCGATGCAGCATTTTGCCGAAGTTTTTGCCACAGCCAATGTTGACGGTGCACTCGCAGCCAGCGTCTTTCACTCGGCGGCAATTTCAATTCCGGAACTAAAGAACTTTCTTTTGCAGGCTGGTGTCGATATACGACCAGCAGAATCCAGAACGGAGAACCTTGGTGTCTGACATATCATTTATCGACCAACTGCAGACGATCATCCGCCAGCGTATTGATGATGGCAGCAATACCAGCTACACCGCCAGCCTTGCGGCTTCCGGTATCAAGCGCGTCGCACAGAAACTCGGTGAAGAAGGTGTTGAATTGGCACTCGCTTCCGTTGCTGGCGACGAGGAAGAGGTGGTGAATGAAGCTGCCGACCTCATCTATCACCTGCTGGTGCTGTTACGTTTGCAGGACTTGTCATTCGAAGACGTTTGCGAAGTCCTGCGGCAGCGCCATACCAACTGATAGCGAGATGCCTCTTTCCCGCCGAGCATCGCTTTGCGAGGCGCCTTAGATCACTACTTCCGGTGCGACTTCGCGACGGTTGTAGAAAGAGCTCATTACGTAACCGTACGCACCCGTATTGGCGATCAGTATCACGTCCCCTTCCTCCGATGGCGGCAACAGACGATCAGTTCCCAGCCGGTCGCCGGTCTCGCAAATAGGACCCACCACAGTAACCGTTTCACTCGGTGTTTGCTCAAGCTTGGATAGATTGACAATTTCATGGTACGCGCCATACAGGGCCGGTCGGATCAGGGAGTTCATGCCCGTACCAACACCGATATAGCGCATGTCGCCCTTTCCTTTCACCTGTGTAACGCGTGTCAGAATGATGCCCGCACGCGCGACCAGGTAACGGCCCGGTTCAATCCAGAGCTTGTACTGCGGATAAGCTTCTTTGATTTCGCCCAGCATTTCATTCATCCGCGCCAGGTCGAACGGCTTGTCCCCCGGCTTCTCAGGGACACCCAGGCCACCACCGAGATCAATAGTCGTGACCTTCGGGAATTGCGCAGCAACCTTGACAAGTTCGAAGGCGACGTTGCGCCAGTTTTCAGGGTCCGACACACCGCTGCCACTGTGCGCATGAATACCGACAACCTCGGCACCAGCCGCCTGTACAAGCTCACGCAACTCATCTACTTCAAATACCGGTACGCCGAACTTGGAGTGCACGCCCGCTGTTTTAACGTGCTCGTGATGGCCGCGCCCCTGACCTGGGTCCATGCGCACAAATAACTCGCTGCCAGCGAACAGCTCAGGCCATTTCTGCAAGGGATGCAGGTTGTCCAGCGTCACGACGAGACCTTTTTTCAATGCCCACTCGTATTCACTGCGCGGCGCAAAATTCGGAGTAAACAGGATCCGTTTGAGGTCCAGGCCGGGGAGAACCGATTCGAGCCATTCAACTTCGCCGGGCGATACGCATTCGAAATCAACGCCCTCCTCGTCCAGTGCCCGCAGCAGATCCGGATTGAAGTTCGCTTTGACCGCGTACAACACACGATCCACATTACCCAGCTCCACGAGACTCCGGGCCGCTTCACGTACCGTTTCACTATTGTAGACGTAAGCATTTTGCTGTTGCTCCGCCAGCGCCAGGAGATCACTGCGGCGGCCAACCCACCACGCCTTGCTGCGCTGTGCAGGTACTGGCTCGCTGCGATAGAGCTCTTCCCAGCTTGCACCGAACGCCGGGCTGCCACCCGTTTGTCGGATGGCCGTTGCATGCAACTTGGTTACCAGCTTTTCACCCTGGTCTTCGCCCACAACAAAACTCAGGTTCAGGTCATTGGCAGACTGGCTCAGCATGTGAATCTTCTCTTCCTCGAAAACTTCGAGGGCGGGTGCGAGTCTCGGCAATATTGTTCGAATTTTGCGACCAACCAGGCTCACCGCCACACACTGGTCGATAATATGCGCTCGGCACATCGCACTCAGATCCGCTACAAGCGCCTCGAGCGTCTCGCCAGCCACGACACCATCCGAAGTATCAATCGAGACAGTAACGTTGGTTTCCGAGGTTGAAACGAAATCGACGGACAGACCGTGCTCACTGAAAACAGCGAATGCGCGTGCCAGAAAACCGACTTCGTGCCACATGCCGACGCTGTCCATTGACACCAGTGAGATATTCCGGCGCACACAGATGCCCTTCACTTGTGGCTCAACTTCATCGGTGATTGAAGAAATGACCGTCCCGTGAATCTCCGGGGACAGGGTACTGCGGATGAACAAAGGAATGCCGTGCGGTCTCAGTGGCGAAATACAGCGTGGATGCAACACGGTGCTGCCAGCCGACGCCAGCTCTTGCGCTTCATCGTAACGCAGTGCAACGAGCAATCGAGCGGACGGTACGAGGCGCGGATCGGCACTGAACAAACCCGGGACATCGGTCCATATCTCCAGCCTGCGCGCCTGCAGCTTTGCGGCGAAGTAAGCGGCCGATGTGTCTGAGCCGCCGCGTCCGAGAATCACCGTCTCGCCATTCTTGTTGCGCGCAATGAAGCCCTGCGTCAGGACAACCTTGCCGGATGTTGCAAGCTCCGGCCCAAGCGCCGGATCCGGCTCATGCCCACAAACCGCCGACAGGTAGTCGCGGCTCGTTTGTGTGGCGTTGCGACTGACGCTGGTCAGCAGGTCACGAGCATCGCGCCATTCCACGTCCAGGCCGCAGCGCTCCAGGTAGGCGGCGCCGAGTCGAGTGGACATGAGTTCTCCGAGCGCAAGAACGCGGACCCGGACACGCACACTGACTTCCCGAACCAGCCGCACGCCCGCAACCAGTTGCTCAAGTTCGTGCAGCGGCTCGCCAAGCAGCGCTTCGCCGTCCAGTTTCAGGTCACGCGCGAGATCGAAATGCTGCTCGCGTATTGCGGCAATGCCTGCTGCCGGATCTCCTGCGATAGCCTCGTCAAGCAGTGTGACCAGGCGGTTGGAAACGCCGCGCAGGGCTGAATGAACTATGACCGGTTTGAGATTCTGACGCACCCGCGAGCGCACCAGGTTGGCGATTGTCGCCCAGTTCTGCGCCGTCGACACGCTGGTACCACCGAACTTCATGACAACCCATGGCGACTCGGCAATTGCATCAGGGGCGCCCAGATTGCGGCTGTCTTCGAATGAAGCTTCTGTTGTCATATCTGCTATCTCACTGGTCAAAAAAAAACCCGCAAGGAATGCCTGGCGGGTTTGTTAGCAATGTCCGGGCTTTATGCTAGCCGATACAGTTGCCACTGGCACCCACGCACCTCTGGCGCGCCATCTGTTTTAAGTGTTTTTTAGCTTCCGCAAGCGGTTTGCCGTGGCACTTTACGTGGGTGTCGAAACGAATCATCGGGGCAGTAGAGCTAACCTCGCCGCAAAGGTCAAGCGTCATCGCCCTGTTCTTCCCATGCCGACGGAATTGTAACGGCCCCTTCAGAAGCTGAAGAGACCTGCACACGGTACTTGGCCAGCACACCGCGACTGACGCTGGAGACAGGCCGACGCCAGTTCTTGCGGCGCTTGTCCAGTTCAGCCGCCGACAAGTCGACGTTGATCTGTTTGCTTTCGGCATCGATAGTAATTCTGTCTCCATCTTCCAGCAGAGCAATAGGGCCGCCGGCTGCCGCTTCGGGCGACACATGCCCGACAACAAAGCCGTGACTGCCGCCGGAGAAACGCCCGTCCGTTATCAGCGCCACGTCGGACCCGAGCCCTTTGCCCATGATCGCTCCGGTCGGACTCAGCATTTCTCGCATACCCGGCGCACCCTTCGGGCCTTCATAACGGATGACAACGACATTACCTGCGACGATTGAGCCGTCGAGAATCGCTTGTAGTGCCTCTTCCTCAGAATGAAAAACGCGCGCCGTGCCCTCAAAGCGCAAGCCTTCCTTGCCTGTGATCTTCGCCACAGCGCCTTCCGGCGCCAGGTTGCCGTACATAATGGCCAGGTGGCTGTCTGCTTTGATCGGATTATCAAAGTCGCGAATGATTTTTTGCCCTGTCGGGTAATCAGCGACATCCGCCAGATTCTCTGCCAGCGTCTTGCCCGTTACTGTGAGGCAATCTCCATGCAACAGGCCGCGGTCCAGCATGCGTTTCATGAGCGGTTGAATTCCCCCGATCTCGATCAGTTCCGACATGAGGAAGTGACCGCTGGGCTTCACGTCTGCCAGCAACGGCGTCTTGGCACCGATGCGCGTAAAGTCATCCAGTGACAGATCGACATCAGCTTCCCGGGCAATCGCAAGCAAGTGCAAGACAGCGTTCGTGGAACCTCCGAGCGCGATCACAACGGCGATCGCATTTTCGAAGGCCTTCTTCGTCATGATATCGAGCGGCTTGATATCCGCTCGAATCAGGTTCATCACGGCCTGGCTGGCACGTTCGCAGTCCTCGCGCTTGTGCGCTGAAACAGCCTCCTGGGCAGAACTGTTGCCCAGGCTCATACCGAGCGCCTCGATCGCGGACGCCATGGAGTTCGCTGTGTACATGCCACCACAGGCCCCGGGGCCGGGGATAGCGGTTTGTTCAACTTCGAGCAATTCTGCATCGCTGATCGAGCCGGCTGCAGCCGCCCCCACCGCTTCAAACACGGAAACAATGTCACGGCGTTTCACACCGGGCTTAATCGTACCGCCGTAAACAAAAACGGCTGGCCGGTTAAGACGCGCCATTGCCATCACACAAGCGGGCATGTTTTTGTCGCAGCCGCCAATAGCGACCAGGCCGTCAAAACCTTCTGCACCGGTAACGGCCTCGATGGAGTCAGCAATAATTTCGCGCGAAACCAATGAATAGCGCATACCGGGCGTACCCATCGATATGCCATCGGATACCGATATCGTATTGAATACCACGCCCTTGCCACCGGCGGCATCCGCTGCCTTGGCTGCGACACTTGCAAGATCGCCAATGTGCATATTGCAAGGCGTCACCATGCTCCACGTTGAAGCAATACCTATCTGGGGACGCTTGAAATCATCTTCGGTGAATCCGACCGCACGAAGCATTGCCCGACTGGGCGCCTGCTCAATGCCATCGACAACGACGCGTGAATAGCGACGCAGCTCTTTCTCTTCCATCTCAACACTCTAGATTGTTACAGGAGACACGGCTTTACGCCGTGCAGGGTCGGTGCGGAGTCTAGCAGGAGATTTATTGCGCTGCGATCTCGTCGTCGCGGATCATCACGACGATGCGTTGGTAAACCTCGGCACCGACAGTGTCGTCACGCGCTGCAAGCTCAACGGTGAACGCTTCGTCACCCTCACTGATGCTGTCCTGAACTAACGGTATAAGCAGGCGCGCCGAGCGCTGTCCGGGGCCGAATGAAACTGAGTAACCACCCGGGGAAAAATAATCCTCACCTTCAGTGGCCGTAATATCGCGGACTGTGTACCCGATAACCACTTGCGTGTCGTCAGGATTGAAGCGCAGCACGTCGATCTGGACAACCGGGTCGCGTTCCCGCACTGACACCTGGCTGACAGCGAAAGCAAGCGTGTTTATCGGCAACTCGGCTTCAAATGCGCGCTGATCGTCGTCCTCGAGTTCCAGCTCGATAGTTGCAAGCTGCGTGGTTGTCGAGTCCGCTTGCCGTACGCGCAAGGTTGACACCTGGTCGGCCTCACGCAGGGGGTCGCTGGCCATTGAAAGCGTGATTCGCGCCCGATCCTGCCCGGCGGGAATTTCAATCATGCCGTCGTCTGAAATAGTGTATTGGCCTGCGGCCCAGGGCGACCGGTTGCCGCTGTAGCCGACTTCCTCGATACGCAGCCGCAAAGGTGGCTCAATACTGCCGGTGCGCATCAGGTCAACCGTGATCGGCGCATCGTCTTCGCGCAAGGTCACAACAGTCGGCGCACTTTCAAGCGAACCTTCCTGCAACGGCACCTGCACACTTGCGGGCGGCAAAATGGAGAAGTCAATTGGCGTTGCGGTGTCTTCTTCCTCAAAGAGCTCCGGCATGAGTGAGTCCGTACCTGTGACGAGACCTGCAGTGGGGTCCTCATCAGTCTCAGCACTTGCCGCACCCGGACCCGCACCCGCCAGCTCGTCAAGCTCAGTTTCAGCCTGTGCCGTTTCCGTGCCCGGCGATGCGATCGCCTGTTCCGCGATGGGATTCTGCGGTGGCATATCCAGATCGACGATCGCATTGTCGTCGGTGCCTTCGGCCGCATTGTCGGTGGCTATTGCCTGCTTGAAAGTGCTTATTTGCCGGTCAAGCCAGTCCTGTGTCTTGCCGGACAATTCGTAATTGTCGGAAAAACCAAACTGGAAAATGGCGAAACCTAGCAGACCTACCAGCGCTACCAGTCCCAACAACCAGCTATGCGAACTCGGTTTCTCCTCAGCCAGCAATCGTTGATCGGCTTCAATGGCGATCGTTTCACCGGACTCATCACGCAAGGCTTCGAGGAACTCGGCCATTGTCTGGAATCGCGTTACGCGCGAGAAGGAAATTGCCTTTTTCAGAGCACGCCATTGACTGTCAGACAGACCCTGCGGCCGCTGCGGCTTCATGCCCTCTTCGGCGGCTTGCGCTGCGTTGCGTGGACCGAATACTCGGTAGCCGGCGACGAGCCTGTAAAAAAGACAACCCAGTGAGAATACGTCATCGGCCGGCACCGGCTCTTCGCCAGTCAACACCTGCATGCTCGAGTAGGCCGGTGTCAGCGCGCCAAGCACGCTCGGATTAAATTCGTTGCCTGCCTGCTCTTCTGTCTGACGCACGCGCGCTACGCCGAAGTCGAATAACTTAACTGTGCCGTCCGGCATGATCATGATGTTGCCGGGCTTCACGTCCGCATGAACAATGCCGCAGCGATGTGCGTAGTCGAGTGCTCGACAAGTCTGCTCAACAATATCGATGGCTTCTTCGATGCCCATCGCCTTGCCGTCAGAGGAATCGAGAATCTCAGCTAGATTCTGTCCGTCAAGCCACTCCATTACGATAAAGTACAGGTCGTCATCCCGGTCGAGATCGATAAACCGGACAATGTTGGAGTGCGTTAAACAACGCCCTTTGGCCGCTTCCTGCTGCAACGCTCGCAGCGCCTGCGCGTTTTGCGACAACTGCGGCGACAGGATCTTGATGGCTACCCAGTGTTCACCCGCACCTGCCTCGGCCATGCGCCGGTCAAGTGCCTTGTAGACAACCCCCATGCTGCCACCTGCGACACGCTCTTTGAGCAGAAAGCGGTCACGCAGCACGGAGCCAACCTGGACCTGGTCGTCAGCCACCACGGGGTGCGACTTACTGTCCTTGAGCACGGCTGTCGCCGCAAACGCATCATCGTCGGAGGGTTCATCGTTTCCGAGTTCGGCGGTGCGGGCATCAAATTCGCTTTCAGTATCGAGTGCGCTGCGCGACTGGCGACTATCCTTGGGAGCCGTCTTCACGTTTTCCGTCGTGTGCCGGTCAAGCATGGACTTGACGAGTTGATAGGTTTCCTCACGCAGGGCGCCGTCGTTATAGCGCTCCTGCAGCAGTGCCCGAATTTCCTGCTCCACGCCGTTACCCGAACCCAGCAGGCCACCGATCCGCTGCTTCAGATCCGTCAGCAGGCGGATATCGTCATTGGTCGTGCCAAGCGTGTCATCCAGATCAGCCAGCGGCTCCGCCAGAATCTCGCGAATCTTGTAAGAATCAGCACCCATAAATTACAGTTTTTCCCACGTATTTGCCTATCTTAACGCCCCCGTCAAATTGCCTCGCGGAACTGGTCGTCAAATTACCTTGCCGGGATTCAGGATGTTTGCCGGGTCAAGTGCCTGCTTGAGCGTCCGCATGAGCTGCAACTCGGCCGGATCTGAATATTGCGCCAGGGCGTCCCGCTTGAAGACCCCAATCCCGTGTTCCGCACTGATACTGCCGCCAACTTCCTGCACCAATTCGTAGATCACGGTCGTGACCCTCAAAGCCAGGCGATCGAACTCAGCGCCCTGCAGCGCGGCCGGGAGGTGCGCATTGTAATGCAGATTACCATCGCCGACGTGACCAAATACTACCGGGATGGCTTCCGGCACCTGCACTGTGAGTCGACGGCTGGCTTCAACCAGAAACTCAGGCATACGCCCGATAGGCACCGCGATATCGTGCTTGATACCCCGGCCTTCGCGTTTCTCGGCCTCGGAAATCGAATGCCGCACGCGCCAGAGCTGTTCAGCCTCGGCAACATTCTTTGCCAGTACCGCATCCGTGACCATGCCGCGGTCAATAGCGGCTTGCAGCAACCTTTCGAGCGCGTCCGACTGATCGGGAATCGCGACATCCAGCAGCACGTACCAGGGATAACCATCGTCCAGCGGTAACCTGACATCGGGAATGTGCCTCGCCACGTAACTCAGAGCACGCTTGCTGATCAGTTCGAACGCCTGGACGCTTTCCGGCAGCCGAGTTCTGAATTCAGCCAGCAATTCAATTGCCTGCTGCGCTGTCGCCAAGGCCAGGAAGGCCGTGCGAATGTGTCCAGGGTCAGGAAACAGCTTCACGGCGACCCCGGTGATAATGCCTAGCGTCCCTTCACTACCAATGAACAGTTGTTTGAGATCGTAGCCGGCGGTGTTTTTGCGCAAGGTTCGGATGCCGTCCCAGATTGTGCCATCCGCGAGAACCACTTCGACCCCAAGCGTAAGATCGCGTGCTGTGCCGTAGCGCAGCACGTTGATGCCGCCGGCATTGGTGGCTAGGTTGCCGCCGATCTGGCAACTACCCTCACCACCGAGGCTCAGCGGAAACATGCGTCCGACCTCACGGGCCGCGGCCTGCACATCGGCGAGGACGCATCCGGCGTCCGCAACCAGCGAAAAATTCAGGGCGTCTACCTGCCTGATACGGTTCATCCGCCGCAGATTGACGATCACCTGCGTTCCCGACTCGTCAGGAATAGCCCCGCCGCACATGCCCGTATTGCCACCTTGCGGCACCACGGCAGTGCGTGTCGATGCACAGACGCGCAGGATCTCGGCGACTTCCGCCGTATTCTTCGGTAACAGCATCACGGACGCGCTGCCGTGCAAGCGGCCGCGCCATTCAGTGAGGTGCGGCTGTAGCGCTTCAGGGTCGGTAACCCAGGCACCTGGCCCGACGATTGCCTTCAGACGGTCAACGGTAGCATTCATCAATTGGCCATTAGTTCTGCGTGTTGACTAAAGCCGGACCAGTCAATATTGCTGCCACAAAAGATCAGCAGAACACGGCGCCCCGCCAGGGAGTCTTTCAATGGCCCAAGCAGCGCCGCTGTTGCCGCGGCACACGCTGGCTCAACCGCGATCTTCATCGTCCGAAATAAAGTGTTCATCGCACTACGCAACATGTCGTCATCCACGCGTACCAGTTGATCAATGTTGTCCCGACACAGCTCGAACGAGAATTGCGCAGCATGCGGTGCGCCCAGACTGTCTGCGATTGTCGTAACTTGGTCGATCGACTGTGGCGACCCGGCCGCAAAGCTGCGGTGCATCGTGTCGGCACCTACGGGTTCAATGCCTGTAATTCGGGTCTGTGGCCAAAGCTGCTTCAAAGCGTTCGCGACGCCTCCTGCGAGACCGCCACCGCCCACGGCGATCAATACGTCATCAACGGGTGCAAGCTGCTCAGACAGTTCCAGACCGAGGGTGCCGGTACCTGTTGCTATATCAAAGCCATCGAACGGATGAACGAAATAGCGGCCTTCATCAGCCTGGACGCGCTCAGCCATTGCAAATGCATGCTGCACCGTCGGCGCGACCAGTACCTCGGCACCAAAGGCCCTCGTTGCAGCCACCCGCACAGGATTTGCGGAGGCGGTCACCACCACTTTGGCGCTGGTACCGGAAACACTCGCCGCATAGGCGGTTGCTATCGCGTGATTTCCCGCACTCACCGCTGTCACTCCGCGCCGAAGCTGGTCAGCGCTGAGACCACGGACGGTTGCAAGCGCGCCGCGCGCCTTGAACGTGCCGGTTCGCTGCAGGAACTCGAGCTTGCCGAACACCTCGGTTGAATTGCCAAGAATCTCTTCGAGACCCGCGCAACGTACGGTCGGCGTCCTGAAAATCGCGTCGCCCAGACGCTGACGCGTCCGGGCTATTTCATCTAAACCAGGTGCACTTTGTGTCATAACTGCGGATAATACTTGCGATATTACCTTGATGTGACTAATTTCCTCGATCCGTATGGAACTTGACGACCTATCTCAGTCCGGAATTCGACGAATTGCTGACTTTTCGCCGTACCTGGACCAGCTCGCTGGCCTCGCGCAGGAAATGGGCCTCCGTCAGCGCAGCAATCTCGTGCACCTTGAACGGATGTTGCACCAGCACTGGTCGCTTGGGCAAAACAACATCCTGAGCTGGGCGCGGCTCGACGAAGGCGTGCTGGTCCTGGTGGTGCCTCATTACGCGATCGCAGAGTACACGGCGTCGCGCCCGAATAACCAGCCACCGAAGGTATCCGCACGATTCATCACAGAGCTCATTTCCGGCGAGCGCCAACTGAATTTCACACAAATGCAGAAAGTCGCCCGCCTGCTCGACGTCCAGCCAGTCTACGTGCCTTTGCGCGAACCGCTCACCGGGCACCCGGTAGAAAACCAGATCATTGAGAAAATGATTCGTCGCTACGGCATTAACTTCGTTGCCAGCCGGGCTGTCACGCTCTTCGATATCGTGGGTTTCAGCCTGCTTACACCGTTTGAGCAAATGACTCAGCTCAACAGCTTGTCCTACTCCCTCAACTCCGCGCACGCGAAGATGATGGAGCAGGAAGTGGGCATCAACTTTGCGCGCTCTTCAAGCGGCGACGGCTTTTATGTCTGGAATCGTGATGAAGGACTCGAGGCTAACGTCAATCTTTACCATTTCATGCATATTGTTCTGGCCGACAATGCTATTGCGCGCAATAAGGCGACGTCGAAAGCCGTACCCAGTCTGCGTGCCTGCTTCCATGTTGGTAGTTGTTACGAATTCCATCAGGCCGAGGGTCTGAATCCTACAATGCATGATTACATTGTCGGTGACGTGACAATTGAACTGGCGCGCATGATTGAAGCCGCACTGCCGGGACAAATCCTGGTGGGCGACTTCCTGACCGATGTCGTCGACGGTGGCCAGCTCGACCCTGCCGAGACACAGGCCAATCTCGACGCCGTCACCTTTCTGCAGCGTGCGCAGGGCAACCTCGCAAAACTCAGCGGCCTTGAATTCTCAGGCGAGCGCGTCACGGCCATCAAGTGCTACCTGACGGGCGAAAGTATTGGCGAAGGCGAGTTTAATATCCGGCGCTTGCACATCAAGGACAAACACGGTTTGTCGCGTGTCGCTTACAATGCCAAGGTGAATATTTATCGGGAAACGGCACAGCCGATACTGCTCGGCATTGAGGACCGCAAGCTGAAAATGCCGAAACTGCACGCGTAGGCTTCGCGCCGCGCAGCCCAAGCCTTGCACCAGGCTGCATTGCGTGCGACCTGCACTACAGCCGATTGATGCCAAAAAAAAGACCCCACAAGGGGTCTTTTTTTTTAAATGGTCGGGGCGAGAGGATTCGAACCTCCGACCCCATGCACCCCATGCATGTGCGCTACCAGGCTGCGCCACGCCCCGACCGTGTTTGCGGAATCAGGCCCGCGCGGCAATGATACTTGCCAGCCGACCATCTTCAAAGGGTTGATTTAGCGGCGCAGGATCTTAAGAACTTGCTCAAGTTCTACGCGCAACTGCTTGATAATCTGTTGACTTTGCGTCACGTCAGACTTGGCTGAGTCGCCCATGAGACGTTGCCGGGCACCACCAATGGTGAACCCCTCGTCGTACAGAAGACTTCTGATCTGGCGAATGATCAACACATCCTGACGCTGGTAGTAACGGCGGTTGCCCCGTCGCTTGACCGGCTTGAGCTGTGGAAACTCCTGCTCCCAGTAGCGAAGCACGTGCGGCTTCACAGCGCAAAGCTCGCTCACTTCACCAATGGTGAAATAGCGCTTCCCAGGTATTGCAGGTAGTTCGTCGTTATTCCCCGGTTCCAGCATATGCCTCTACTCGGGCTTTTAGTTTTTGTCCCGGCCGGAACGTCACAACGCGACGTGCAGAGATAGGTATCTCTTCTCCGGTTTTCGGATTTCTGCCCGGTCTTTCTTTCTTGTCACGGAGATCAAAGTTGCCGAAACCGGAAAGCTTGATCTGCTCACCAACCGCGAGCGACGCTCGCAGTTCCTCATAAAACATATCTACCAGTTCGCGAGCTTCGCGCTTGTTCAAGCCGAGCTCGTTAAATAGCGATTCTGCCATGTCAGCTTTTGTTAGCGCCATTCAATCATTCTCTCAAAACAGCCGCAAATTTCTGGTGAAGTTTTTGTACTACTGCGGCCTGCGTCGCATCCGCGTCTTCGTCGGTAAGGGTGCGGGATGTTTCCTGTAAAATCAAGCCTATTGCGACGCTTTTTAGCCCAGCTTCTATGCCTGCGCCTTGATAAATGTCAAATATTCTCACGCTCTTGATCAAATCCGGCGCAGCCGACGCTACCGCATCGACCAGCTCACTGGCGGAGATATTTTCCTTCACCAGTACCGCGATATCGCGGCGGATTGCCGGGTACCGGGAAACGGCTACAGCCACCGGCGGTTCCGAAGCGAGCGCCGCCGAGGCATCCAGTTCGAAAACGTACACTGACTGCTTGAGTCCAAATTGCTTCGCGTGCTTCGGGTGCAGTTTGCCGAGAACTCCGATGGATTCTCCTGCACGGATGATTTCTGCCGTTTGCCCTGGCTGCAGCGCCGGATGCGCTGCCTCGCTGAATACAAACTGCGAGCGGCTGCCTGCTGCGCGCAGCAGCGCCATCACGTCAGACTTTATATCGAAAAAATCGACCGGCTGTGACGGGCTTGCCCATTGTTCCGGAGCCACAGGGCCGAATACCAGCCCGGCAATGCGAACACGTTCGTGGTGATCCTCAAGTGAACCATGAAAGGACTTACCGATCTCAAAGAGGCGTACGCGATCTTGCTGACGCGCACTGTTGCTGGCCGCTGCTCGTAGCATCCCCGGCCACAGCGATGAGCGCATCACCGACATCTCAGAGGAAATCGGGTTGCTCAGGACCAATGCTGACTTCGCCCCTGAAATCGCCAGATCGTCGTCCGCATCCACAAAGCTGTAGGTAATGACTTCCTGGTAATCCCGTGCAACCAACAACGTAGCCGCAACCTCGGTTTCGATCCGCGACTCAGTTACCGCCTCCAGCGGCGCCTCGGCTGAGCCGGTAACTTCCGGAATATTGTCGTACCCGAAGATTCGCGCGACCTCTTCGATCAGGTCGACTTCACGCTCTATATCAAATCGGTGCGGTGGCGATACCACCGACCAACCGGTCTTGTTGCGTGTGACGGATAGTCCGAGTCGCGTCAGAATGCCCGTTACAGTCTCAGAGTCGACCTGCACACCAAGAAGTTGCTGCAGACGCTCTTCGCGCAGATCGATTGGCGTCGGTTTCGGCAGGTACTCGTCATTGTTAACCAGCTGCAGCGGCCCCGCACTGCCACCGGCAATCGCAAGTAACAGCTCGCTTGCCCGCTCCACTGCCCGAGCCTGGCCGGTCGGATCAACGCCGCGCTCGAAGCGCAAAGACGCGTCCGTGTGCATTCCGTAGGACCTGGCCTGTCCCGCCATGGTATCGGGTGGCCAGAAAGCCGCCTCGAAGAAGACATCGCGCGTACTGTCGGTAACCGCCGTACTGAGCCCCCCCATAATGCCGGCAAGGCCGATGGGGCCGGAATCATCAGTGATAATCATCGTGCCGCGGTGCAACTCGATCGTTTTCTCGTCGAGCAAGGCGAGTTGCTCTCCACCCTGCGCGTAACAAGGACGAAGAGTCCCCTTGATCAGGGCGGCATCATAGCTGTGCAGCGGCTGACCCAACTCGAGCATGACGTAATTGGTTATGTCGACCACCGGGTGGATGGCTCGTAACCCGGCCCGTCGCAAGCGCTCAATCATCCACAACGGGCTTTGCGCTGCCGGATCAATGCCACGAATGACCCGCCCGGCGAATTGTGGACATCCGGCAGGCTCTGGTAATTCAACAGCCTGGACAGCGTCGATCGTTGCGGCCGGCGCGCGAACGTCCGGCGCCTTCAACGCAGCGCCAGTCAGTGCCGCGACATCTCGTGCAATACCAAGCACGCTGAAACAGTCGCCCCGGTTTGGCGTCAGGTCGATGTCAAACACCGCGTCCGGCAAATCGAGGAATTCGGCAAACGACTTGCCTACGGGTGCATCGCCCGGCAGCGCCATAATGCCGTCTGACTCTTCGCCCAGACCGAGTTCGACCGCCGAACAAAGCATGCCATTGGAGACCACACCCCGTATCTTCGACTTGCGCAGCTTTGCGCCATTCGGCAAACGCACCCCGGGTAATGCCAGTGGGCTCTTCATGCCCTTGACAACATTGGGTGCTCCGCAAACGACGTCAACCGGCTCGCCTTCGCCAGTGGACACTTTGCAAACGCGCAGGCGATCCGCATCGGGATGCGGCTGCACATCGAGCACTTCGCCGACGATGACGCCATCGAGGCCTTGTCCCTGGTACTCGATACCATCCACCTCGTGCCCCAGCATGGTCAATTGGTGGCCGAGTGACTGACTATCCAGATCAGGATTGACCCATTCGCGTAACCAGGATTCTGCTACTTTCATCGCAACTACCGAAACTGCCGCAGGAAACGCAGGTCGTTCTCAAAAAACGTGCGCAGGTCGGTTACGTGGTAGCGCAGCATGGCCAATCTTTCGATGCCGATACCAAATGCGTAACCGGTGTATTTTTCGGGATCAATGCCGGCGCTTTCCAGCACGTTTGGATGCACCATGCCGCAGCCGAGAATCTCCAGCCACTTGCCTTCATCCCAGCGTACATCGACCTCCGCAGAGGGCTCCGTAAACGGGAAATAGGACGGACGGAAACGCAGCTCGGCCTTGCGTTCAAAAAACGCTTCAACGAACTGATGCAGCACCGCTTTCAGGTTCGCGAAACTCACATTCTCGTCAATCACCAGTCCCTCGACCTGGTGAAACATTGGCGTATGCGTCTGGTCAGAATCACAGCGATACACCCGGCCCGGGGCGATGATGCGAATAGGAACGCCTTCTTCAACAATCGAACGGATCTGTACCGGGGACGTATGCGTGCGCAGCAGATTGCCGCCCGGAAAATAGAACGTGTCATGCATCGCACGTGCCGGGTGATTGTCAGGAATGTTCAGCGCCGTGAAATTGTGGAATTCATCTTCAATCTCAGGCCCGGAACGCACACCGAATCCCGCATGGCGGAAAATCTTCTCGATACGCTGCATGGCGCGAGAGACCGGGTGCCGGCCACCGATATCAAGCCCGCGCCCCGGCAAAGTAACGTCCACAGCATCCGCCGCAAGCTTTGCTTCGAGAGCGATCGTCTCCAGCGCTTCACGGCGCGCATTCAGCAGCGACTGCAGCTCCTGTTTCGCTTTGTTGATAGCCTGCCCGGCCGCCGGGCGCTCTTCCGCGGATAACTCGCTCAGGGACTTGAGGCGCGCCGTCAGAACACCTTTCTTGCCAAGGTACTCAACGCGTACGCTGTCCAGGGACGCAAGATCGCCCGCCGCATCGATTTTCGATGCGGCGGACTGGATCAAATCGTTCAGTGCTTGCATGGCCGCGTTACGTGCAGGAGTTCAGTCGCTCAGGATTACTGAGTATGACCGAACTTACGCGGCGTCAGACAGGGCAGCTTTTGCAGCTTCGGCGATTGCGCCAAATGCCTCGGGGTCGTGGACCGCGATGTCAGCCAGAACCTTGCGGTCGACCTCAATCTCGGCACGACTTAAGCCATTGATCAAGCGGCTGTAAGACAAACCGTGCAGGCGGGCTGCCGCATTGATACGTGTAATCCACAAAGCGCGAAACTGGCGTTTACGCTGGCGCCGATCCCGGTAGGCGTATTGCCCGGCCTTGATGACAGCCTGCTTTGCGGTCTTGAATAATTTACTGCGCGCACCGTAATAGCCTTTGGCCTTACCAAGGACTTTCTTATGGCGTGCTTTGGCGGTAACGCCACTCTTAACTCGAGCCATGCCTCAATCTCCTCTTAACTGTAAGGGAGCATGCGACGCACGCTCTTCAAGTCACAATCCGCAACCTGCTCAGTTGAACCCAACTGGCGTTTACGCTTGGACTTCTTCTTCGTAAGAATGTGATTGAGGTGAGATTGAGCGCGCTTGAAGCCGCCCTTTCCCGTCCGGCGAAAGCGCTTGGCAGCGCCCCGGTTCGTCTTCATCTTCGACATTTCGTCGTCTCCACTTTTATTGGCCATGCCACGTACTGCTCATGCAGCCGCTGCAGGCGGGGTAAATGACTATCCTGTTACCCGGCGTTTATGCCTGGCAACGATCAAAGTCGTTACTCACTTTTTCTTTGGTGAAATAACCATGACCATCTGCCGTCCTTCCATCTGCGGCATTTGCTCAACAACACCAAATTCTTCCAGGTCATCCCGGACCCTGGTCAGTAGCTGTGCACCCAATTCCCGGTGCGCCATCTCCCGACCTCTGAATCTCAACGTAATTTTCGTTTTATCCCCGTCTTCGAGGAACTCGATAAGCTTACGCAGCTTAATCTTGTAATCGCCTTCGTCCGTTCCCGGCCGAAACTTGATTTCCTTAATGTGAACCTGCTTCTGCTTTCGCTTGGCAGCCTGAGACTTCTTGTTCTGTTCAAACAGATACTTGCCGAAATCCATGATTCGGCAGACTGGTGGATCCGCATTTGGAGAAACTTCCACAAGATCGAGCCCTTCGCCTTTGGCAACCGCAATGGCCGCCGTCAGTGACATGACCCCTCGTTGTTCGCCCTCGTCGTCAATAACCCGAACCTGGGCTGCGTCAATTTCTTCATTGCGCCGCACGCGCTTTGTTACTGCGATTCCGAAATCCTCCAATTCACAACAGGTTGCCGCGCATTAACGAGCCTCGAATACGAGTGCTATGGCGGGAACGCGATTCTATATAGGCAAATAGCAAGAAACAACCATAGCAACCCGTATTTTCTTAAAAAAACAGGCTCCTGTTGCGCTTACGCAACAAGCTGTTCTGCAGCCCTGATACGCAAAACGGGCCCAAGAGGCCCGTTTTACATTTTGCAACCGGTCCAGACCCTGCCTGCTCCGTTCGGAACTGGTGGGCGATGGTGGTTTCGAACCACCGACCTCCACGATGTCAACGTGGCGCTCTACCCCTGAGCTAATCGCCCGAACAAACCCTGGTGCCCTCGTTTAAGTGCCCCTGAGCTAATCGCCCTTACAAACCCTGGTGCCCTCGTTTAAGTGCCCCCCATTCCGGGGCGGCACAAGATACTCAAACCCTTTGCGGCCTGCAATAGCCGTGCAGCCTTTTTTGCCCCCTGTCTCAGCCGGCCTTGGTCTCCGGCAGTCCCAGCCCCTCTGCACGCAACCGCTGGATCTCGTCGCGCAAGCGCGCTGCCTCCTCAAACTCGAGGTCCCGCGCTGCTTTGAGCATCTGTTTCTCGAGCTGCGCGGCACGCTTGACGAGTTGTGCCGGCGTCATGAGTTGATAGCCCGGCGTCGACTCCGCCGCTTTGCGCAGGTCTGTGCGTGGCGCGGGATAGGTCGCCTCCATGATGTCCGCAACCTGCTTCACAATCGTCGCAGGCGTGATGTTGTGTTCCTCGTTGTAGGCGACCTGGCGCTCGCGCCGCCGCGCGGTTTCGCCGATCGCTCGGTCCATCGAGCCTGTAATACGGTCGGCATACAGGATGGCCTTGCCATTGATGTTTCTCGCCGCACGCCCAATGGTCTGGATCAGCGAACGCTCCGAGCGTAAGAAGCCCTCCTTGTCAGCATCGAGAATGGCCACGAGGGACACCTCGGGCATGTCGAGGCCTTCGCGCAGCAGATTAATACCAACCAGCACATCGAACTCTCCCAGGCGCAGATCGCGAATGATTTCCGTCCGTTCAACAGTGCCAATGTCCGAATGCAGGTAACGCACCCGGATCCCGTGTTCCTGCAAGTAATCGGTGAGGTCTTCAGACATGCGCTTCGTCAGGGTCGTGATCAGGACGCGTTCGCCAGCCTTGGTGCGCTTGTGTATCTCCGACAAGACGTCATCAACCTGCGTCTGCGCGGGGCGCACCTCCACGACAGGATCAATCAGACCCGTCGGCCGCACCAGCTGCTCAACGATGTTGTCCGAATGCTCACGCTCGTAGTCCCCCGGCGTCGCGGAAACGTATATCGTTTGCGGCGACAGGCGCTCGAATTCCTCAAACTTCAGCGGCCGGTTGTCCATCGCTGATGGCAGCCTGAAACCGTGCTCAACGAGCGTCTCCTTACGCGAACGGTCACCTTTGTACATAGCGCCAAGCTGGGAGACGGTGACGTGGCTTTCGTCGATAATCAGCATCGCATTCTCGGGCACATAATCGAACAGGCACGGCGGTGGCTCACCCGGTTTACGGCCCGACAGGTAGCGCGAATAGTTTTCGATGCCTGAGCAATAGCCGAGCTCTTTTATCATCTCGAGATCAAATAAAGTTCTCTGCTCAAGCCTCTGAGCTTCCAGTAGTTTTTCATGCTTCCTCAGGTACGCCAGGCGCTCGCGTAGCTCGACCTTGATCTTCTCGCTCGCCTCCATCAGGCGTGCCCGCGGCGTCACGTAATGCGTTTTCGGAAACACGGTCAGGCGGGCAACACGGCGCGTTACTTCACCCGTCAGTGGATCGAAATAGGACAGTGATTCAATTTCATCGTCGAACAATTCGACACGTACCGCGTCGCGATCAGATTCCGCCGGAAAGATATCGATGACGTCGCCACGCACACGGTAGGTGCCCTGCGAGAAATCGAGTTCGTTGCGCGTGTACTGGAGCTCGGCAAGCCGGCGCAGGACCGAGCGTTGATCGATCCGGTCGCCGCGCACCAGGTGCAATATCATGCTGAAGTAAGCGTCCGGGTCTCCCAGACCGTAAATAGCGGAAACCGTGGCAACAATAATGACGTCGGGGCGTTCGATCAGCGCCTTGGTTGCCGACAACCGCATCTGTTCGATGTGCTGGTTAATCGACGCATCTTTCTCGATATAGGTATCAGAACTTGGCACATAGGCTTCCGGCTGATAGTAGTCGTAATAGGAAACGAAGTATTCCACCGCATTGCGCGGGAAAAACTCGCGCATCTCGCCGTACAGCTGCGCCGCGAGCGTCTTGTTCGGCGCCAGCACAATGGCGGGTCGCTGCGTGCGTTCAATCAGGTTCGCGACCGTGAAAGTCTTACCCGAGCCCGTGACACCCAGCAGCGTTTGTCGCGCCAGTCCATCACCTAGCCCTTCCAGCAAGCCGGCAATGGCGCCGACCTGGTCGCCTGCCGGCTGATACTCCGACACGAGCGTAAGCCGGTCACGTTCATCGGTCTTGCTTTTCTTGGGCAGGCTTGTGGAATCACGTACCATCGAGTCACACCTTTGCAGACTTTCGGGAGCGAACCAGTGAGTTTATCAGTTTCGGCACGCATGGCGCGGATCAAGCCGTCGCCAACAGGTGCCGTTTTGGCACTGGCCAGCCAGCTACGGGCCGAAGGACGGGATATTCTCAGCCTCGGAGCCGGAGAGCCTGATTTCGACACGCCGGATTTCATCAAGGAAGCCGCTATCCAGGCGATCCGCCAAGGGGCGACCAAGTACACACCCATTAGCGGCACCGCTTCCCTCAAGGCGGCGATCCAGCGCAAATTCGAACGGGATAACGCGCTCGCGTATGCGCCATCACAAATCCTCGTTTCATCCGGTGCCAAACAGTCCCTGTTTAATCTTTGCCTCGCGTTGCTGGAGCCCGGCGACGAGGTCATCGTTCCGTCACCCTACTGGGTCTCGTACCCTGACATGGTGCGGCTGGCTGAGGCCGACCCGGTGATTGTAGAAACCGGGATCGAAGACAACTTCAAGATAACGCCCGAGCAGCTCAAAGCCGCATTAACCGGCCGCACACGGCTGTTCATCCTGAACAGCCCGAGCAACCCGACCGGTGCCAGCTATAGCAAGGCCGAACTGCAGGCGCTTGGCGAGGTGCTGGCACCCTTTCCCGATATCGTCATCGTTACGGACGAAATTTACGAACACATTCACTGGGCCGCCGAACCGTTTACGAGCTTTGCAAGCGCCTGCCCGCAACTGTACGAGCGCACTGTGACGGTCAATGGGGTCTCCAAGGCCTACGCCATGACAGGCTGGCGAATTGGCTACGCAGCCGGCCCCGAGGAGCTGATTGAGGCCATGACGACGATACAAAGCCAGAGCACATCCAATGCCTGCAATGTGTCGCAGGTGGCCGCTGAAGCGGCGCTGGACGGTGACCAAGGCTGCGTTGCGGACATGTGCAACGCCTATAAGGAACGGCACGACTATATCGTCGCTGCACTCAACGAAATCAGTGGCGTCGAGTGCCGGCCCGGAGAAGGCACGTTCTACGCGTTCCCGCGGGTGCAAGATGCCCTCACAGCGCTGCATATCAAGGATGACGTTGCGCTGGTCGCACGTTTGCTGCAGAACGCGGACCTCGCGTGCGTGCCCGGCTCGGCCTTCGGCGCGCCGGGCTACCTGCGAATGTCATTTGCTTGCTCGATGGAGCAACTCGAGGAGGCGATGCGGCGTCTCAAAAGCGTACTCGTGGCTTGACTTCGGCGATTCGCTGAACGAGAATTCCGGCCCGCACTTGAGTGCGGCTACTCCCCGATAGCTCAGTTGGTAGAGCGATTGACTGTTAATCAATTGGTCCCTGGTTCGAGTCCGGGTCGGGGAGCCAGATACTGGAAAGGCCTCCCCTGCGGGAGGCCTTTTTTATTGCGTCAAGGGTTCGATGGACGCGAAGTACTCGCGCAGCCACTTCACGTGTGGCGCCGGGTCCGTGCCCATCGCCCAGTCGACCAGAACCTGGGTGTCGTGTTTGCCGTAGCGCTGCGGGAAGGCCGTTGCACCGGTTGCCACGTCGTCGGTCGCGCCGTCCGCATACCGAAACGTCACGTAGCAGCCGCGCTCGGGATGCGGCTCAAAGCCGTCGACAATGGCGTCAACTGTCTTCGGCGTGATCTCTGCAACCAATCCTGACTTCATCCAGGTGCCACGCGCCCGAGCATTGCTGACGTCCCGAGTTCCCTGCGCCGCCCTGTAATCCATTGGCCGAATCGTATCCATGACGGCGCTGCCTGCTTTTCGCAACGGCGCAAGCACCTGCTCAGCTACACCTGGGTCACCGCTGAAGCAAACATTGAAGAACACCCCGGTAAAGACATCCGGAGCGCTCATCAGCCCACCGTCGATATACAGCTCGCGCGGTGTGCATGCAGCATAGGCCGCGTAGAAATTGATCAGCTCCCGGGCCTTGGCGAGCGGGAACCTGATGTTGCCGGCATAGACTGCGCGGGCTTGCGGATACAGCTGAACTTCAAAGTTGCTAGCGACGCCAGCGTCGCCGACGGCGAGTAACGCCGCCGGTGCGGACCGGCTCCCTATTGCAGCCGCGACGGTGGCGGACAGCGTTGAAGACAAGAATCTACGGCGGTTCATACAGCCTCCCCGTGTCTAGCAGCGCTGATTTTTTCTGTTGCTTGCGGTAGAGCCTCGAACCAACGCAGATTATTCCTGTGCTGCTATTTCCGCAATGTGTCCGCCAAACCCAGCAAGTGAGCACGGAAACGATCGCCGGTGTCAGGATGCTCCAGCCCGTACGCAACCGTCGCCTGCAGGTAGCCCAGTTTGCTGCCGCAGTCATAACGAACGCCGTCGAAGGAATGCGCGTAGACCGGTGAGTCTCGCAGCAAGTCGGCAATGCCGTCTGTGAGCTGAATCTCGCCACCCGCGCCCTTCCCGGTTTTTTCGAGCTTGTCAAAAATGCTGGCTGCCAGCAGGTAGCGTCCGACGACGCCCGAGTTCGACGGGGCGTCTTCGGGTGCTGGCTTTTCTACAATCTGTGTCACACGGTTATTGTCACTCGTGTCCACGGCAACAATGCCGTAACTGGAAGTGTTTTCGGGCGGCACATTCTCCACGGCGATATAGCTCCCGCCGTGCGCCTCGTAAGCGGTCGCCATCTGTTGCAAGCAACCGGGTGAGCCGGCAATCAGGTCGTCAGCAAGGTGCACGAAGAACGGTTCGTCGCCAACGGCTGGCCGCGCACACAGTACGGCGTGCCCCAACCCAAGGGGCTCGCCCTGGCGAATATAGATACAGGTGACACCCGAGGGCACTATATTGCGGATTGTTTGCAGGACATCGTCTTTGCCGGCTTCAGTTAATGCCCGTTCAAGTTCCGGGTCGGTATCGAAATGATCTTCAATTGCGCGTTTCGAGCTACCGGTTACGAACACCAGTTTACTCACACCCGCCTCCAGCGCCTCTTCAACCGCGTACTGAATGAGAGGCTTGTCAACGATAGGCAACATTTCCTTCGGACTTGCTTTGGTTGCAGGCAGGAATCGGGTGCCACGACCCGCGACTGGAAAAACAGCCGCTCGAACTTTCTTGGCCAACATAATGCTCCGTGATTGATAGAATTCAGATACATCATAGCCAATTAGGCACTGCCGTGTAATCGCCGCAGGCTGGAGAACGAACGGCGTCGCGCCCGCAAGCGCCGGCGCGACGCTGGTGCCAATTCAGCACAGACTGTTATTTGCGCACGGGTCCGACTTTGATATCGGCACGGTTCAACTCGACCGTACGTTCACCGATGCCTTTGACCAGGGACAGTTCGTCAGCGTTCTTGAACGGACCGTGTTTCTTGCGGTATTCGACAATTGCTTCGGCCTTGGCCAGTCCGACCCCCTTGAGGGATGCCGACAACGTCGCTGCATCTGCGGTGTTCACATCGACCGGTGCCGCGAATGCCATTAGCGGCAGCAACACCGCGGCGATGGGTAGTATCTTCCTGAACAGACTCATTTTTTGCTCCTTACTGGGCTTCTTTTCCGCACCATCGCGGAACCAGAAAAATACAGCGAGGCGCAATCGCGCTGCAGCGAGCAAATCAAGTGAATTGAAGTGGAAACACCGCCGGCGCGCAGACTGCTCAGGTAATCGAGTGCTGCAGTACCGTGTCGAATTGCACGCGTGACGCCGGTCTCTGGGTTTCCCAGCTACGGCAACTCGGACACAGCCACAGCAAACGCTGACTGGAGAAACCGCATTCCTGGCACTGATAACGCGGCGTCGATGCGGCCAGCCGCGACATCGCCTTGCGCGTGCGAGCCAAAGCGGCCTCTTCGCCTTCCGCGACACTTTGCATGTCGATGAATTCAGCGAGCGTCGGCTCGTTGAGCAAATAATGTTCTACACACTGGTCGATAACCGGAATGCCACCAATGTCGTTGACGATGGCTGTGTAGGCAAGCAACGCGCTCATTTCCGGGTTCTTATCGAGCATTCCCTGCAATGCCTTGTCGAGATCAGCCAGCTGATTCTCACGGGTATAGATGGCTACTATCTCAGGCAAAGCCTCCGCAATCAGGTAGGTATGCTCATCAATAATCCGGTGATAGAGCTTCAGCGCCGTCTTGTTGTCGTTCGTTGCCTGCGCAATATGTGCACGAACCAGCGCCCCGCGCAGCGTTCTCGGCCGACCGGTCTGGGCATTCTTGACGTATTGGCGGGCGGCCGCGTAATCCTCGCGGCCAGCGGCCGCCTCTGCCAGCTCACAGTAGTAGTGCGCGATCTGCAACGCGAGTGATTTACCGCCCATCACTTCGAGTTCCTGCGCCGCATCCACCGCTCGTTGCCAGTCTTTCTCCTGTTCGTAAATGCGCATCAGGCTATCGAGTGCATCGACCTGGTAGCGAGAACCTTGCGAAAGGCGCACAAACAGTTTCTCGGCCCGATCGAGCAAGCCGGCCTTCAGGTAATCCTTCGCGAGCGAAAACAGCGCCTGGTCGCGCTGTTCGGCGGCGAGATCGGGCCGCGCAATGATGTTCTGGTGCACCCGGATGGCCCGGTCTACCTCACCCCTGCGCCGGAACAGGCTGCCGAGCGCAAAGTGGGTTTCGATGGTCTTGTCATCGACCCGAACCATTTTCAGGAAATGCTCAAGCGCCTGGTCCGTTTGCTCGTTCAGCAGGAAATTCAGGCCCTTCAGATAGTCGATATTCAGCGGTGGTGGCGGCTCTTCCTCATCACGTTCGCCAAAGCGCCCCATGGCCCAGCCCGCTGCTGCCAGCAGCAAGAACAGCCCTGCCAGCAGGAACGTGGATTCAGTCGGCATCGTTTAGAGGCAGTGTTCGCAGGCTCGATACTTCTGCCTCCGAATTGGCCAGGGAACGCCGCAGCATGCGCCGCTCGCGCAGCAGGCGAAAAACCCAGACAGACGCGCATAGCAGGCCGAACAGCCAGCCAGCCGCAAATGCGACCGTAAAAGCAAGGGGGATGGAGCTGGTTACTTCAGCAAACAGCAGATCGACATCGATCGTGCCGGTATTGACGGACGCAAACGCGAACATGGCGATAGCGATCAACAGGGCTATGATCACCACAATAACTCGCCTTATCATCGCTCCGCTCCAGCGTGCTGCTCACCAGGGACGGTGGCGAGTGTAATCAATTGATGCCGATTTGATAACCGACGCATTGCGGCCACGAAAGCCTGCGTCAGCTCTTGATAGGGAAATGCTGGCTGCCGTCCACGCGTTCGCGTAAATCCTTGCCAGGCTTGAAATGCGGTACGTACTTGCCGGAAAGCGCTACAGCCTCGCCGGTCTTGGGGTTGCGTCCGATCCGCGGCGGCCGGAAGTGCAGCGAAAAACTGCCAAAACCGCGTATTTCAATACGCTGCCCCTGCGCCAGCGAGTCGCTCATCAGGTCGAGCAGGTGCTTGACCGCCAGTTCGACGTCTTTGGCCGGCAGGTGTTTTTGCTTCCTGGCGATAGCTTCTATGAGTTCAGATTTGGTCATTTTTCACGCTTTCATCTGCCTGCGACTCGTAACCCACCGTTTCGTAAAGACAAATATAGCCCGGACCGACCGGTCCGGGCTACTGTTTTAACGTAATTAATCACTTCCGCCGGACATTTTTTCCTTCAGAAGCTCACCCAGGGTGGTGCCGACCGGAGCCGATCCCGCGTCTGAGTTGTAGCTACTGATCGCCTCAGCCTCTTCATGAACTTCCTTAGCCTTGATTGAAAGGGCTACGCTGCGATTCTTGCGATCGACGTTGGTGAACTTCGCTTCCACCTCTTCGCCAACCTTCAGCACCGTGCGAGCATCTTCGATCCGGCCTCGAGCAAGCTCCGATGCGCGCAAATAGCCCGTCACACCGTCGCCGAGATCGACTGTCGCGCCGCGCGGGTCAACTTCCGTGACCGTGCCCGTAACGATGCCATTCTTCGGATGCTCTGCCAGCCACGCCGAGAACGGGTCTTTCTCAAGTTGCTTGATACCCAGCGAGATACGCTCGCGCTCTGCATCGATCGCAAGTACGGCCGCCTCGATTTCCTGCCCTTTCTGGTAGTTCCGTACGGCTTCTTCGCCAGGGAAATCCCAAGAAATGTCGGACAGGTGCACAAGGCCGTCGATACCGCCATCGAGCCCGATGAAGATACCGAAGTCTGTGATCGACTTGATCTGGCCACCCACCTTGTCGCCACGATTGAACGTAGCCGCAAATTCGGCCCAGGGATTCGACTTGCATTGCTTGATACCGAGCGAAATACGACGACGTTCCTCGTCGATCTCCAGAACCATGACTTCAACTTCTTCGCCCACCGCTACCACGCGTGCAGGGTTGACGTTCTTGTTGGTCCAGTCCATTTCGGAAACGTGTACGAGGCCTTCCACGCCGTCTTCGATCTCGACAAAGCAGCCGTAGTCAGCAATGTTCGTAATTTTGCCGAACATG
>JAUHZT010000162.1 GCA_030425905.1 Gammaproteobacteria bacterium
GCTTCGCCATGGAGCAGATAGAGATCACCAAAGGGCCAAGTTCGACATTTGCTGGACGAGGCTCCACTGGCGGAGCGGTCAATGGCATCACCAAGCAAGCCAGCGTCGACAATTCTTTCGCATTCCTCGGGGCCGGCTTCGGCACGGATGAGTACCGCCGTATTACCGTCGACGTCAATCAGCCGCTGGGTGAGAACTATGCGTTGCGCGCCAACCTGCTGTCGGCAGAGGAAGACGTTCCAGATCGCGCACCGGCTGGCAAAGAGCGCAAAGGCGCACTGGTATCCCTGGTTGGCGATATCACCGAGCGGTTCAGTGCCGTGGCCGATGTCTACCACCTGGAAGCGGATGACATACCCGATCTCGGCAGCTACTTCGACCGGGATACGCGCAAGCCGGTAGAAGACATGTTCGTTTACGTGCAAAAGGACAGTGATTTCCTGGACACGAATGTGACCACCGGCACCCTCAAGCTGGTCTACGAATTTGACGGGCCCCTGACGGCCTACAACATCAGCCGCTATGGCGAAACGGACAACGGCTACGTCACCACAGGAGCAAGGGGCTCGACCCGTGACGTGACCGACCCGGTCGCACCCGGGGCACCGACCGTCACGCTGAGCAGTCACCAGGGCTGGCAGGAAGTTGAGTACTTCGTCAATCAGCTCAACTTTGTCTACGAGCTCGACGCCGGCATTGAGCACCGCTTTGTGGCCGGCATCGAGTACTCCGACGAAGAGGTACTCAATGGCGTCTATGACCTCGCCAATACGGCCCCGACCAACTGCATTGTGCCGGGCCGCGGTGGTGTCAGCGAGAGTTATTGCGCGACAGACGCGAACAACGAGCCCTACGCCAATGTGAATACTTTGCTCGGCCGCGAGGTGACCAAAGGCGGTTCCGATTCCTGGTTCCGGGCCGAGACAATCTCTGCATTCCTGATGGATACCGTGACCTTCAATGAGCAGTGGTCCGGTTTCTTCGGCCTGCGCTACGACGACATTGACTACAGGAACAGCGTCGTTGGGCGTGGTGCAGTCGAGCCGACCGAATATGCCTACCAGGACGGCTACTGGAACGGGCACGCTGGGTTGGTCCGGACTATTGGTGATAACGGCAACGTCTACCTGACTTACAGCACCTCAACCAATATCAATGGCGGCGAGTCGGACGTCGGCGGCAGCTGCGGCTACGGCGGATTGTGCGGAACGCCGGACCAGGTCCGGGTCAGCGATCCGGAGCACATGAAGAACTTCGAACTCGGTACCAAGTTCAATCTCTTCGACGACCGCTTGCTGGCGACCGCGGCACTGTTCCAGATGACCAAGAGTGATGTCATGGAAAGCGTTGGCGATGCCTACTCGAGCATCGGCACTCTCAATACCGGTGAAAATCGCGTCCGTGGTATCGAGTTCTCACTTGCCGGCAATGTTACAGAAGCCTTCAGCGTGCAGTTTGGCGCAGCGTTCATGGACTCCGAAGTCACAAAGTCATTTAACCCGGAAAACGTCGGCCTGGCGCTGAGCAACTTCGCCGATAACAGCGCTTACCTGCAGGGTCGCTACCAGGTTACGCCGAAATTTTCATTTGGCGGTGCGCTCACATACCAGAGTGAGATGTACGGCGGTCAGCCCGACTCGGCTGCCGGCTACGACGACACCATCGGTGACTACTCCGTGGTAGTGCCATCGTTCACCGTACTCGACCTGTTCGTGAACTATGACTTCACCGATTCACTGCGCCTGCGGGCAAACGTTGGTAACGTGACGGACGAGAACTACTGGACTGCGGCCTATCGCTCCGGGTCTTTCATGTATATCGGCGATGCACGTAATGCACAGGTCAGCCTGACGTGGAGCCTGTAGTGCAGGGCGGTATCGGCAGGGTCGAATTGTGCTTGTTGTCATAGAAAATGTGCTGTCTGCCGACGAGGCAGGCCGGTTGCTCGCGCGACTGGACGACGCCGACTGGGGCGACGGAAGGGTCAGCGCCGGCGGAATTGCAGCCGACGTCAAGGTCAGTGAGCAACTCGATGACAGCAGCGAGATCGCCCGACAAATTTCAGCGGAACTAGTCCCGCGGCTGACACGGCACCCGAAGTTCGTGTCGGCCGCGTTGCCACATCGATTTTTCCCTCTGCGATTCGGCCGCTACCGGGAAGGCGGCGGCTACGGCACGCATGTCGACGGCGCCATCATGTCGTTGCCGGGCAGTCCGGACGTTGTGAGAAGTGACGTGTCCGCAACGCTGTTTTTGAGTCCGCCTGGAGAGTATGAAGGCGGGGAACTGGCGATCGAGGGTGAATTCGGTGCAACGGAAGTCAAACTGAGCGCCGGCGACCTGGTCGTTTACCCGTCATCGAGCCTGCACCAGGTGATGCGGGTAACGTCGGGCGTCAGGACTGTCGTTCTCGTCTGGCTGCAAAGCATGGTCCGGGACGCAGCACAGCGCGGACTGCTATTCGACCTGGACCAGTCGATCCAGAGACTCACCAACGACGGCGCAGATCGCGACGAGATCATGCGCCTGACGGGCGTCTACCATAACCTGCTGCGTCGCTGGAGCGATGTTTGACACGGCTTCGTTGTGATCGCTGAGCTCGTCGCAAGAAGGCAGCGCGGATCATCAGCGCAATGATTGCGACCACCTGGCCGCCCATTACTAGGGCCAAAGCCCACGTGCAAATTACTGTTGCCTCACCCAGCCAGCCTGGATTAAACGAATCGTTGTCCACCAATTTTGCGCCCACCAGGATGAGCGCGATAAGCAGGCCGGCGGTCACGGCCCGCGATCGCAGTGAGTTCATTGCGAATCCTCGAGTTCTTGTTACGTCATCAGGGGTGGCCACATTCTGCGTGTGGCCGCGATCAGGGTCGGGGATTACGCCTGGGGTGGTGCCCGCAACCGGGCCAACAGGAAGTCCGGCGGGTTCGGTAGCCGTTCGCAGCCATCGGAGAGGAGTAGAAAGGCCAGGCACGTGTCCGTGGGACATACGGCCGGCGTGCCGTACGCTCGCTGCAGTGATTGATCGCGGTCGTCGCCGGCTTCGCCTGAGGCATGCTGCAGCGGCCTGGCAGGGTCCCGGGTGTCACTTGGAAGTACGGCAACGTCCTGGTTTCCGAGCGCCGTCTGCCACAGCGCCTCGGCGCGTTCGCTGCTGTACTGCGCCGCCGGGCCAAAAAGCAGCAACACCAGGCCGATCCGAGCCATGGCAGCGAATCGAGAGTAGCCCTGGAGGCAAATCTGGCTGAAATTCCGGTTCAAAATACGTTTCCGACTGGCAAGCTACGTTCGTTGGGGCGCCCCGCCGGTTATTCAACAGGCTGCCTTCGATAATTATAGCCAAACTGCCATCTTTCGAAATGTCGAGATACTATGAATCCGTCGTTCTGCAACTTCGGACCCAACTATGCGCAGCCTTACCGCCTTCCTGTTACTTACTTTTTCTTTAGCAGCCAACGCACAGGTCGACTACCTCGTCGACTGGGAGGCGGTGGGTGAGGAGGCCACCGGTTTCCTTATTGATCTTGTCAAAATCGATTCTTCCAACCCACCGGGGAACGAAACCTTGGTCGCGGAGTACCTGCAGGATGTATTCGCCGATGAAGGCATCGAGTCGGAAATGTTTGCGCTGGACCCGGATCGGGCCAACCTCGTCGTACGCTATCGCGGCAACGGCTCGAAGCGACCAATCCTGATCATGGGACATACCGATGTTGTCGGAGTCCAGGCGGAAAACTGGAGCGAGCAACCCTTCGGTGGAGTGCGCAAGAACGGGTATGTCTGGGGGCGTGGAACCCTGGATGACAAGGACAACGTTACCGCCGGGCTCATTGTCATGCTGCTTTTGCACCGGCTGGATGTGGAGATGGATCGGGACGTCATCTTCCTGGCCGAGTCCGGCGAAGAAGGTACGCCGGAAGTCGGCATCACCTTCATGGTGGAAAACCACTGGGACAAGATCGCAGCGGAGTATGCCATTGCGGAAGGCGGCAGTGCCGAGATCCGTGATGGTCACGTGCATACCGTCAGCATTGAGACCACGGAAAAAGTGCCCCGTCGCGCAATGCTCGTGGCGACCGGCACGGCCGGCCACGGTTCGGTACCGCGAGTCGACAATGCGGTGACAATGCTGGCGGAAGCCGTCGCGAAGCTGGGGCGCTGGGACACACCGGTGCGCCTGAATGAAACGACTCGTGCCTACTTTCAGCGTATGGCAGAGACCAGCGAAGGTGAGGCGGCATTTCGCTACGCCAACGTCGAGAATGCCGAGTACCAGCAGGAGATATCCGACTGGTTTCGTGCCCATGACCCGCTGTTGTACTCGAACCTGAGAAGCACAGTCGTGCCGACGATTCTCGATGCCGGTTTCAGGCGCAACGTCGTCCCGTCCAAAGCGGACGCCATGCTGGACATCCGCTTGTTGCCGGACGAGGACGTCGACGCTTTCTACGGACAAATGGCGGCCATTATTGACAATCCGGCCATCGAAATCGTGCCGGAGCGCATTTACCGGCCCGTCGCGGCCCCGTCGGATATCGACAATCGAATGTTCCAGGCAATTGAGGACGTGGCCTCCCGGCTGTACCCGCAATCCAGCACCGTCCCCTTCATGTCCACGGGCGCGACCGACATGGCGCAACTAAGGGCGAAGGGAGTCCAGGCCTATGGCATTGGGCCGGCGCGAACGCGCGAGGAAATGAACAGCCGGTTCGGCGCGCACAGCGACGACGAGCGGATTGCGGAAGAGTCCTTGCAGGAAATGACCCGGTTCCTGTGGGAAGTCGTGCTGCAGATCGGCGCTGCACAACAATAGGAAGTCGGTCCAGCCAGCCACGGACCCGTGGGATAGTATAGTCAAGCTCATGAGCCGAAATGTTTTTGCCATCACCGTGTTCCTGGCCGCGCCGCTTTGCGACGGTCGGGCGGCGGATGCCGAGTCTGTACCGGTCGCTGCTGCCGAAGTGGAGCGGCCTTCTGCAGCGGCGGGCCATACCGATTCGACCGTGGTTTACGAGGCGGAGTTTTTCTCCCAGTACAACCCTTTGACAGCCACTGATATGCTGGAACGTATTCCCGGCATCAATCTGAGCAGCATCGGAACTTCCGACGAAGACGAGCGCGGTCTGGGCACAGGGGGCAATCTGCTCTTCAATGGCCAGCGCCTTGCGGGCAAGAGTAATTCCGCCCAGGACCAACTGGACCGGCTCCCCGCCAACGAAGTGCAACGTATCGAGATCATTCGCGACACTTCGGGCGAACTCAATGTGCGGGGTGCCAGCGAAGTGATCAATATCGTTCTCGTCGAGGCGCAGTCCCGCTCCAGCACCACTGTCAAACTCGTCAATCGTCTCAACCACGACGATACGTTCGAGACCGGCGGCTCGGTGGGCTGGTCGCATCAGAACGGAAACTTCCTGGCTCTTGTCAATCTCGAACAAATCCCAAACTACGAGAATCGCGAACTCGAGGAGGTGCGTCGGGCACCTGACGGAGAGCGACTCGGCACTCTGTTGGAAACCAATATCCGCGACCAGGACAAGACGACATTCTCGACGACCCTGGGCTACAGGACGGGTCCGCACCGCATGCAACTGAATCTGCTGGCGAGTGAAGGCGACTATCCGCGGCCAATACGCCGAGACTTTGCCGATTTCACTGGCGCAGGCTCGGTCTACAGTGTCGAGGAAGAACTGATCGAAAACGAGGAGAGCAACCGGGAGGTAGGCGGCGAATACGGATACGATCTTGGAGGCGGTTCGCGCCTGTCGATGCTGCTGGTCGCCAACAGTGAGACTCGCAATTTCGTGCGAGAGCGATTCGAAGCCGCTCCTGCGACCGAACCACTGAGCAAGGACTTGTTCATCGACTCCAGGCAAGATCGCAAGGAGATTATTGTGCAGGGCAACTACGATGTTCCCCTGACCTCGAACCAGTCCATTCGCGTGGGCCTGGAGCGTGCCGACACCCGGTTGGACGCCAGCTTGCTCATCGGCAGTGCGTCGGGCAGCGAGCCGCCCTCGGACCGGTATGGCGGGTTATCGCCTCTGCCGACAATCTCCAACCCGGGCACACGCGTCGAGGAAATTCGCTACGAGGGCTTCCTGTTTCACAATTGGACGCTAAGCGAACGTAGTTCCCTGGAAAGCAGCCTGGTGTACGAGACGTCCGAGATTTCCCAAACAGGGGTGGTCAACAAGGTGCGCGACTTTCAGTACTGGCGACCGTCACTGGACTATCGGTACAACCTGACCGAGAACTTCCAGGTTCGCGCCACCGTTCAGCGCCAGGTGTCGCAACTGCCGTTCTCGCTGTTTGCCGCCACAGCCAATGAAGAAGACCGCGACCGGGACGTGTTGGCCGGCAATCCGGAGATCGAGCCC
>JAUHZT010000163.1 GCA_030425905.1 Gammaproteobacteria bacterium
TGGTTGCAGCAGACGGCCGCAAGATTGAGACAGAAGTTGTTGGCTTTTCCGGCGAACGCCTTTTCCTCATGCCCGTCGGCGATATGCGTGGCGTTGGGCCGAATGCGCGCGTCATTCCGGTTTCCGGTACTCCCGAAGTGCGTGTGGGCGATGAATTGCTTGGTCGCGTTCTTGATGGACGCGGCGATCCAATCGATGGCGGTGCGCCGTTGCAGTCCTGCGAACTGGTGTCGCTGTTCGGCAAGCCGATCAATCCGTTGCAGCGACAACCCATTCGGGCACAGCTCGATGTCGGGGTGCGCTCCATCAATTCAATGTTGTCGATCGGGCGCGGGCAACGCATGGGCCTGTTTGCCGGCAGCGGCGTCGGCAAGAGTATGTTGCTCGGCATGATGACCCGCAATACCGAGGCTGATGTCGTTGTTGTCGGTCTTATCGGTGAACGTGGCCGCGAAGTCAGGGAATTCATCGAGGAGTCGCTGGGCACCGAAGGCAGAAAGAAGGCCGTTGTCGTTGCAACGCCTGCCGATGACACGCCACTAATGCGACTGCATGGCGCGTGGCTGACAGCCGCCATTGCGGAGCATTTTCGCGACCAGGGCAAGAACGTGCTGTTGCTGATGGATTCATTGACCCGCTTTGCGCAGGCGCAGCGCGAGGTGGCGCTGGCGATCGGTGAGCCACCCGCGACCAAGGGCTATCCACCGTCGGTATTCGCGAAACTGCCGCAGTTGGTTGAACGTGCAGGTAATGGCAGCGAGGGAGGCGGATCGATTTCAGCTATCTACACGGTACTCGCCGAAGGCGACGACCAGAATGACCCGATTGTGGACGCATCACGAGCCATTCTCGACGGTCATATTGTCCTGTCACGCAACATGGCCGATGCCGGCATTTATCCCGCGGTAGATATTGAGTCTTCCGTCAGCCGTGCTATGACCAAGTTTATCGACAAACCGCAGCAACAACTGGTCTCGCGTTTTCGCCAGGTTTACTCCACCTACCAGCAGAACCGCGACCTGGTTTCTGTGGGTGCCTATCAACCGGGCAGTAACCCGCAGCTTGACGAAGCAATTGCGCTATGGCCTGCGATCACCGAATTCCTGCGTCAGCATCACGATGAGTGTATTGACGCCCCGAGCAGTCTTAAGGCATTGCGCGATCTGTTCGCCGCGCGCGCTGGCGAGATTGAGCAACCATGAGAGATAGAGTAAAGCGCATGACAAAATTACTGGCCCTCGCAGAAACTGAGGAACGTAAGGTCGCCGTACTCGCTGGCAAGGCACAGTCGCATCTTGCTGAGCAGCGCAACCGACTCGGAGAATTGCATGCCCATCGCCACACTTACGCGGGCAGGGCACAGAATGTGAGTTCCATCCCGGCAGCGCAGTGGCAGGACTACCAGCGTTTCCTGAGCCGGCTCGATGAAGCTGTTCGTTCACAGCGCGATATCATCAAGGATTGCGAGAAATCAGTCGACACGCATCGACGCCGATGGCTTGTAAAGCGCCAGAGACTTGACTCGCTGCAACGCGTAATCGACCGGTTCCGCAAAGAGGAGCGCGTCGCATCTGATCGTCGCGAGCAACGACAGCTTGATGAGTTGCCTGCCGCTCCGCGCCAGTTTAGCGATTCGTAGGCAGTGCACGCTGGCACAGAACTTGCTCCTGTAGCTGTAGGAAACCTGTGCCATGAATAAACAACTAAAAGGAAGCAGCATGCTGCCGGAAATCAATTTGCAGTCGGGTCGCGAAATGCACCCGGGAAACAGTGAAAAATCCGCGCCAGGCGGGCTTGTGCAAGGCTCTCACGGCGTTGATTTTGCCAGTGTCCTTGGTCGCAGGGTGGAAACCGACGCTGAAAGTGCAGTCAGCGCAGAGGGAAGGGGATTGCCGGAGCGTGGCAAACCTTTGCCGCCGAAGTCGCAGATTGATGAAACAACTGAGGGCGCACCGCCGCTCGTCAACACCAGCCCCGTTGAACCGTCGGCGCTCGTACGAAAGGCTTCCCGACGCGAGGCGGCCGGCGATTTGACCGAGGCGGTAAACGGCACCTCGGCCGCGCAACGAGCCATTAGCCAGACAGTCGACGACGCCCGGGTGGCAACAGGCAACGCAAGTGACAGCCTTCAGCCAACTCGCTTGTCCGGGCCCGCAATGGCACAGGCGCCCGGTGCCGCCATGCATGCACCGCTGATTGAGGTGCCTGAGGCACCCGCACATTTAAGCGCTACCGAAATTCCGCCGCGGCCGGTAACTGATAGCGAACCCGCACTGCGTCCTGTTGTCACTCCGCTCGCGGACGCCGTCAGTGCAGCCGTGCTCGCGCCGACGGCCGCGCCGGTCACGAACCGAGCCGGAGTAAACCCGGACTTACGTATCGCAGGAAATAACGGCCAGGTTCTGCGCGGTATGAGCCTGGCGGCGGGTGCAGACGCTACGCAGTTTGCGGCGGCGGTACCGGCACCCACGGTACAGGCAGTGCCCGAAGGCAGCGTTGCGCCGGCGACAGTGCAGGACATGCTTAGCGCCGATGTGAGTGCTGACTCTGGGCTCGACCTGTCGGAAGACGGGTTGGCGGGACCAGCAACGCCAGCCGGCTCGGCAAGCTCGGCGCAACAGGCCATTGAGACGAGTGGCATGAGCGTGCAGCTGGCGCGATCCGCGCCTGCGTCGGTTAGCGGCGCCGCCAGCCCAGGGCAGGCGACGTCGCCGCACGGATCCATAGCGGTGCCAGTGCAGGACTCTGGCTGGGATACGGCCGTAGCGGAGCGTGTCCTGCTGATGACCAACAACAAACTGCAGAACGCCGAGCTTCGTCTCTCGCCGGCTGATCTCGGGCCACTGCGGGTGGAACTCAGGATTGAGGACAGCACCGCGAACGTCAATTTTCACGCCAGCCAGGCAGTAACCCGGGAAGCGCTGGAACAGGCAATTCCACGATTGCGTGAAATGCTGGCTGACAGCGGCCTGCAGCTTGGCCGCTGCGATGTGAACGATTCCGGGCTCGGAGATCGCGCTGAAGAGCGCCAGGCACGCGGAACCGGGTCCGCGCATGGACTTGGCGAATCGGCAGGTGAATCTGCGGGAGATTCAAGGGGTGAAATCCGCCAGCGCACTGCGGTTGGCCTGGTTGATACATTTGCCTGAACAGCCGGGACAGCGTCTTGCATCCGGGGTGGGCGTCAAAAAACCGACGTGCCCGCGACACGGCGCTCTCCAGGCATTGGCCATGTGTCAGAAATCCGTCATTTGAGAAGTGGATTTTTGCGCTCTGCGGTAATTATAAGTATATGAATAATATATAAAAAAAGCCTTCTCAGCTTTCTTGGCATGCCCTTTGCATTACAGGGGTTAGTACAGAGGAGCTGGACATGGCTGAAGAACAAACTACAACCGTCGCAACACCCGCACCGGGTGGCAAGAAGAAACTGATTCTATTCGGACTGATCGGACTGCTGGTCATTGGCGGCGGTGCATTCGCTGCATTCACTATGATGAAGGCGGACGCTCCTGCCGAAGAGGAAAGCGAGGAGGTCGTCGAGGTAAGCAGCTCGGGCCCGCCGATCTATCAGAGTCTCCATCCTCCGCTGGTGGTTAATTTCAAGGACCAGGCGGGCGACTCCCATTTCATGCAGATCACGATGGAAGTGATGTCACGCAAGCAGTCCGTGATCAATGCAGTGCGTGAACACACACCCGCCATTCGCAACTCCCTGATCCTGTTGTACGGCGGTGCTGTCTTTGAGGACATCCAGAGTCGTGAGGGCAAGGAAAAAATGCTGGCGGACGGTCGCGAAGAGATCGCACGCATTGTGGCCGAAAACAGCGGTGAGAAGGGCGTAGAGGCGCTTTACTTCACCGCGCTGGTTATTCAGTAGTTGCCGCCGCTATGAATGATCCGATTATTTCCGACGACGAAAAGAACGCGCTGCTCGAAGGCGTTGAAAGTGGCGACGTTGAAGTGCAGTCGAGCACCGGGCCGCGTTACGCGCAGGTAACGAAATTCTCGATTCCGCCGCGCAACTGCATTATCTCCAACAGCTTTCCCCGCCTGCAGAAACTTAATCGAAACCTTGCCGGTGCCTTCGGTAAGTCGGTGTCGGCTTTACTCAACGAAAAGGTCGACGTCCTGCCGGGTGAACTTGATGTAGACACCTGGGCCGAGTTCACCGGTCGCAGCCAGTCGCCGGCGATAATCTTTGAGTTTAGCGCAAGCCCGATGAGCGGCACGGCAGTAGTCTACGTGCAGGCCGAGATTGTTCGCTATCTCGTTGAGACATTTTACGGTGGCTCGATTGCGCAACCGGCGCGTCATAGCGCAGATGGGTTTACACAGGGCGAGCGCAATGTGACGGCCCTTTTCTGCGAGGAATTCCTGCGTGCCGTTACCGGAAGCTGGCAAGGCCTCGCAGAACTTGCGACGCAGCGCGTCGGTGTACACCAGAGTATCGACATTGTTGAGGTGCTTGAGAGCGGCGCCGACATTGTGAGCTGCAAGTTTGACGTGCAGCTCGATGATGTTGCGCTCCCGTTTTACCTGGTCTGGCCAGTTGCAATGCTGGCGCCCTTTATCCCGGTCCTCGAAGGGCAGAAGCAAACCCGCGACGCCGCGGAGGATGCCCGCTGGGAGCAGGTACTGCGCGCGCGTTTGCCAGAGGCGACGGTGTCACTGACATCCTGCACGGGCCGGGCGCAACTCAGTTTACGCAAGGTTGCCAACCTGGCGGCCGGCGACATTATCGATCTGGAGCAACCGCGCAGGGGCACAGTATTCGCAGGTCCCGTGCCGGTACTTTCCGGCCGTTTTGGCGTGCACGACGGGCGCTATGCAGTTGAGGCCAGCGAATGGCTGACCCAAAGCTCCAGCCAGTAACCCCAGTTTGTAAATACACACAGCACAAGGAATGCAGGAATGAGTGAAGAGACAACAAACGACGGCGCCGAGACACCCGCAGCGGGTGAGGCTGCTCAGTTCGCGCCTGACCAGTTGCAGGACAACGGTGCCAGAACCGCCAATGGCGAGATCAATCTCGACCTGGTGCTGGACATACCGGTTAACGTCAGCTTGCGGGTCGGCTCTACGGATATCTCGATTCGGGATCTGGTAAAGCTTGTGGATGGTTCGGTTATTGCTCTCGACCGTGACGCAACGGAGCCGATGGACCTGTTAGTCAACGGCACGTTGATCGCGCGAGGCGAGATTGTCGTTGTTGACGAGCGCTTCGGTGTGCGTCTGACAGAAGTCGTCAGTCCGCTTGAAAGAATCGAGTCCCTGAACCAATGACCGTTACTCCTGCAGGCGGCCCGGAACTGTTGAGCATGGCGGCGAGCTTGCTGGTCGTCGTCGGCTCAATTGTTTTGCTCGGCTGGTTGTACTCGCGCAGCAAACTGGCAGGGTCCGGCAACAGCGAGGCGATCACAATCGTGGCAAGTCGCGCGCTGGGCGCCAAAGAGCGACTGATGCTGATTGAAGTGGCTGACAAGCAGTTGCTAATCGGCATGACGCCGGCGCAGGTACAAACACTGCACGTATTTGACGCACCCGTCGTTACGCAACAGCCTCCGACCGAAACAATGCCGGCCGGTTTCGCAGGTCGCCTTCGTTCAGCCCTGCAGGAGATTCGGCGGTGACAGCATTTCGCACTTGCACGCGGCTGGCTCTGTTGCTGCTACTTGTTGCTGTTGGGCCCGCATTGGCCCAGGAGCCGCTTGCGCTGGCAACCGAGGCTGTGGAAGGGGAGTCGTACTCGCTGAGTATCCAGATACTCGTGCTGATGACGCTGCTCACGCTGTTGCCTGCCGCGGTCCTGTCGATGAGTGCATTCGTTCGCGTAATTATCGTTCTGTCGATCGTGCGCCAGGCCCTGGGTACCGCACAAACGCCGCCCAACCAGGTGTTGCTCGGTATCGCGCTGTTTCTGACCTTCTTTGTAATGGCACCGGTGATCAGCGAGATACAAACGACCGCTGTGGAGCCTTACATGGCGGGAACGCTCGAGGCACCGGAGGCCTTCAAGGCCGGCATAGCACCGTTGCACACGTTCATGATGAACCAGACCCGGGACAGCGACTTGCAGTTATTTGCAGGTATCGCCGGTCACGATGACTTTGCTTCAGCGGCTGATGTACCACTTTCGATCCTGATTCCAAGCTTCATGGTCAGCGAGTTGAAAACGGCTTTCCAGATAGGCTTTCTCGTTTTTATTCCGTTTCTAGTGATCGATCTGGTTGTGTCGAGCGTGCTGATGTCGATGGGCATGATGATGCTGTCCCCGATGCTGATCTCGTTGCCGTTCAAGATCATGCTGTTTGTACTGGTCGACGGCTGGGCGCTGTTGCTCGGCACGTTGGCATCAAGCTTTTACACCTGAGGGTATGCAA
>JAUHZT010000027.1 GCA_030425905.1 Gammaproteobacteria bacterium
GGCTGATTTCCTCGGCCAGCCGTGACCAGCTCATCCGCCCATCCTTCTGCAGCAGGGACAGTATTTTTGTGTCAAATCGGTCAAGTTCCATAATTTACTGCGCTAATTCAATAAAAAGTAAAAAAACCTGCGTAATACTGCCTCAATACAACGAGAAAAGCGATCTTCCTGCGTGTCGCTTGGCAGACAATGAGTGGCTAGTTAACAACCCAAGAACATGTCACCTGGAGTTAATACATGTCTTACCTGAAGAAGATTGACCACGTTTCCTATGCAGTTGAGTCCGGCAGTATCGAACGATGGGCCTGGTTTCACATCGAAGTTGAAGGTGGCACGCTGATCAAGCGAATCGACGATGCGCGTCCTGGTGACCCCAACAGCAGCATGAAAATCTGGTGTATCGACTATGGCGATTTCGGTATCGCGCTGATCGAAGGCATCGACCGGGCGAAGAAGTCACAGGTAACAAGCTTTGTAGAAAAGCACGGTGATCATTCCTGTCAGCACGTGGCCTACGATTGCCACAATCTCGACAAGTTCATCGCTCACATGAAATCGATGGGCGGTCACCCGCGTGGTGGCGTGCTCGTGCAGGACGACGGCTTCGGTATCCTCAAGCAGATGTTTGCCAAAGGCTATGCAACCGGACACGCAGGCGAAGCGACATTCCCGGAATACTGCGAACGGCCACAAACGGCGGACGAAGCCAAGGAAGTTGAAATTACGTTCTCCAACAAAGCAGGCGGCGAGTTCTACAAGCAGGTACAGGACGCGATCGACGAGGGCGACGAAGAGCCATTCTTCGATTTCTCGCGTATGCCGGCAGACTGGCAGGTACCGCCGGAGCAAAGCAAGTCCACCGCTGAGGATGCCAATGCGAAGGTGGTGGCCGTTTAAGGCCAGCGTCGCTCGGCTTCCGGGCTGGGGATGAGTTCTTTATACAAATCGACCGTCTTTCGTACCGTATCTTCGGTGCGGAAGTCGGTCGCAATTCTGTCACGCGCTGCCGCACCCATGCGGGCGCGGAGTGCCGGGTCACGGTACAGCGTCTCAAAGCGCCGGGCCAGCGAGGCCGGGTCCTTGGTCGGAACGATAAAGCCACTTTCGCCTTCAACAATGAGTTCCGGGCTGCCGCCACTGTCAGTAACCACCGGCGGAACGGCGTAAGCCATGGCCTCGATGACGGCTCTTGGCAAGCCTTCGCGCTTGATCGAGGGCAGGCAAAACACATCGGCGGCCGCCGACCAGGCGGGCGCGTTACTCAAATAGCCGGTGCGGTGGATGCGCTCGCGGGCGGGGCTGCGTTCGATCAGCCGCGTCAGTTTTGCGGCATCCATTTGGCCAATCAGGACCAGGTGCGCCGGTATGTCCGCCGGCATCAGTTCGAGTGCGGCGATCAGGTATTCGACACCCTTGCGTGGCCGGTAGGCGGCTGTGCAGGCAATCGTAAACGCGTCAACGGGAATGCCGATCGCGTGCAGGTCCGCCGGTGTCTCTGTGTACCACTCAAGTTTATGGCCCTTGTGTATCGTGACCGGGCGGGTGGCTGGCATGCGCAGAAAGGCGGGCTGCATTTCAAGAAACCAGCGGCGTATAGCGTCAGCGACACAAATGATTCTGTCGATTCGCGGGTTCAGGTAACGCTGCCATGACATAGGGTCCAGAAAACTCAGATTGCCGACAATCCCGCGGTAGGCAATGACCTTGATCGGCAAGCCCTTTGTGGCGTGCAAACCATTACTCAGGGCGCGGCTGTTGAACGTATGTATCAGGTGGTACTGGCCGCGGATGAGTTCCTTGCGTAGCGCCGCACGACTCTTGCGGTCGAAGTTTTTCTCCAGCGCGATCTCGATCACGGGCACGCCAGCCTCCGCAAAAGAGGTGGCGTGCGGATGACCGGGCGGACAGACAACAGTAATTTCGATGCCAACATTGTGCATGCCAATAAGCATGGCGACCGTTGGTCGGTCGCCCCCTTCGGTAATACACAATGATCGTATGGCCATTGAGGCGCACGTTACCACAGGATGCCGGTTCCTGGCGCTGTCCGGTGATGCCCGGCAAGATGGGTGCACATTCTGCTAAGATTCGGCCATGAGAAAACTGATTCCCGGATGCATGGCTCTGCTGCAATTGACCACAGCGGGCTGTGTTTCGACACCGCCGGACAACTCGAATCCACCAGGCGCTGATCGCAACAACGAGATAGTCGAGAACCGGGGAGCAGATAAAGACAACTGGTGGGATGAGCTGCCGCTGCCAGAATGGGCTGCGTTCGAGCAATTACCGGCCAGCGATGACTGGTTCGAGGTCTACCGGATCAACGACGCGATATATGCGATCTATGAGCCCGGCCAGTTCGAACTCGCGATTTCCTACCTCGTTGTCGGTACCGAGAAAGCTTTACTGTTCGATACTGGCCTCGGTATCGGTGATATGCGCAAGCTGGTCGAGTCACTGACCGATCTTGAGCTTGTCGTAGTCAATTCTCATACGCATTATGATCACGTTGGCGGCAATCACCAGTTTGAGTCGATCGTCGGGTTGGATACTGCATTCACGTCCATGAACGCGGCAGGCAGGCCGCCCGCGGAGCTTGCGGAGTTTGTCAGCCCCGGCTGGGTCTGGAAGCCGTTTCCAGCGGGCTTTGATCGCGAGGAGTACAGCAGCCGTCCCTACAAGATATCAAGGATTGTGCGAGACGGGGATCAGATTGACATAGGCGGGCGGGTACTTGAGGTCTTGCAGACGCCAGGCCACACGCCGGATGCGCTGTGCCTGATAGACCGGGAGAATCGCCTGCTATTTACTGGTGATACCTTCTATCTCGCGCCGCTCTATGCGCACTTTGCTGAATCCGACGTGCAGCAATTTGCACACTCGGCGCGACGCCTCGCATCCTTGGTAAGCGAGGTGGATACTTTGCTGATGGCGCACAATGTACCTGTTGCAAGCAGCGCTTACCTGCTGGAACTTAATGCCGCGTTTGCGAGCCTTTATAACGACGATGAGGATTTTATTTTGACCGATGGCAACAGGGAGTATGACTTCGGCGACTTCTCGATCATCGTTCCGAACAATTTTCGAAAGCAAAAGACTGTGGAGTAAAACTATGAAACTGATTCTCGTTCCTGTGGCTGATCGGCCGGAATGTGCCAAGGCCCTGGATACGGCATTTGATCTTGGCAACCGGCTTGGTGCCAGTGTAAGTGGTTGCCACATGCGCCCACATCGGTACTCGGACGTCTCCTTGTCGCATGCGTTCGCGGATGCAGACTGGCGCAAGAAAAGCACCAAGAAGTCTCCGGCGGCCGCGCGTGCGCTGTACGAGGCGGCGGCCGGTCAGCACGGCTACGATCTCATCCGCCGTGCGCGGACCGAGCCGGGCGCGCTGTGGTCGGAAAAGGTCGGTTCGCCGGGAGTGCTTATGGGCATTCTTGGGCCGGCGGCTGACCTCGTGGTTGTCTCGCAAGCCCTGAAGTCGGGCAGTGTTGCGGACATGTTCCAGAAGGCGGCGCTGCTCGAATCGTCCAGTCCGGTGCTTATCTTGCCGCAGAAGGTTCGGCGGCGAATCGGCCGACGCGTTCTGATTGGCTGGAACCAGAGCAGCGAAGCGGCACGTGCAGTGCGCGCGGCGGTACCGTTGTTATCAAAAGCCGATGAGGTTTGCATGGTTACCTGCGGCCCGGAAGATCGTCCCGGACCGAAAGCGGCGCAAATGGCAAACTACCTGCGGCACTGGGGCATCGTCACGCATCGCATTGAAACGGCGGGTCGCGATATCGAGAAAGAGCTGATGCAGACCTACAAGGAATGCGGATCGGATCTTCTGCTGTGTGGCGCCTACAGCCGCAGCCGGTGGCGTGAAAAAGTATTTGGTGGCACCACCGAATACCTGCTGAACAAGGCACGTGTTCCGGTCCTGACACTGCACAGCTAGGCGCTGCGGCAAAGCGTTCTCCGCCGTGCAGCTGCGGCGGGGTCGCTAAGCCCGGCATAAAAAAAAGCGCGTGCATTTCTGCACGCGCTTTTCCTTTTGCAGCTTAGTTGTACCTGGAGGCAGTACTACTCTTCTACCACTCTTAGAGAGACGCGGCGGTTAGCGGCCCGGCCTTCATCCGTCGCATTGGTTTCAATGGGAGATGATTCGCCGTAGCCTTTAACAGTCATGCGCGATACCGCGATGCCTTTGGATGCCAGGTAGTCGTGTACTGTCTGCGCACGTCGTGATGACAGCCCCAGGTTGTACTCGGCTGAGCCCGTGTCGTCGGTGTGCCCGCCAACTTCGAACTCAAGCTCCGGGTATTTCTTGAGAGTTGCAACCACTTCATCAAGTACGCGCACTGACTCAGGTGTCAGACGGTCTGAGTTGGTTTCAAACTCAGTGCCCTGCAGGACATACTCGCCGCGCAGTGTGCAGCCGCGATTGTCGACCGGGTCGCCGGCAGGCGTATTCGGGCATTCGTCGAGGCGATCAACAACGCCGTCGCCGTCGCCGTCGAGTTCACAACCGTTCTCGTCGACGCGTGCGCCGGCCGGTGTGTTCGGACAGTTGTCGCGATCATCCGTAACGCCGTCGCCATCGCTGTCGAGCCCACAGCCGCGGCTGTCAACGCGGACACCCTTGGGTGTATTGGGGCACTGATCAAGGCGGTCAACAACGCCGTCGCCGTCGCTGTCGAGTTCGCAACCGTAGGAGTCAACCTGCGCACCGGCGGCCGTATTCGGGCAGCGGTCCATACCGTCGCTAACGCCATCACCGTCACTGTCAACCCATTTCGGTGTGCCCGCGCCAAACGGCAACTGCAAACCAAGGCTGAACAGGTTGTCTGTCAGGTTGCTGCTTGCGGCACCGTCGGTGCGGTTGCGCCACTCGCCACGCAAAGCAACGTTTGAAGAAAACAGGTCGAGGTAAAAGCCGAGGCCGTAAGAATACATTGCGCCATCGTCGGCTGGCTGGCCGACGGGATCAGCATCGAAGTAACCTACACCAGCGTGCAGGTACGGGCTGAAGCGCTCGTCACGACGGAATTCACGCTGCAGGTCAATGCCGAGGCCCATGTAGTTGACGTTGGGCGAACCGTCACCGCGCGAGGCACTAACCATCGCTTCAACGTTCCAGTCCTTATGAAAAGCGTAGCCAAAACTGAACTGGCCGCCGTCGATACCGTCTTCAATGTTGCGATCGTCATCATCGTCGATGTACGAACCCATCACGGAAAAATATGACTGCCCCTCAGAAGCATCCGCAAACGCGTCCTCGGCAGCCGCAAATGTGACCATAACGGCCGCAAGCACGCAGATCGAAACTTTCATGATATTTGACTCCAATTGGATTGTTCCCGAGCCCGGCTTAAGGGAACTCGGGTAATTCTTGATTCTTTTGATACGGTTGTCCAGTGTGCGACATACGATTGACACCCGCTGGCACAGGTTGCATCGTTCAATCATTATTTCAGTGTGGCAGTGCCCCTGGACAAGTCCAGCTCACACAGGCATTTGCTCCCTAGCGCATTATTCTAACATCGGATCGTGTGTGAAGTGTAAATCCCTGTGTGCCGGCAGGACGATTGCACGCTAAGCTGATTTGAGGCCGACATTCAGGTGGCGAGCCTGTATCCTGAGTCGCACAGATTGGCCCCGTGAGACAGGAAGCCTAATTTAGCAATCGATCAAAAAAGGAGAAAAAACATGAGTGTAGCCAAAATTGTTGAGATCAGTTCGTCGTCCAAGGACAGCTTCGAAGACGCGATCCGCAGCGGTATCCGCAAGATAAGCAAGACCGTCAAGCATGTTCAGGGTGCCTGGATTAAAGAGCAGAAAGTTGTGATAGACGATGGCGAGATTGTTGAATTTCGCGTTTCGATGCAGGTAACGTTCATCGTCAAGTAGCGACCTTCTCGAAGGTGGTGACCTTGCGGTAAGTCATATTTAGAAGTGCTAAGGAGTTAGAGATGCCAGGAAAGTTTGAAGTTTACAAAGACAAGGCGGGCGAGTTTCGCTTCCGCCTGAAGGCCGCGAACGGCCAGAATATCCTCGCCAGTGAAGGGTACAGCGCCAAAGCGAGCTGCCTGAACGGTATCGAATCGGTGAAGAAGAATTCGCAGGATGCGAGCAGATTTGAAACGAAAAAATCAGCATCGGGCAAGTTCACGTTTTCGCTGAAGGCGTCAAACGGCCAGGTTATCGGCGTCAGCCAGAGCTACGACTCCGAGTCTGGGTGCTCGAACGGTATGAAGAGTGTTGCAGAGTGTTCTGTCGACGCGACAACGGACGACCAGACCTGATACAAGGTTGTGCGGTACAGGGCCGGTGTTTGATGCGAACAGCCGCATCGGGCACCGGCCCATTTTTTTGGTTGGCTTAGTCAGCCGAACTGCGTTCCAGCACCCGCGACTCGCCTCGATTGCGCGGGTCAGAGCCGGCGTCCCAGGTATCGTCGACGCGCCGAATGGTCTGCACGTCGCCATAGTCGAAAGGATGCGGGATAGCGCGGTAACCACGGTCAGACAATTGCGCGATGGTTTCCTCGGGCAACGGTACACTGGGACTGTAGGTTACAACATCGGGTTGCAATAACTGGTGGTGAAACCGGGAGGCCCCGGCAGACTCTACGGCTGTCATACCAAAATCGTAGTTGTTTACGATCATCTGGAAAACCGTCGTGAAGATGGTAGAACCGCCGGGCGACCCCACTACAAAATCGACTTGTCCGTCACGCGTAAGAATTGTCGGTGACATGGACGACAGCATCCGTTTGCCAGGCTGAATTTCATTGGCCGTGTTGCCGATAACGCCAAATGCATTCGGCACCCCGGGCTTGACGCTGAAGTCGTCCATCTCGTCATTCAGCAGAAAGCCGGCGCCTTCGACAACCACGCCACTGCCAAAACCCAGGTTCAGCGTAGTCGTGGTCGAAACCGCGTTCCCGTCAAAGTCGACGATTGAGTAGTGCGTCGTGTCCATCGACTCCAGCCCGGGGTGGACATTATCGAGCTGCGAGATCGAATCAACGCTGATTTCGCGTGCACGTTGCTTCAGGTACGCATCGCTAAGCAAGCGATCCATCGGCACGTCTACAAAATCCGAATCGCCGAGGTATTCCGCGCGGTCTGCAAAAACCCGCTTTTCAATCTCGGCGATCAGGTGCACGTACTGCGCCGAGTTGTGGTCCAGTCCCTCAAATTCATGCGCCAGCAGGTCTTTTATCTTGAGGAGCTGAATAACGGCAAAGCCACCTGAGCTGGGTGGCGGCGCTGACAGAACCGTGTAGTCACGCCACCTGGCCGTTAGCGGCTCGCGCCAGACAGCCATATAGCGCTGCAGGTCTTCGGCACTGATCAGGCCGTTGCCGCGTTCCATCTCCGCGACAATCAATTCGGCGGTCTTTCCACTGTAAAAGCCATTGCTGCCTTCATCGGCGATGCGCTGCAGGGTATCCGCAAGTTCCGGCTGGCGAAAAATTTCACCTTCTCTGGCGTTCGCAAAATACTTGCTGAAATTGGTCTTGCCGTCGAATTTGCGCATGCCGTAGCGAATGGTGTCAGCCAGGTGCGGGTGCACGACGAAACCGTCTCGTGCGAGTGCAACGGCTGGCATGACGAGTTCACGCCACGGCAATTTGCCAAAACGCTGATGTGCCGACCAGAGTCCGGCAACCGCGCCCGGTACGCCGGCAGCGCGGTGCCCGAGTGTACTCATGCCTTCAATGACATCGCCATTCTCATCAAGGTACATGTCCCGGTGAGCGGCCAGTGGCGCAGTCTCCCGGTAGTCGAGAAAGTACGCCTTGTCGTCGAGGTAGATCAGCATGAAGCCGCCACCGCCAATATTGCCGGCTTCGGGCTCCGTGACGGCGAGCGCAAAGCCTGCCGCGATTGCCGCGTCAACGGCATTGCCGCCTTTAGCAAGGATGTCAGCGGATACCTGGGCGCTCTGGCTGTCCGGCATCGCAATCGCGGCTCTTGCGGGTTCCACAGCAGCGCTGTCGGCTGCTACTGGCTGCGTTTCGTTGACAACGGGCGCGGATTTATCGCAGGCCGCAAAAAACAGCAGCGTCAATAACAGGCATATCGAACGGTAGGTTTTCACATTAATTCTCGTCTGATTTGGCGGTTTAAGGTATTCAGGTTCGCTGGTACCAGGCGACCCCGGCATGGTCTGTTTCTGATTGCAGGCGGCCCTGCAGCAGCAGGTAATTTAGATGCGCGAGCGCTTCGCCGGTGGCGAACATCAGATTGTCGCCAGTTATCTGCCGGCGGTAAAGGGCCGGAAAAACGTCGACGGCTCGGCGGGGCTGGTCACAAAAGTCCCACAGTACCGACAGTCGTTCTTCATGCCCCCTGATTAGTTGATCGATGCGTTCATGCGCGCCACGAAACGGCTTGCCATGGGCGGGTAGCACCAGCACCTCGGGCGGAATTCGCTCCCGAATTGCGGCGAGAGTCTGCATCCAGTCGGCTAGTGGATTGGCGGCCGGTTCGGTTGGGTAGACGCTTACGTTTGCGCTGATTGAAGGCAGCACCTGGTCGCCAGCGACAAAAAGGTCTTGCTCGGCATTGTAGAAACAGGCGTGTTCCGGCGAATGGCCCTTGCCGACGATCACTTCCCACTGGTGATCGCCTATCTGAACCTTGTCGAAGTCCTGCAGCCTTTGATATGACTCGGGCAGCGTGGTGACAAATTTGCCAAACATGCCGAACATTTTGCGGTACCGGGCCAGTGCATCGTCGGAGTAACCAGCTGCGCGGTAAAAATCCACACCCTCAGGTGGTGCTTCGCGCCCTGTATCGGCAACCAGTACACGACACAGCAGGTACTCATCGCGGGTCATCCAGAGGTCCACATCGAAGTGTTCGGTCAGGAATCCTGCACAGCCAACGTGGTCCGGATGCATGTGCGTGACGAGCACTCTGCTCAGCGGCTGTCCGTTCATGGTTGTTGCGAACAATCGGCGCCAGTGCTCAATACTTTGTGCGTCGCCAAGGCCAGTGTCTACCAGCCCCCAGTTGTCGCCGTCTTCAAACAACCAGAGATTGATGTGGTCAAGCGCGAACGGCAGCGGCATGCGCAGCCAGTGCACACCCGGTGCAATCTGCTGCGTCTCTCCGGAAGCCGGTTTGCTGTCGAATTCGTAGCGCGGGCTAGCCTTTTTCATCCGCGCATCGTCGCACGGATATGCGCCGCTCGGCCACCTGTTGGCGAACCTTATTCGCGGCGGCTTCTTTAACGGGGCCGTACCCGCGCACCTCCATGTACAGCGCTGCGCAATCCTGGAGCGCTTCGAGAGCAGCCGGGTCAGCCCTCGTGAGCAGCTCGTCGACGAGCGCTTCGAATTCAGCGATCAGTTGGCGTTCCATGCGGCGTTCCGCTGTGTAGCCAAAGACATCAAATGCCGTGCCTCGTAGCTTGCGCATGCCTGCCAGCAGCTTGAAGACCGGAATGACCCACGCACCGAACGACTTCTTCAGTGGTCTGCCGCGTGCGTCCCGCTTTCCCGGGAGGAATGGCGGTGCGAGGTGAAAGCGCAGTCGAGCAGTTTTGCCGTAGTCCGTGCGAACTGACTTGATAAAGTCGCTGCCTGTATGCAGGCGCGCAACTTCGTACTCGTCCTTGTAGCTCAGCAGGCGGAAGTAAGCGAGCGCGACTGCGCGAGTGAGTTTGTCGTCCGTCCTTACGTGAGACTCTGCCTGGCGCACCCGCTCGACCAGTTGCAGGTAACGCGTCTTCAGGGCTTCATTCTGGTAGCCGACGAGGAAATCTGCACGTCGGTCAATCAGCGCAGAAAGTGACTCGGTTTCAGGCGTCACCGGAGTGGGTTGTTGCGTCTTGATAGCTTCCGGGTCGGCATAAGCAATTCGGCCCCATGCAAATGCCCGCTTGTTCTCCTCGATCTTTACGCCATTCAGTTCGATGGCGCGCATCAGAGCTGCGGCCGATATCGGCACCAGTCCGGCCTGGAATGCGAAGCCGAGCAACAGCACGTTGGCGTAGATTGTGTCACCGAGCAGTTGTCCCGCCAGTGCATTGGCATCGACCGGAGAGAGTTGTGCCACGGCGTCGCTGACGGCATTGAGCCGTACGTCGGCACGCAGGTTCGCGTCTCGATGCTGCACGAAGTCGGCCGTTGCCATCTGCGCCGTGTTTAGCACGGCACGCGTCGACTCAGAGTTATACGTTCTGGATGCCTTGGCGGAGGAACTGACAACCAGGTCGCAACCAATCAGTGCATCAGCACGTGCCTGCTCAATGCGCACCTGGTTGATATCTGCGGGATCGTTGGCAATGCGCAGATAACTCAGAACGGGACCGAACTTCTGCGCAAAGCCCATGAAGTCGAGCACACTGGCGCCCTTGCCCTCGAGATGTGCAGCCATCGTGATTAGTGCTCCAACGGTAATCACGCCGGTACCGCCTACGCCGGTTACGAGCAGGTCGTAGCAGCTCTCAATAGGCGGTAGATCCGGGTCGGCCAGTTTGCTGACATCGGGCACGAGTGCGGCAGACTGGCGACTCACTGGAAGCGCGCCTTCGACGGTTACAAAGCTGGGGCAAAAGCCGTTCAGGCAGGAGTAGTCTTTGTTGCAGGTGTTCTGATCTATCTGGCGTTTACGGCCGAACGGTGTTTCCTTTGGCGTGACTGACAGGCAATTGGATTCGATCGAGCAGTCGCCGCAACCTTCGCAAACGAGGTCGTTGATAACGACAAACTTCTTCGGGTCGGCGAGCAGGCCGCGCTTGCGACGCCGACGTTTTTCGGTGGCACAGGTTTGTGCATAGATCAGGACCGTCACGCCCTCGGTATCCCGCAGTTCACGTTGCAGCGCATCCATCTCCCGCCGATGCGAAAGCGTAGTACCGTGAGGGAACTCAGAGAGATCAAACTGTTCTGGTTCGTCCGATACGAGAGCAATTCGCTGCGCGCCCTCGGCGCGCACGGCGTGCGCAATGGATTGCACAGATACTGGTCCGTCAACCGCTTGCCCGCCGGTCATTGCAACCGCGTCGTTGTAGAGAATCTTGTAAGTGATATTCGTTTTGGCGGCGATTGCCTGACGGATGGCCAGTGAACCGGAGTGGTAGTAAGTTCCGTCACCAAGGTTCTGGAAGATGTGGCGGTTGCCATTGTACTTTGAGCGCGCCACCCAGTTGACGCCTTCACCGCCCATCTGGATCAGGCCGTCGGTATCGCGATCCATCCAGTTGGCCATGAAATGACAGCCGATACCGGCGAGCGCCTGCGAGCCTTCCGGCACCTTCGTCGAGGTGTTGTGCGGGCAGCCTGAACAGAAATAGGGCGTACGCGTTGCGCCGGACACGCTGATGATGTGGCTGGTGTCGGCGCGGAGGCGGTCTGCGCGTTCCGTCATTGCCAGGCCATCGAACTCGGCGTCGAGTCGGCGCGCCACAATGCCGGCCAGTTCGATCGGCGATAGTTCGCCAACCCAGGGTACGAGCGGCGCACCGTTTTCGTCCGCCTTGCCGACCATGCGGCGCGGTTTGCGGCCCGGGTAGTCGTAGAAGTATTCCTTGAACTGGCTTTCGATAATGCCGCGCTTTTCTTCCACAACCAGTACTTCATGCTTGCGCTTTACGAAGTCGAGCGCACCATCGTGTTCCAGCGGCCAGACCATGCCGACTTTGTAGACATCAATGCCGATGCGGCGCGCGGCCGCGGCGTCAATGCCCAGTAGTCGCAGCGCCTCCATGAGATCGAGGTGTGCTTTGCCCGTTGTGACGATGCCAAAACGCGCATCGGGCACGTCGAAAATTTTGCGGTCAAGTGGATTGGCAGCGGCAAACGCGAGCGTTGCGGCCTTCTTGGCCTCAAGCCGTTCTTCAATTTGCGGGCCAGGGAAATCCGGCCAACGGTAATGCAGCCCTCCCGGTGGTTTCGTGAACTCGGGTTTGACGAAGTCGGGGTAGGGTGGCAGTTGTACCGACATCGCCGATTCGACCGTCTCTGAAATGGCCTTGAAGCCGACCCACATTCCCGAGAAGCGCGACAATGCAATGCCATACAGCCCGTACTCGAGATACTCGGCAACATTCGCCGGGTTCAAGTGCGGCATCATGAAGGTCAGGAAGGCAACGTCAGACTGGTGTGGCATCGAAGAAGACACGCAGCCATGGTCATCACCGGCAACGACGAGTACGCCACCGTGCGGTGAGCTGCCATAGGCATTACCGTGCTTCAGTGCGTCACCGGCACGGTCGACGCCCGGCCCCTTGCCGTACCAGATGCCGAAGACGCCATCGACGGTTCGGTCAGGATCCGTTTCGACCTGCTGGGTGCCGAGGATGGCAGTGCCTGCCAACTCCTCGTTGACGGCGGGCAGGAAGTCAACGTTGCTTTCGTCAAGGTAACGGCGCGCGCGCCAGAGTTCCTGGTCGAACCCGCCGAGTGGCGAACCTCGGTAGCCGCTGATAAAACCGGCCGTTTTGAGCCCGGCGGCATTGTCGAGCGTGCGTTGCATCAGGGCAATTCTCACCAGCGCCTGTGTGCCACTCAGGAAGACCCGGCCGGCCTCGCGGCGGTAGCGGTCATCCAGTTCATAGTTGTCGAGCGGGTAGTGCGGTAGCGATCGGGCAGGGGCGGCCATTACGGCTCCACGAAGGTGGCAACTAACCCGTGAGTGTCGCAAAAGCGGCCCGGCAAGAGTTACCTAATTTTCCACTTAATTATAAAAATAGGGTAAAAATTTCGAATAAAGGTAAATAAAACGGTAAAATTACCCGTCTTTTATTAATCTGAGAAAACGATGCTCGATGACAGGGATCGCCGGATACTGATCGAACTGCAGCGTGACAGCCGGCTGACGACCCAGGAGCTGAGCGACCGGGTCGGGATGTCGACATCGGCTTGCTGGCGTCGGGTGAAGGCGCTGGAGGAGTCCGGCGTCATCGATCGCTATGCTGTCATTCTCAATACCCGCAAGGCGGGGTTCGGCTTGTCATCCATGGTGCACGTATCGCTGGCCCGGCACGAGCAGGAGAATGTTGACGAGTTCATTCGCGAGGTGCTGCGGCATCCGGAAGTGCTCGAATGCTTTGCAACCAGTGGCGAAGCCGATTTCCATTTGCGCGTCGTGGTTGAGGACATTGATGCCTACAATCACTTTCTCGACGAGTTTATTTTTCGCCTGCCGGGTGTCTCGCAGGTTCGTTCGAATATCGTGCTGAAGGAAATCAAGGCGGACACGGCTCTCCCCTTGCAGGAAAAGCCGGCCTCTGTCAGGTCGTTTCGTTCCTGACCGAGTTCCAGTGTTCGTTGGTTGCGACCATGGTCAGTACATCGTATTGCGCAACGATTTCATCGTCCTGGTTGGTGACTTCCGCGTCCCAGCGTACTTCGCCGTAGCCCGTGTCCCCGCGCAAGGTTTTCTGCTTGCAAGCCAGTCGTACTGTCAGTGAGTCGCCTGCGTTCAGCGGTTGCAGGAATCTTAGATCGTCAACGCCGTAGTTGGCGAGTACCGGACCAAAATCCGGATCGACAAACAGGCCGGCAGCAAACGAGACGATCAGGTAACCGTGGGCAACGCGACCTTCAAAAAATGGATTACGCCTGGCATCTTCCTCCACCATGTGGGCATAGAAATGGTCGCCGGTAAAGTTTGCAAAATGCTCGATGTCATCGAGCGTAACCGTGCGTGATTCCGACACAAACGTATCGCCCAGTTCGAGTTGCTCGAACGTTTTGCGAAACGGATGCACGCCCGGGTCTTTCTGCTCCGACCCGCGGATCCAGCGGTGCCCGATATTCGTCAGGGTCTCAGGGGTGCCCTGCAAGGCCGTGCGTTGCATGTAGTGCAGCACACCTCGTACACCTCCCATCTCCTCACCACCACCCGCACGGCCGGGTCCGCCATGTACGAGGTGCGGCAACGGTGAGCCGTGGCCCGTGGATTCCGCGGCGCAGTGCCGGTTAAGGATAAGCATGCGTCCGTGATAGGCGGCTGTGCCGAGCACGAGTTCTCGGGCGACGGTATCGTCATTCGTGATTATCGAGCCTGCGAGGCTGCCTTCCCCCAGACGGGCAAGTTCTACTGCTTCATCGAGCGTGTCGTAGGTCAGGATGGTGCTGACGGGACCGAACGCTTCGGTTGAATGAACAGCGCTTTCGCGAAGCGGCTTTTCGCAATGCAGCAGTGTAGGCATAAAGAACGAGCCGAGCTTGGGGTCGGCGTCCAGCAAATCAAAATCATCCAGCCCGCCGTATACAATCTCGGCTTCCTGTGCCAGTTCGGCAACGCGTGCGCGCACCTCTCGCTGTTGCTCGTGACTTGCGAGGGGGCCCATGTCGACATCCTTACTGGCTGGATCGCCGATGCGAATGTTACCGAGTGCGTCGGATAGCGCGCGTACCAGGTCGGCGGATACTGAAGATGGCGCAATGATGCGCCGAATCGCGGTACATTTCTGGCCCGCCTTGCTGGTCATCTCGCGCGTGACTTCTTTCACGAACAGGTCAAACTCCGGCGTGCCAGGTACCGCATCCGGCCCCAGTATAGAGGCGTTGAGTGAATCCGTTTCCGCGGTGAAGGGTACGGACTCACTCACGACCCGAGGATGCGCCTGCAGCATCTCTGCCGTGGTTTTTGAACCCGTGAACGCAATGCTGTCCTGGCACGTAAGGTGCTCGAACAGGTCACCGACGCCGCCGCAGATCAGTTGCAGCGCACCGGGTGGCAGGATGCCCGATTCAATGATGCGCCGAACCATCAGTTCCGTCAGGTAGGCGGTACTTGAGGCAGGCTTGACGATGGCGGGTACGCCGGCGAGCAGCGTGGGCGCCAGTTTTTCCAGCATGCCCCAACAAGGGAAATTAAACGCGTTGATGTGAATCGCCGCACCGGGCCTTGAGGTGTAGACATGCTGGCCTACGAAGCTGCCATTTTTTGACAGCGCCTCGGGCGGTCCGTCCAGGTAGACAACGTCGTTTGGCATTTCCCGGCGGCCTTTGCTCGAGAATACAAACAAGGTTGAAATGCCACCGTCGATATCAATCCAGCTATCTGCGCGAGTAGCGCCCGTGCGGGTCGAAAGCTCGTAGAATTCTTTCTTGTGCTGCAGCAGAAACTGCGCCAGTGCTTTCAGGCGATCGCCGCGTTCATGAAACGTCAGCCTGGACAGGTTCGGGCCACCCACGCTGCGAGCGTGTGCGATGACCTCCGCGAAGTCGACGCCACTGCTGTCGATAGTAGCGACGGGTTGTCCGTCAACGGCAGAGCGCAGTGCGCGCCCTTGCCCGTTACCTTCCTGCCAGCGGCCGGCTACGAAATTACCGAGTTTCATTGTGCGCCTCGCGTTGATACGAAAAAACCAATGGATTGAAAAAAACCGTATCACATTGTACGGTCGGCAGCTCCTAAAGCAAACGTGCCCTGTGAATGTCTCTGCAATCTGCCACCCGCAAGCTGCTCCTCGAGTTCCAGTCGCGTCCGACGGTACGCGCCGGCTCGTTGATAACCACCGTGTTTGGCGATGCGGTTGCCCCGAGAGGTGGCGTCGTGTGGCTCGGTAGCCTGATTCGGGTGCTTGCGCCGTTCGGTATCAGTGAGCGGCTGGTTAGAACGTCGGTGTTTCGGCTGGCAAAAGACGGCTGGCTTAGTGCCGAGCAACACGGGCGGCGCAGTTTCTACAGCCTCACGCCTGAAGGTCGTGAACGCTTTGCGCAGGCCACTCATCGCATCTATGCGGAACCGTTGCGCGACTGGGATGGAAAATGGTGCCTGCTGCTGCTGTCGGCGCTGGATGCCGACAGTAAGGATCGGGTTCGCAAAGAGACAGGCTGGCTTGGCTTTGGCGCATTGTCTGCCAATGTGCTTGCGCACCCGACCCCCGATATGACGGATCTGGATATCAGTTTGCGCAGGCTCGGGCTCGACGAGTCGATCGTGGTGATGGCTGGTACAACGTTGCGTGGGGATGCCGCCTTGCGTGGGCTGGCTCACTCAAGCTGGAAGCTTGAGGATATCGACGCGCGCTACAAAACGTTCGTGTTGGCGTTCAGGCCGCTTTTCACAGCATCCAGGAAGACCAAAAACATAGCGCCGGAGCTTGCATTCATGGTGCGTACCCTGCTGATTCAGGAGTACCGGAAGATCTTGCTGCGCGACCCACTATTGCCGACCGAGCTGTTACCTGCGGGCTGGCACGGCAATGCGGCGTATCAACTGTGCCGGAATCTCTATCGCCTGGTTTTTGAGCCGGCCGAGCGCTACCTGTCCACGGCGATGGAAAATGTCGATGGTCCGCTGCCACCGGCTTCACCGCTTGCTACTGCGAGGTTTGGCGGGCTTGATGATGCACAGGCGACGAAAGGTCAAATGAAATGACGAATGTTTCAGCGCAGCTCGCATTGGCGCGACGTTGCGCGGCGAAGATGCTGGAAGCCGACGAGTGCACGCGATCGATGGGAATACACATCGAAATTCCCGCCGCAGGCTCGGCCGTTGCAAGTATGCGGGTGCGTGATGACATGCTTAACGGCTTCAATATCTGTCACGGCGGTGTCGTGTTCCTGCTCGCCGACACCGCATTTGCTTTCGCCTGCAACGCCTATGACCGGCAGACACTCTCGGTAGCCGCCACGATCGACTGGCGGCGCCAGGCACGACGCGGAGAAGAGCTGCGTGCGATTGCGCGTGAAGTAAGCCGGGATGGCCGGCATGGGGAATACTCGGTGCGCGTCGAGAATCAGGATGCGGAACTCGTGGCCGAATTTCGGGGGCGCAGTGTTGCACGAAAGCCTGCCCTGCTTGACGACTAAAGTGATACAGGTTTTATTGAAAACACACCAAAAATGTGACACATTTGGCGACCATTAGAGTCGTTCCTGTACGGAGCCCGCGATGTACACCCAGGGTCTGGACCAGCAAAGCAGCGAAGACAAAAAGAAAAGTGCCCGGGATTCGGGTTCGTCCGAGGATGCTGCCGCACTGGCTGCATTTCAAAAACGTGTCGAGGCCGAGGAGAAAATCGAGGCAAAGGACTGGATGCCGGACGCGTATCGACGCACGCTCGTGCGGCAGATTTCCCAGCACGCGCATTCCGAGATCATCGGCATGCAGCCGGAAGGCAACTGGTTGACGCGTGCACCGTCCCTCAAACGCAAAGCGATACTGCTGGCCAAGGTACAGGACGAAGCGGGGCATGGCTTGTATTTGTACAGCGCCGCGGAAACGCTCGGCGTGTCACGCGAGCAGATGGTTGCCGACCTGCTCTCGGGAAAAGCCAAGTACTCGAGCATTTTCAATTACCCAACGCTGACCTGGGCCGACATCGGGGCCATTGGCTGGCTCGTCGATGGTGCCGCCATCATGAACCAGGTGCCATTGTGTCGCTGCTCGTACGGCCCGTATGCACGTGCGATGGTTCGGGTGTGCAAGGAAGAAAGTTTTCATCAGCGGCAGGGTTTCGAGATCATGCTCGAACTGAGTCGTGGCAGCGAACAGCAAAAGGCGATGGCACAGGATGCGCTGGATCGCTGGTGGTGGCCGTCACTGATGATGTTTGGGCCATCGGATACTGATTCCAGGCATTCCGCACAATCCATGGCCTGGAAAATAAAGCGCTTTTCCAACGATGAATTACGCCAGAAGTTTGTCGACGTAACGGTGCCCCAGGCGCAATTTCTCGGGCTGCGGGTACCGGATGACAAGCTGCGCTGGAACGATGCAACTGAGCACTACGAGTTTGGTGAGATCGACTGGCAGGAGTTTCACGATGTGCTGGCCGGTAACGGGCCCTGCAACCGGGAACGCATGGCAAAACGGCGGCGGGCACACGACGAGGGCGCCTGGGTGCGCGAAGCGGCCGAGGCTTACGCCCTGAAACAGGCAGAGAGGCAAGCGGCGTGAAGGAGAATGTGAATGTCAGCTAAGGGTTGGCCTCTTTACGAGGTGTTCATTCGAACCCGTGCCGGTTTGAGCCATCGGCACGCGGGCAGTTTGCACGCTGCGGATGACCAGATGGCGCTTGACCATGCCCGCGATACGTACACGCGCCGTATGGAAGGTGTGAGCCTGTGGGTCGTTCGTTCCGACCGAATTATCGCGTCGGACCCGGCCGAGAACGCTGCATTCTTTGAGCCCGCCGAAGACAAGATTTACCGTCACCCGACCTTCTACGAAATCCCCGATGGGGTGGAAAACCTTTGAGTTCCAAAGCAGACAAGCAGGCCGCGCTGTTGGCCTATGTACTGCGCCTCGGTGACAACGCGCTGATAATTGCGCAGCGAATGATTGAGCGAGTCACCAACGAGGCCGAGCTTGAGGAAGAACTTGCGAATGCCAATTTCGCACTCGACTATATTGGGCAGGCTCGGCTGTTCTACAGCTATGCCGGGAAACTGGAGAACAAGGGCCGCAGCGAAGACGATTTTGCTTTTCAGCGCGATAGTCGTGAGTATTGCAACTTCCTGCTGCTGGAACAGCCCAACGGACATTTCGGCGATGCCATCGTGCGGCAGGTGCTGTTTGAGTCCTTTTACGTATTACAGCTTGAGGCACTGACACGTAGTAGTGATGAGCGTCTTGCAGAGATCGCGGTTCGTGCCGAAAAAGAAGTGCGCTACCACCTGCGGCACGCGGCGCAATGGTTTGTCAGGCTGGGTGACGGTACCGAATTCAGTCATGCGCGCGTGGCGGTGTCGCTGCAAAATTACTGGCGATTCGCGACCGAATTTTTTGCCGCGGATGCCGTGGACGAAACAATGCGTGACAGCTTTGACGGTCCGGATCTCAAGGTGCTGGAGAAGCAATGGCAGCTAGACGTCAGTGAGCTTGTTGCAGATGCTTCTTTGTCGCTGCCGGATACAGTCGCGCGTGTAGACGGCGGTCGTGCTGGCTTGCACAGCGAGCATTTCGGTTATCTGATCGCGGAGATGCAGCATTTACATCGTTCGCATCCCGGGGTCACGTGGTAGTGATGACTGCGACGGCTGAGCAAGTCTACGATTGGCTGCGCGCAGTGCCGGACCCGGAAATTCCTGTGCTGTCCATTACCGACCTCGGTATCGTGCGTGACGTCGCTGTCGCCGATGAAGTCACAGTCTCACTGGCACCTACCTATTCGGGATGCCCGGCAACCGAAGTCATCGAGAAGAGCGTCATTGATGCCTTGCATGCCAACGGAGTCGAGAATGTAGTGATTCGGCGAGTTCTTTCTCCGCCGTGGACGACCGACTGGATCGGCGATGAGGCGCGCGAAAAACTGCGCATCTACGGCATCGCCCCGCCGAGCGATGCTGTCGGCAAGCAGGGCCTGCTGGACAGTTCGCGAACCATTGCATGCCCGCGCTGCGGCTCGACGGCATCCGCACTCGTGAGTGAGTTCGGCTCAACCCCGTGCAAGGCTGCCTATCGGTGCACCGAATGCCTGGAGCCTTTCGAGTACTTCAAATGTATCTGACCCGGTATTTGCAGGCCGCATGAGACAGTTTAACCCCCTTACCGTTGTTGGCAAGACCAGCGAGACGCGCGATTCTGTGCGCCTGGCGCTGGCTGTGCCGCCGGCGTTGCGACCGGCATTCGAGTTTCTGCCCGGCCAGCACTTGCCGGTGCGCTGCTCGCTGGCGGGCACGGAGTTGCGCCGCACTTACAGCATTTGTTCGGCCCCGGGTAGCTGGCCACTGGAGATCGGTGTACGCGTCCAGCCCGGTGGCGCATTCTCGGAGTTTGCGCGGGACGAACTCAAGGTTGGTGATGCGCTCGACGTCATGCCGCCGTTTGGCCAGTTTCACGCGAACATCGATAGTGCCGGAGCTCGCAGAATGCATCTGGCGTTTGCGGCGGGCAGCGGCATTACCCCGGTTCTGTCGATCATCTCGGCAATTCTGAGCACGGAACCGGAAAGCCAGGTTTGCCTGTTCTACGGCAACCGCCGACAGGCAACGACGATGTTTATCGATGACCTCTACGCGCTAAAGAATCGCTATCCTGATCGCCTGCAGCTGCATTTCGTATTCAGTCGGGAGGAGCAGGAGTTCAGTATCGCAGCGGGGCGACTGGATGCAGACAAGGTCCGCGAGCTCTGGCATGCGTTCTGTACCGATATGCCAATTGATGAAGTGTATGTTTGCGGTCCGGACACGATGATCGATTCCGTGCGTGACGCGCTTGTCGAGCTTGGGGTAGCACCCGGGCATATTCACGCCGAGCGGTTCGGCGTGCCGCGCAAGCGTCAGACAAAAGCGCCGCTGCCCGTTGCCGACGGCAGTGTTGCGAACGTGACGGTGATCATGGATGGCCACAAGAAGCGCTTCACGATGGAGGCGTCGGATGAAAACATTGTCGATGCCGCGGCCCAGCACGGGATCGAACTGCCGTTCTCCTGCAAAGGTGGCGTTTGCGCGACTTGCCGCTGCCATTTGCAAAGCGGCAGGGTGGACATGGCGGTCAACTACGGGCTCGAACCCTGGGAGCTGGAACAGGGTTTCATACTCGCCTGCCAGTCCAGGCCCGTCAGCGATGAGTTGGTGCTCGACTACGACCGGGCCTGACAAGGGGCGGCGTGCAGTGCCCGATTGGCGCGAAATCCAAAGTTGTGGCAGGTTCTTCTGCGTAAAATCGCTCAAAGAACTATGCCTGCCCGCTGGCTGGCGACCTATCGCTCCTGAAGAGCGCACGAGTCAACATTGATGAATACCCCCGCGACAAATGAAGCTGAGCTGCCACCCCGGCAAAATGCGTACGACTATGACGAGCTGATCCGCTGCGGCCACGGCGAGTTTTTCGGACCGACCAACGGGCGCTTGCCATTGCCGCCAATGCTGATGCTCGACCGGATCAGCCTGATCTCTTCGGACACGGGCAAGTACGGTAAAGGAGAAATCAAGGCTGAGCTCGATATCAGGCCCGACCTGTGGTTTTTTGATTGTCACTTTGAAGGTGACCCGGTGATGCCCGGTTGCCTGGGGCTGGATGCGATGTGGCAGCTGGTTGGTTTTCACCTGGTGTGGTCAGGCCTGCAAGGCCGAGGTCGTGCGCTGGGTTGTGGCAAGGTCAAGTTCTTCGGTCAGGTCTTGCCTACCGCAAAACTCGTGACCTACCAGATTGATATCAAGCGTGTTATTTCGCGCAAGCTGAATATGGCAATCGCCGACGCGTCTATGTCAGTCGATGGCCGGGAAATTTACACGGCCGAAGACCTGCGCGTGGGCCTGTTTTCCTCAACTGACGACTTTTAAGGATCTCTCATGCGTCGAGTAGTCATCACCGGTATCGGTGCGGTTTCCTGTCTTGGCAATACCAAAGAAGAAATCACTGACTCCCTGCGTGCCGGGCGGTCAGGCATTGTCTTCAACGAAACCTTCAAGGAAATGGGGTTGCGCAGCCAGATCTGCGGCAGCGTCAATATTGATATCGCGGAACATATCGACCGCAAGGTGTTGCGCTTTATGGGTGATGCGGCGGCGTATGCTTACATTGCGATGCAAAAAGCCATCGACGATGCTGGTCTGGACGAGGCAGATGTTTCGAATCCGCGCACCGGTCTGATCGCATCCTCGGGTGGCGCGTCGAGCGAAAACATTATCAAGAGTTCGGATACGTTGCGTACGCGCGGTGTCCGCAAGATCGGCCCGTACATGGTGCCGCGGTCCATGAGCAGTTCCGTATCGGCGTGCCTTGCGACACCTTTCAAGATTAAAGGCGTCAATTACTCGATCACATCGGCTTGCGCGACGAGTGCGCATTGCATCGGCGCGGCTGCGGAGCAGATTCAGCTTGGCAAGCAGGATCTTCTGTTTGCGGGCGGTGGTGAGGAAGAGCACTGGAACCTGTCAAGCATGTTCGATGCCATGGGCGCGTTGTCCACCAAGTACAATGATCAGCCTGCCAAGGCGTCGCGGCCGTATGACGTCAATCGTGACGGTTTCGTGAGTGCAGCCGGTTCCGGCATGCTGGTTATTGAAGAATACGAGCATGCCAAGGCGCGCGGCGCGAAAATCTATGCTGAGCTGGTTGGTTATGGCGCGACCTCGGATGGTTCTGACATGGTGGCGCCGTCGGGCGAAGGCGCGGTGCGCTGCATGCAGCTTGCGAAAGCAACGGTCGACGGTCCCATTGACTACATCAATACGCACGGCACGAGCACACCCGTGGGCGACGTCAAGGAACTGGAAGCGATCCGTGAAGTATTTGGAGAAAACGTTCCTGCATTCAGTTCGTCGAAATCCATGTGTGGACACTCGCTCGGAGCGACGAGTGTGCAGGAAGCGATACATTGCCTGATGATGCTCGAACATGACTTCATTGCACCGTCGATCAATGTCGAGGAGCCTGACCCGGCCGTCGAGGGCATGCCGCTCGTAACGAGCACCGTCGAAGCAGCCGGCATCCGCACCGCGATGAGTAACAGCTTTGGTTTCGGTGGAACCAATGGCACCCTCGTATTTCAGAAGGTCTGAATAACGTCTGTGAATCCCGCGTGGTTTTGTCCATAATCCGGGCATGACTATCGAGACGCTTTCAGAAACAAACTGCTTCGGCGGCCGCATCGGTTTTTATCGGCATGCCTCATCCACTAACAACTGCGACATGCGGTTTTCCGTGTTTGTACCGCCGCAGGCGCAGCACGGCAAAGTGCCGGTGCTAACCTTTCTGTCCGGCCTCACCTGCACCGAAGAAAATTTCATGGTGAAGAGCGGCGCCCAGCGCGTGGCGGCCGAACTCGGGCTTATGCTGGTCTCCCCGGATACCAGCCCGCGTGGCGACGACGTGCCGGACGATCCCGACAAGGATTATGACTTCGGCCTGGGCGCAGGCTTTTATGTCAATGCCACCGAGACGCCCTGGTCCGCGAACTACCAAATGTACGACTACATCACGACCGAGCTGCAGGACCTTGTCTTCAGGCACTTTCCGGGTGATGCGGCGCGGCACGGGCTGACCGGCCATTCCATGGGCGGCCACGGTGCGCTGGTCATTGGGCTGCGCAACCCGGCGATGTTCCGGTCATTGTCGGCGTTTGCGCCAATCTGCACCACGTTGCATTCCCCTTGGGGCCGCAAGGCGCTGACATACTACCTTGGTGAAAACCAGTCGAACTGGAAAGACTACGACGCCGCCGAGGTCGCTCGGTCCGTGCAGGACAGTGGCCACTATTCGAAAATCCTCGTGGATCAGGGCGCGACCGACCCGTTCCTCGAAGAACAGCTAAAGCCAGCGCTGCTCGAAGCCGCGTGCGAGGAGAGCGGCTTGCCGCTGGAGCTGCGCATTCATGACGGCTACGATCACGGCTACTATTTCATTTCGACATTCATTGAAGATCACCTGCGCTTCCATGCCCGAGAGCTCCGCGGATAGCGGCAGCCGTTGATGCACGAACTCGTCGTACTGGGTGCCGCGATGCTGGCAACCGGCTGTGTGGCGGGCGTGTTGGCCGGTCTCTTTGGTATCGGTGGCGGCATAGTCATTGTGCCGGTTCTGGAAACCACGCTGGGCATTCTCGGTGTCGACCCGTCCATACGCATGCAGGTCGCTGTTGCTACTTCACTGGCGACAATCATTCCCACCTCGATATCTTCAGCCCGCGCACACCATGCTCGGCAATCGGTCGATCTCGACATCGTCCGGCGCTGGTCAGCCTATGTGCTGGCCGGTGCTCTGCTTGGCACCTGGATAGCTTCGCAGGTGCACAGTCGTGTACTGGCATTCCTGTTTGCGAGCATCGCCATGCTGGTGGCGCTGAAAATGTTGTTGGTCCCGGAAAGTCGAAATCTTACTGACGACGTACCGCGTACGCCGTGGATTCCTCTCATACCGACTGCCATTGGCACACTGTCCAGCATGATGGGTATTGGCGGTGGTACGTTTTCGGTGATGACACTGACCTTGTTCGGTCAGCCGATTCACAAGGCCGTGGGAACGGCTGCCCTGTTTGGCCTGGCTATCAGCCTGCCAGCGACGCTGGGCTTTGTGTTGACTGGCTGGGGCGACCCGCGCCTGCCGCCGGGAAGTCTCGGGTTTGTGAGCCTGATCGGATTTATTCTTATTGCGCCTGCTACCTTTTTGACAGCACCGCTGGGTGCGCGCATAGCGCATGCGTTTACTGCAAAGCGGTTGAGCATGTTGTTTGGTTTGTTCCTGGCAATCGCGGCAATTCGGCTTTTCTACCAAGCCATGTGAGAATACCCGTTAACTTGCCGCCGCCAGAAATCTGAGTAATGGATACCCCTTCGGACAAACCGATAGAACACGCTATCGAGGACCAGACCTTCCGCGTGTTACTGGACACGGCGCCGGACGCGATTATTGTCGTCGACGACGCAGGGCGCATCGTGCTGGTAAATGCGCAAACAGAGGAGCTGTTCGGCTATCGCAGAAGTGAGCTGCTGGGCCAGTCTATTGAGCGGCTGATTCCGGCTCGATTTCACGGGCAGCACGTTAAGCATCGTAAGGGCTTTGCCCGTCGGCCTACAACGCGGGCGATGGGCAGCGGCCTTGAACTGTTTGCCTTGCACCGCGACGGCACGGAGTTTTCTGTCGAAATCAGCCTGAGTCCGTGTCCGACCGCCGCCGGCGACCTTGTTTCCTGTGCGATTCGGGACGTGACGGAACGCAAACGCATGGAAAAGGAAATCGTGCAGGCACGGCAGTTGGCGGAACGAGCAAACAAGGCAAACAGCGCGTGGCTGGCGGCGGCGAGTCACGACCTTCGGCAGCCGGTTCAGGCGCTCGCGCTGCTCAATGGTGCGCTGCGCAGGACGGTAAAAGACGCGCGCGCACAAGAAATGGTTGCTAATCAGCAGCACTCCATTGACGCAATGACCAATCTTCTGAATTCGTTGCTCGATATCAGCAAGCTGGATGCGGGGGGTGTCGAACCGTCCTGGGAGGAGTTTCCGCTGCAACGCATTCTCGATCGCCTGACACCGGAATTCTCACGCCAGGCTCAGCAAAAAGGCCTCGAGTTCCGGACCGGCAAGTGCGAAGCCATTGTTCGCAGTGATGCGAATCTGCTCGCCGAGATACTACAAAACCTGGTTTCCAACGCGATCCGCTACACGCAAACAGGCAGCGTGGAAATTAGCTGCGAGCCTGCTGAAGGACAATGCCGGATAAGCGTGAAAGATACGGGTATCGGCATTGAGCCAGGTGATATCTCGAACATTTTCCGTGAGTTTCATCAGGGCGCTGCGCGCGGACGCAAGCGCGAGGGATTCGGGCTCGGGCTCGCGATCGTGCAGCGCATCGCGGGCTTGTTGTCGCATCCGATCGAGGTTAAATCCGAGCCGGGGAAGGGATCCGAATTTACGCTGACCGTACCGACGGTACTTCCTGGCAGCGCCGCTGCAGAGGCGGACAGCGATGCGGCGTCGGCCTCTGCAGCGGCGAGTGCAGGGCTCATTCTGCTCGTCGAGGATGACCCGGTTGTGGCTGAAGCCTGGTTGTTCTTGTTGACAGGAGAAGGTTACGACGTCGAACACGCCGTGTCGCTGCAGGAAGTAACCGCATTGCTGGACAATCTGCCGGAAGCGCCTGCGTTGCTGATATCGGACTTCCACCTGGCGGGTGAGGGTACCGGGACCGAGGTAATAGCCGCGGTACGGGCGTACTTCGGGCAAACGATTCCGGCCTTTATTATCACCGGGGATACCTCCAAGGTCGTGCAATCGGCGCCGCTACTCGAGAACTGCGAGTTGCTGAACAAGCCGGTTGCGCCCGACCAGTTACTGATGGCGGCGCGCGACGCCGTGCGCACGGGTACTGTCGCTACTGACTAGCTATTCATACCCTGCGCCAGTGTGATTTCCACTACCGGCATAGGTGATTCTACCTAGAGCAATTAAGCCAGAATCAGGTAGTGTCAGGGCAATCCCAGCTACTCGTGAGCCAGGCCATCAAGTTGCTTCTGCTGTTGACCAAATCGGGTTGCCTGCCCTGCATGATCGTCTTGCTGGGGATGCCTGCGTTGTGTCTGGCCCAGGCCGCCGAGCCGCGGGAGCAGCCTGAAGAGGCCGAAGAGATACTCGACCAGATCGTGGTCGTGGCGCACAAGGAACAGCGCTCAATTCGGCATATAGCCGCGACCATTACGACCTTGAATCGAACAACGCTGCTTGATCAACAAGCTCACTCGCCGCGTGCAATGTTTAGCTATGTACCGGGCGTCGATACTGAAGGAGCGGGCTCCAGGTTTGGCGACGAGGGCATCAACATTCGTGGCATCGGCGGCAATCGCGTCGCCCTGCTCGTTGACGGTGTACCACTTGCCGACCAGTTTGCTGTTGGCAGTTTTTCCAACGCCACGCGGGACTTTGTCGACTCGGGATTTGTAAAGTCTGTTGAAGTCTTGCACGGTCCGGCTTCGGCGCTGTATGGCAGCTCGGCAATCGGCGGCGTCGTGGCTACCCGTACGATCTCAGTGCGTGACCTGGGCGGCGAAGATAATCGCGGCGCCGAGTTACTGGCGGGTTGGCAGGCAGCGGATCACAGCCGCCACCTGCAGGTAAAAACGGGCATTGGCGGCCAGTACGGTGACCTGGTAGCGGGTGCCAACTGGCATGATGGTGGCGCCAGTGCCGCATCGGCAGCACCGGATTCTGTCGATAGTCGAGACTTCGATCGTCGTACGGCGCTATTGAAATACGGGTATGACTTGCCAGCCGGGCAATCGCTTGGCGTTAGCCTGTTGCACCAGGAAGCACGCATTAAATCGGATCTGCGCTCATTGCTTGGCAAGGGTCGATTCCGCAGTACAAGCGCATTGCGTGGCGATGATCGGTTTGACCTCGATCTTGCTAGTCTGACACTGGAATTCGGACAGGCGGAAAGCCTGATCGATGCAGGCGTCGCTCGCGGCTACGTACAACAGGCCGTTGCCAGACAAGCGACTCTCGATGAACGCGCAGTTGCCGCAACGCCAGTGTCGATTGATCGCTACTTCGAGTTTGATCAGACAATTCGCGGCGCCGAACTCAACGTGTGGAAGAACCTTACGGGGCGGCTGCTCAATCATCGCATCGGTATCGGTGTTGAGTACCACGTGCGCGAGACCCGAGAATTCCGCGATGGTGTATCGACGGAGCTGCTGACAGGGGTGCAAACCCGTAATCTTCTGGGTGAAGAATTTCCGCTGCGGGACTTTCCGGTAAGCCGTTCCGTCGAGAGCTCGGCCTTCGTCGAAGACACGATAACGCTGGGCAAACTCACGCTCATCGCGGCGTTGCGTATAGATCGTTTCGAGCTCAGTCCGGAGCCGGATGCGATGTACCGCGAAGACTATCCCTTCGCGGACCCCGTTTCGATTGACGAGTCGGATCTGTCACCGAAGCTTGGCCTTGTAGTTGCGTTGTCGCCTGCGGTCGACGTCTACGCTCAGTACGCACATGGTTTCCGGGCACCACCTTATGCAGAAGCAAATGTCAGCCTGGAAGTGCCGTACTTCAATTATCGGGCGATTCCCAACCCGGATCTGAAATCGGAATCGTCAGACGGAGTGGACCTTGGTATCCGGTATCGTTCTGCGACCACTGCTGCGTCACTCGCTGTGTTCGATACACGTTACAAAGACTTCATCGAATCAAAGGTTCGGCTGGGTGCAGACCCGGTGTCAGGGCGAATACTGTTTCAGTCGCTGAATTTACAGGCAACGCGTATTCATGGCATCGAAGCGTCAGTAAGCCATCGCTTTGGCCGCCGTTGGTCGGCGTTGGATCTTGCGCCGTTCGAATTCACAGCGTCTGCGTACCTGGCAAATGGCGAGAACAAAGAAACCGGCGCGGCTTTGAATTCGGTCGGCCCTGCGCAAGCTGTTCTCGGGCTCGCCTGGTATTCGGCTGACGAACGCAGGCAACTGCAGATCAAGGGTGTGTACACCGCGGCCTGGGATAAACGCGACGAATCAGCCGGTGAGTTGTTCAAGCCGGCTGCAAGCACTGTCTTCGACTTGCACCTGCGACAAACACTTGGCGCAAGAGCAGAACTGCGAGTCGCGCTTAGCAACATCACCGACCGCAGTTACTGGTACTGGTCCGATATTCGTGGGCTCGCCGCCGACGACCCTGTTATTCCCTATCTATCGAGAGCTGGTCGAAGTTATTCGCTCAGCCTCAATCTGTCATGGTAAATGACCAAGGAGCAATTTCTATGATTAGCCAGCTGCAACGCAAGTGTGCTGTGTATTGTCTTCCGCTAATAGTCATGCTGGCGGCCCCTGCTCTCGTCTTCGCACAGAATAATCGCGACACGCGCGTTCACGACGCCGAAGTGGCGGCGAATAAGTCGGAGTTGATGGCGAAGGGCGAAGCGGTGTATCTGAAAAACTGCGCCGCCTGCCATCAGGCGAACGGTACGGGCCTTAAAGGTGCGTTTCCGCCACTTGCCGGGTCCGATTTCTTAGAGGGTGACCGCAAACAGGTTCTGGCGGTTGCTTTGTTCGGCAAGTCGGGTGAAATGACTGTAAACGGCATAGTTTATAACGGCGTCATGCCGAGTCAGGGGCATTTGCCTGATGACGAACTGGCCGCCGTCATCAGCTACGTGCTTTCATCATGGGGCAACTCCGGTGCAGCGGTCAGTGTTGCCGAGGTCAGCGCAATCCGGGCGGAGTTGGGACTTGGAGATCGTGCTGAGGGCGAACGCCACGTTGGCACGACCGAAGGTGAATTGCGCTATGAAGGTGCGCCATTGGCTATTTCCCCGGGCAGCACTGCGCAAATTATCACCAAGGACAGCCCGGTCCTGTCGGCAGCCGAGTTTGAAGTGGCGACAACACTGTACTTTGAGCGCTGTGCAGGTTGCCACGGTGTGCTGCGTAAAGGTGCCACGGGCAAGGCTCTGACGCCCGATCTAACGCGCGCAAAAGGGCACGAATACCTCAAGGCGCTGATCACCTACGGATCGCCGGCAGGCATGCCGAACTGGGGTACATCCGGCGAACTGAGTGAGGAACAGGTCGACATCATGGCGCGTTTCCTGATGCAGGAGCCACCCGCGCCGCCGGAATTTGGCATGCCGGAAATTCGCGAGAGCTGGCATGTGCTGGTTGCACCGGAAGATCGTCCAAAGCGGCCACAGCACAATCGCGATATTGAAAACTTTTTCGCGGTCACACTGCGCGATGCCGGGGAAGTTGCCATAATCGACGGCGCCAGCAAGGAAATTGTCACGCGTGTAAAGACCGGCTACGCGGTACATATTTCGCGCCCGTCGGCTTCCGGTCGTTACGTGTACACGATCGGTCGTGACGGCAGGGTCGACATGATCGACTTGTGGATGAATCCACCAGCCAGGGTTGCGGAAATCAAGATAGGGCTGGAGGCACGGTCAGTCGAAACTTCCAAGTACAAAGGCTACGAAGACAAGTATGCGATTGCGGGTGCTTACTGGCCGCCACAATACGTGATTATGGACGGCGATACGCTGGAGCCGCGCAAGGTCGTTTCCACGCGCGGCATGACGGTTGATACCCAGGAGTACCATCCCGAACCCAGGGTGGCGGCGATTGTTGCTTCGCATGAGCATCCTGATTTCATCGTTAACGTGAAAGAGACCGGGCACATTTTGCTCGTGGACTACAGTGACATCGAAAGCCTTACTGTTACGGATATCGGCGCCGCGCGATTCCTGCACGACGGGGGCTGGGACAGTAGCAAACGCTATTTCATGACCGCGGCAAACCAGTCGGACAAGATCGCGATTGTGGATTCACGCGAACGCAAGCTCGTGCGCCTCGCTGAC
>JAUHZT010000028.1 GCA_030425905.1 Gammaproteobacteria bacterium
AAGCAACCGTCGCAATGCTCGAAGAGTACTCAATTGACCAGGTCATGGTGCGTTCGCCGATTACCTGTGAAGTTCGCTACGGCGTCTGTTCGCAGTGCTACGGTCGCGATCTGGCCCGCGGTCATCGCATCGCCATCGGCGAAGCGGTTGGTGTTATCGCGGCGCAGTCGATCGGTGAGCCGGGCACGCAGCTCACGATGCGTACCTTCCACATTGGTGGTGCTGCATCGCGTTCTGCCGCAATCAACAATATCGAGATCAAGTCGAACGGTATCGTCAAACTGCAGAACATCAAGACTGTGTCGCATCATAAGGGTTACCTCGTGGCTGTCTCGCGGTCCGGTGAAATCTCGGTTATCAACGAGCTGGGCCGGGAACGTGAGCGTTACAAAGTGCCTTACGGCGCGACCATCACGGTCGATGACGGTGCCGAGGTCAAACAGGGCCAGATCGTCGCGAACTGGGATCCGCACACCCACCCGGTAGTCACGGAAGTGGCCGGTAAGGTCAAGTTCCAGGACTTCCTCGACGGCGTAACCGTCGCCGAGCAGGTGGACGAGTTCACCGGTCTTACCTCGGTCGTTGTGCTTGATCCGAAGAGTCGCGGCAGCCAGGGCAAGGACCTGCGTCCGGTAGCTCGCCTCGTCGACGAAGACGGCAACGACATCTTCTTCGCCAATACCGAGATTCCGGCCGTGTACGCACTGCCGGTCGGTGCCATCATCAGCTTGTCTGACGGCGCCAATGTCGAGATTGGTGACGTCATCGCCCGTATCCCGCAAGAGTCGTCGAAGACGCGTGACATCACGGGTGGTCTGCCACGAGTTGCCGACCTGTTCGAAGCGCGTAAGCCGAAAGATCCGGCCATCATGGCGGAGCACACGGGTACGGTCAGCTTTGGTAAGGAAACCAAGGGCAAGCGTCGACTGGTTATTACAGTTGAGTCTGGCGAGAGTCACGAGGAGCTGATTCCGAAGTGGCGTCACCTGAACGTCTTCGAGGGTGAGCAGGTTGCCAGAGGCGAAGTTATTGCTGACGGTGAGCCGAACCCGCATGACATTCTGCGTCTGCAAGGCGTTGAAAACCTTGCGGAATACCTGGTTAAAGAAATTCAGGACGTGTACCGCCTGCAGGGTGTGAAGATCAATGACAAGCACATTGAGGTGATCATTCGGCAGATGCTGCGCAAGGTTCACGTGGCGACGCCGGGTGATTCGAACTACCTGCGTGGCGAACAGATCGACAAGGCGCGTTTCCTCGAGGTTTGTGAGCAGCTCGAAGCACAAAACAAGGAGCCGCTGACGATCGAACCGGTATTGCTGGGTATCACGAAGGCGTCGCTCGCGACCGAATCGTTCATCTCGGCTGCTTCTTTCCAGGAAACCACGCGAGTGCTGACCGAAGCCGCCGTGCGCGGCCTCAAGGACGAACTCCGCGGTCTCAAGGAAAACGTTATCGTGGGTCGCCTGATTCCGGCAGGTACCGGGTTTGCGCATCACGCCGAGCGTCGGCGTACGCGTGAGCAGGACTTTGCGGATCAGCTTAACGAGCTCGAGCAAACGCAGGCTGCTGCGAATGCCCTGGCGGCGGCTGAAGCGGCAGTAGACGGCGGTTCCGAGGAAGGCTCTGACAGCGACGAGCCGAGCGATACTGAGGCAACCACCGAGGCGTAGGCGGAAACGGCCGGGCAGCCCATTGGGCGTGCCCCGGTCGGCTGGCTTGACACGGATTGTTCCGCGTCAATACAATGCCCGCCCTTAACCCCGGGGCCCGCTAAATGCGGGCCCCGAATTTTCAGGGGCAAGATTAGTAAAAAGCCCAACTTATTCAGGCACTTGTGTTTGTACTGGTTGAGTTGTTGCCCCGCTACCCGACGTCTGAGCCTGCGCGGTTCATACGGCCGGGTGTGCGCGTGCATCTGATGGATAGGTGCACTGACTTATTGGATTAACCTGACAAAGAGATGAAGGCCTATGGCCACAGTAAACCAGTTAGTACGTAAACCGCGTTCAACCAAGCGCGTAAAAAGCACGGTGCCGGCACTCGAGGCGTCGCCGCAGAAGCGTGGCGTTTGTACGCGCGTTTATACGACGACACCGAAAAAGCCGAACTCGGCCATGCGTAAGGTTGCACGTGTGCGCCTGACCAATGGTTTCGAGGTCACGAGCTACATCGGCGGTGAAGGCCATAACCTGCAAGAGCATAGCGTTGTGCTGATTCGCGGCGGTCGCGTCAAGGATTTGCCGGGTGTTCGCTATCACACAGTGCGTGGCACGCTTGATTGCGCAGGCGTCTCGGATCGCAGGCAAGGCCGTTCCAAATACGGAACCAAGCGCCCTAAATCATAATTTTTGTAGAGTGACCAAATAATGTCCAGAAGAACACAGGCTCCGAAACGAAACATCCTGCCCGACCCCAAGTACGGTAGTGACCTGCTTGCCAAGTTTATGAACATGATCATGAACGACGGCAAGAAATCGGTTGCCGAGCGCATTATTTACGGTGCTCTCGATCGCATTTCCGAGCGCGAGACCAATACCGGCGAGAAGGCACTCGAATTGCTGGAAGCGGCACTCGATAACGTCAAGCCTGTGGTCGAAGTCAAGTCCCGCCGTGTCGGCGGCGCAACCTACCAGGTGCCCGTTGAGGTGCGACCGGCACGTCGCCAGACACTGGCCATGCGCTGGGTTATTGACGCCGCGCGTGCGCGTAGCGAGAAAACGATGGCGCATCGCCTGGCTCATGAGCTGCTTGAAGCAGCGGAAAATCGCGGCACGGCTGTAAAGAAGAAAGAAGACGTGCACCGCATGGCAGAAGCCAACAAGGCTTTCTCGCACTACCGCTGGTAAGTCGGTTCTAACAGAACCTACCAGGATATTGTCGTGGCCCGCACTACACCTATCGAGCGTTATCGCAATATTGGCATCATGGCCCATATTGATGCAGGGAAAACCACGACTACAGAACGCGTACTCTTCTATACCGGCGTCTCGCACAAGATAGGCGAGGTGCATGACGGCGCTGCTGTCATGGACTGGATGGAGCAGGAGCAGGAGCGCGGCATTACCATTACGTCGGCTGCCACCACCTGCTTCTGGAGCGGGATGGACCAGCAGTTCGAGCAGCACCGTATCAACATTATCGATACGCCCGGGCACGTGGACTTCACGATTGAAGTTGAACGGAGCCTGCGAGTGCTGGACGGCGCTGTCACCGTGCTTTGTTCGGTCGGCGGCGTTGAGCCGCAGACTGAGACAGTCTGGCGTCAGGGTGACAAATACAAAGTGCCGCGGCTCGTGTTTGTGAACAAGATGGACCGGGCAGGCGCGGATTTCCTGCGCGTCGTTAAACAGGTCAATACGCGTCTTGGTGCGAATCCTGTGCCGATTCAACTGCCAATTGGCGCGGAAGATAATTTTGCCGGCGTCATCGACCTTATCGGTATGCGGGCAATTTACTGGGACGAGAGCAACATGGGCGTGACCTATGATGCGCGCGAGATTCCCGCCGAGTTACGTGCCGAGGCCGAGGCCTGGCGCGAGAAGATGGTTGAGGCTGCGGCCGAAGGTAACGAGGAATTGCTCGACAAGTTCCTCGGCGACGGCAAGCTGACCGACGAAGAAATTCGGCAGGGGCTGCGGCAACGCACGATCAAGGGCGAGATTGTTATCGCCATGTGCGGGTCGGCCTTCAAGAACAAGGGTGTGCAGGCGCTGCTCGACGCGGTGGTTGAGTACATGCCGGCGCCGATAGACGTGCCTGCAATCAAGGGCATTAACGAAGATGGCTCGGAGGGTGAACGGCACCCGGATGACAAGGACCCGTTTGCGGCCCTGGCATTCAAGATTGCGACGGACCCGTTCGTCGGCAACCTGACGTTCTTCCGCGTGTATTCGGGCGTGCTGAATTCCGGCGACATGCTGCTGAACCCGGTAAAGGGCAAGAAAGAGCGTATCGGGCGCATTTTGCAAATGCATTCGAACGACCGGCAAGAGATCAAGGAAGTTCGGGCGGGCGATATTGCGGCTGCGGTCGGACTTAAGGATGTAACAACTGGCGACACATTGTGCGACCTGAAAAAGCCGATCACGCTGGAGCGCATGGTGTTCCCTGAGCCGGTTATTTCGGTGGCCGTAGAACCACGCACCAAGGTAGACCAGGAAAAGATGGGCATCGCGCTGCAGAAACTCGCGAAGGAAGATCCGTCGTTTCGTGTGCACACAGACGAAGAGTCCAGCCAGACGATTATTTCCGGCATGGGCGAATTGCACCTCGACATCATCGTTGATCGAATGAAGCGTGAGTTCAAGGTGGAAGCAAATGTCGGCAAGCCCCAGGTTGCTTACCGTGAGACAATTCGCAAGACGGTCGAGCAGGAAGGCAAGTTTGTGCGCCAGTCCGGCGGTCGTGGTCAGTACGGGCACGTGTACTTGCGAATTGAGCCCGCTGAAGCAGGCTCAGGCTACGAGTTCGTGAATGAGATCGTTGGCGGCGTTGTACCGCGCGAATACATTCCGGCGGTCGACAAGGGCGTTAAGGAACAAATGGAAAACGGCGTTATCGCCGGGTACCCGGTGGTCGATGTCAAAGTCACTTTGTACGACGGCTCGTATCACGACGTGGATTCGAGCGAGATGGCGTTCAAGATAGCGGGCAGCATGGCGTTTCGCGAAGGCATGCAGAAAGCAGGGCCGGTGTTGCTTGAGCCCATCATGAAAGTCGAAGTAGTGACGCCGGAAGACTACATGGGCGATGTCATGGGTGACCTCAACCGTCGCCGTGGGTTGCCACAGGGCATGGATGATGCGCCGGCAGGCAAGATCATTCGTGCCGAAGTGCCGCTGTCAGAAATGTTCGGGTACGCGACCGACCTGCGTTCAATGAGCCAGGGGCGCGCCGTGTACTCGATGGAATTTGAGAAATATGCCGAAGTGCCGCAAAACGTCGCCAAGGCAGTAGGTGCCTGATAGCACCGCATTAGCGACAGGGCGTCGCGAACGGATTAGGAAAGGGGCGGCACTGGGCCGCGCAATGCAGAATTAATCACCCGGGATTAGGGATATGTCTAAAGAGAAGTTTGAGCGTAATAAACCCCATGTGAACGTTGGCACGATTGGTCACGTGGATCACGGCAAGACGACACTGACAGCGGCGCTGACGAAGTGCATGGCGGAACTGCACGGTGGTGCGGTGTCGGCCTACGATCAGATCGACAATGCCCCGGAAGAGCGTGAGCGTGGCATCACGATTGCGACGGCGCACGTTGAGTACGAGAGCCCGAACCGTCACTACGCGCACGTGGATTGCCCGGGGCACGCGGATTACGTGAAGAACATGATCACGGGAGCGGCGCAGATGGACGGCGCGATCCTGGTGGTAAGTGCGGCTGATGGCCCGATGCCGCAGACACGTGAGCACATCCTGCTGGCCCGCCAGGTAGGCGTGCCGTACATCGTGGTGTACATGAACAAGGCAGACCAGGTAGACGACGAAGAGTTGCTGGAGCTGGTAGAGATGGAGATCCGTGATCTGCTGTCGACCTACGAGTTCCCGGGCGACGACACGCCGGTCATTACCGGTTCAGCGCTGAAGGCCTTCGAAGGCGACACGTCGGACATCGGCGTACCGTCAATCGTGAAGCTGGTTGATGCACTGGATAGCTGGATTCCGGAGCCGGAGCGTGCCATTGACGGTGCGTTCCTGATGCCGGTAGAGGACGTGTTCTCAATTTCGGGTCGTGGCACGGTTGTAACGGGTCGTATTGAGCGCGGCATCGTGAACGTGGGTGACGAAATCGAAATCGTGGGCATCAAGGACACGACGAAGACGACGTGCACGGGCGTAGAGATGTTCCGCAAGCTGCTTGACCAGGGTCAGGCGGGCGACAACGTGGGCGTATTGTTGCGCGGCACGAAGCGTGAAGACGTAGAGCGTGGACAGGTACTGGCGAAGCCGGGCTCGATCACGCCGCACACGAAGTTCGAGGCAGAAGTCTACATTCTGACCAAGGATGAAGGCGGTCGTCATACGCCGTTCTTCAAGGGCTACCGTCCGCAGTTTTACTTCCGTACGACGGACGTAACGGGCGCGGTAGAGCTGCCGGAAGGCACGGAAATGGTCATGCCGGGCGACAACGTCCAGATGGTTGTCGAGCTGATCGCACCGATCGCAATGGAAGATGGCCTGCGCTTCGCAATTCGCGAAGGCGGTCGTACCGTTGGCGCCGGTGTCGTCGCGAAAGTAATCGAGTAGGAATATAACAATGCCAACAAATAATCAGAATATCCGTATCCGCCTGAAGGCCTTCGATCATCGACTGATCGATAATTCGGCGCGTGAAATCGTGGATACGGCCAAGCGCACGGGCGCAACCGTCAAAGGTCCGATCCCGCTGCCGATGCGAAAAGAGCGTTTTACGATCCTGATCTCACCGCACGTCAACAAGGATGCGCGCGATCAGTACGAGATCCGGACCCACAAGCGGCTCATGGATATCGTGGATCCGACCGACAAGACGGTCGATGCGCTCATGAAGCTCGAGCTGCCCGCCGGCGTGGATGTGCAGATCAAGCTGAATTAAGTACTAAGTGCTTAGAAAACAAGGGATTGGCTCGATGCTTTGTGCGTCTGGTTTGTCCGGCAAAGTTTTTTAGCCAAATCTCTTGTATTCGGCCTGCCGCTAGGTAAAATGGCGGGCTCGCTGGATCAGGCCGGGCCGGGAGTCGGCCGGATTCAGAAGCGTCAGCAGCCCTTGAGGGTGGCAGGCGCTGAAACATCAAGTCGTCAGGAAACTGTGGGCGACACGGCAAATCCCGGAACCGCCGGACCAGTCAGATGATCGGGCCGGAAAAATGGGTCAGCTCCTTAAGCTCTAGAGAACATGAAGTTCTTAGGCGCAGCTGGCCCTTTCGCGTGTCTGGATGAAGCGCGATTGTTTCAGAATGATATTCAGCAACAGCCAATCGTAGTTGTTGCGGTGAAAGATATTTTTTGAGTTTGACGCTGACCAATCGAAGTCAGTGTGGAGTTTGAACATGACTATGGGTCTTGTTGGCCGCAAATGCGGCATGACACGCATCTTTACGGCAGACGGAGTTTCTATTCCCGTCACCGTCATTGAGGCACAGCCGAATAAAATCACCCAGGTAAAAACCGTCGAGAATGACGGTTACCGGGCGTTGCAGGTTTCCACGGGTAGCCGCAAGGCATCTCGCGTGAGCAAATCGCAAGCCGGGCACTTTGCAGCAGCGAAGACCGAAGCCGGTGATCTGATGTCCGAATTCCGGATCGAAGACGGCGACGATACGGCTTACGAGCTGGGCGCCGAGATCAAGGTTGATCTGTTTGCAGAAGGCCAGAAGGTTGATGTGATCGGAACGTCAATCGGTAAGGGTTTCGCAGGCGGCGTGAAGCGCCATAACTTCCGTATGCAGGACGCTACTCACGGTAACTCGCTGTCGCACCGCGCGCCGGGTTCCATCGGTCAGAACCAGACACCGGGTCGCGTCTTCAAGGGCAAGAAAATGGCTGGCCACATGGGTAATGTGCGCCGGACTGTACAAAACCTCGTCGTTGTTCGTGTCGATAGTGACCGCAACTTGCTGTTGATTCGTGGCGCCGTGCCCGGGTCGAAGGGTGGTCGCGTTATCGTACGTCCGGCTATCAAAGCGAAATCCTGAGGGCCTTGACGATGAAAATTAAAATGGAAGGTAAGGGTTCCGTGGATGTCGCCGAGGGTGCGTTCGGTGTTGCGTTCAATGAGCCGCTGATTCACCAGGTTGTTACAGCCTATCTCGCGGGCAGCCGCGCAGGAACGAAGGCACAAAAGAATCGCTCTGCCGTTCGTGGCGGCGGTGCAAAGCCCTGGCGTCAGAAAGGTACTGGCCGCGCGCGTGCCGGTACGATCCGCAGCCCGATCTGGGTTGGTGGTGGTCGTACATTTGCTGCGCAACCGCGTGACCATAGCCAGAAAGTTAACAAGAAGATGTATCGCGCCGCACTGCGCTCGATGCTATCGGAGCTGATCCGCCAGGAGCGTCTCGTTGTCGTTGAGTCGCTGGAGCTTGAAGCGCCGAAGACAAAATTGCTCGCGAACAAGCTGAAGGACCTGAACCTTGAAAGCGTTCTGATCCTGAACGAAGCGTTTGACGAGAAATTGTTTCTGGCTGCGCGCAACTTGCCGAGTGTCGGCATTTGCGACGCCACATCTATCGACCCGGTTGTCCTGATTCGCTTCGAGAAAGTGTTGATCACGCTGCCGGCGCTGAAACTGATCGAGGAGCGCCTGTCATGAGTCAAGCTGCTCACCAGGAACGCCTGATGACGGTTATCCGCGGCCCGCACCTTTCGGAAAAGGCGCACATCGCTTCGGAGAACAACCAGGTTGTATTGAAGGTTAGAACGGATGCAAGCAAGGCCGAGATCCGCAAAGCGGTCGAGCTGCTGTTTGAAGTCAAGGTCGATAACGTTCAGGTAGTGAACGTAAAAGGCAAGAAGAAGCGCTTCGGGCAGGTTAACGGTCGTCGTTCCGACTGGAAGAAAGCGTACGTGAAGCTCGCGGAAGGAAGCTCGCTTGAAGCTTTCCTCGGCGCTGAATAAGGGTTAGCGAATATGTCATTGCATAAAGCAAAACCGACATCGGCAGGACGCCGTTTTGTTGTCGCGGTCAAGACGCCCGAGTTACACAAGGGTAAGCCGCATGCAGCCCTCCTCGAAAAGAAGTCTTCGAAGGGCGGTCGCAACAACAATGGTCGCATTACGGTGCGTCACCAGGGTGGCGGTCATAAGCAGCACTACCGCGTGATTGATTTCAAGCGCGACAAGGACGGTATCCCCGGCGTTGTCGAGCGGCTTGAATACGATCCGAACCGCAGCGCGCATATCGCATTGGTCAAGTACGCCGATGGCGAACGCCGTTACATTCTGGCACCGAAGGGTGTGCAGGCCGGCACGCCGATCATCAGCGGTGAGGAAGCGGCGATCAAGCCGGGCAATGCCCTGCCGATTCGTGCGATTCCCGTTGGTACGACGATCCACAATATTGAAATGAAGCCGGGTAAGGGCGGTCAGCTGGTTCGTTCAGCCGGTGGCTCAGCGCAGCTCGCAGCACGTGAAGGCGCTTACGCGACCATTCGCCTGCGGTCCGGCGAAGTACGCAAGATTCACACCGACTGCCGCGCCACTATCGGCGAGGTTGGTCACGGTGAACACAACCTGCGCAAGCTCGGCAAGGCCGGCGCGAAGCGCTGGAGAGGTGTACGTCCGACGGTTCGTGGTGTTGCCATGAACCCGGTTGATCACCCGCACGGTGGTGGTGAAGGACGTACGTCGGGTGGCCGTCATCCGGTCAGCCCATGGGGCACACCTACGAAGGGTGCCAAGACGCGCAAGAACAAGCGCACGGACAGCATGATTGTCCGCCGTCGCAAGCGCAAGTAGTAGAGGATCAGGATCAATGCCACGTAGTGTGAGAAAAGGCCCTTTCGTCGATACGCATCTGGCGAAAAAGGTAGCTGTAGCAAGCAAGGCGAATGACCGTCGTCCGATCAAGACCTGGTCGCGCCGTTCGATGGTGCTGCCGGACATGGTTGGTTTGACGATCGCCGTTCATAACGGTCGTCAGCACATACCGGTTCTGATTTCTGAAAACATGGTTGGTCACAAGCTCGGTGAGTTTGCGATGACCCGTACGTTTCGCGGTCACTCCGGTGACCGGAAAACGAAATAGGGCGAAGGGGTAGAGCTATGCAAGTTGCAGCAACGCTTCGGTACGCGCGAGTTTCTCCGCAAAAGTGCCGGCTGGTAGCTGACATCATTCGTGGTAAGTCGGTTGACGACGCGCTGCGTACATTGACGTTTTCGCCAAAGAAAAGTGCACGCATTGTGAAAAAGATTCTGGAGTCGGCTATCGCCAACGCAGAACACAACCACGGTGCAGATATCGACGAGTTGAAGGTTTCAACGGTTGAAGTGAATGAGGCGCCAACATTCCGGCGTTATCGTGCGCGGGCCAAGGGCCGCGGCACACGCATCATCAAGCGAAACAGTCACATCACGATCAAGGTCGGGGACGAGTAAATAGTATGGGTCAGAAAGTACATCCGAATGGTATTCGACTTGGCATCGTCAAGGACTGGACTTCGAAATGGTACGCGGATTCCAAGACGTTTCCTCAGTACATCAACATGGATCACAAGCTTCGCGTTTACATCAAGAAGAAGCTGAAAGATGCATCAGTAAGCCGCATTACGATCGAACGCCCGGCCAAGAAAGTGAATATCACTATTTTTACTGCCCGGCCTGGCATCGTAATTGGCAAGAAGGGCGAAGATATCGAGAAGCTTCGCTCTGAAGTGTCGAAGCTGATTGGTATGAACATCAATGATGTTCGGATCAATATCAACGAAGTTCGCAAGCCTGAGCTGGATGCCCAGCTGGTTGCGGAAGGTATAGCTCAGCAGCTCGAGCGTCGCGTCATGTTCCGTCGTGCTATGAAGCGCGCGGTTACAAACACGATGCGTGTTGGTGCCGAGGGCATCAAGGTCAAAGTTGGCGGTCGCCTGAACGGCGCTGAGATCGCACGCTCGGAGTGGTATCGCGAAGGTCGCGTGCCGCTGCACACGTTACGGGCCGACATCGACTACGGCGTTGCGGAAGCGCATACGACCTACGGTGTAATCGGCGTGAAGGTATGGATCTTCAAGGGTGAGGTTTTTGACAAGCCCGAAGTGGTAGCAGCCGAGCCGGCTGAAGCTGCGGCAGGAGCGCGGTCTTAGTAGCCGTGTCGCGAAGGACTTAAGAGATGTTACAACCGAAACGTACAAAATTTCGCAAGCAGATGAAGGGCCGCAATCGTGGACTGGCAAACCGGGGCAGCTCGGTTTCGTTCGGCGAGTACGGGCTGAAAGCTGTTGGGCGCGGACGTATGACAGCACGCCAGATTGAGGCGGCGCGTCGTGCAATGACCCGTCATATCAAGCGCGGTGGCAAGATCTGGATTCGGGTATTCCCCGACAAGCCGATCACCAAGAAGCCGCTTGAAGTGCGCCAGGGTAAGGGTAAGGGCAACGTCGAGTACTGGGTCTGCCAGATCCAGCCAGGTCGTATGCTCTATGAAATGGAAGGCGTGACGGAAGAAGTAGCGCGTGAAGCGTTCAGCCTGGCGGCCGCCAAGCTGCCTTTCCAGACCGCATTTGTCTCTCGGCAGGTGATGTAATGGACGCCAAGGAACTTCGAAGCAAGTCCGTTGATGAGCTCAACGAGGAACTCGTCGCCCTGCGGCGTGAGCAGTTCAATCTGCGCATGCAACAGGCAAGTGGCGAGTTGAATCAACACACTGAACATCGCCGCGTGAGAAAGTCGATTGCGCGCGTGAAAACTATTCTGACTGAACTGAAGAGTTCAGCAGGCGCCGCAGATTAAGGTCAAGAAAGATGAGTGAAGAAAAGAAAGCTCAGCGCACAATCGTTGGTCGTGTCGTTAGCGACAAGATGGATAAGACCGTCTCGGTTGCCATCGAGCGCATGATCAAGCACCCGGTTTACGGCAAGTACATGCGTCGTACATCCAAGGTGATGGCACATGATGCTGCTAACGAGTGCAAGCCTGGCGATCGTGTTGCAATTGCAGAGTGCAAGCCGATTTCGAAGAACAAGTCGTGGGCTGTCGTCAACATCGTTGAACGCGCCGTCGACCGTCAATAATCAAGGAACACAACCATGATTCAGATGCAGACAGTTCTCGATGCGGCAGATAACTCCGGTGCTCGGCGCGTGCAGTGCATCAAGGTGCTGGGCGGATCGAAGCGTCGTTACGCAGGCGTCGGTGACGTTATTAAAGTAAGCGTCAAGGATGCGATTCCTCGCGGCAAGGTTAAGAAGGGCGAGGTCTACAACGCTGTTGTGGTGCGCACGCGCAAGGGCGTTCGCCGTAAAGACGGCTCGCTGATTCGCTTCGACGGCAATGCAGCCGTACTGCTTAATGCACGTCTTGAGCCGATTGGAACACGTATTTTTGGGCCGGTTACGCGTGAATTGCGTACCAATCGCTTTATGAAGATTATTTCGCTCGCACCTGAAGTGCTGTAGCCAAATTACTGTAGGAGCCCGTGTTACGGGCGAATGAGCATATGAACAAGATTAGAAAAGGCGATGAAGTCATCGTAAAAACCGGTAAGGACAAAGGCCGTCGCGGCACTGTTCTGCAGGTGTTCGCCGATGGTCGCATCCTGGTGGAAGGCATCAACATTGCCAAGAAGCACGTCAAGCCAAACCCGAATGTGGGCGAGCAGGGCGGTATCCAGGACAAGGCTATGCCGATACAGCACTCGAATGTGATGGTTTTCAACCCGAAGACCAAGCAGGGTGAGCGTGTTGGCTTTCGTGTCAACGATGACGGCAGCAAGGTTCGCGTCTTCAAGAGCGGCGACGTAGTCGACCTCTAGGTCGGACAGGAAACAGGAAATGGCACGTTTACAGGAAAAATACGCAAACGAACTGAGCAAAGAGCTGCAGAAGAAGCTCGGCCTCAAGAACCCTATGCAGGTTCCGAAGATCACCAAGATCACCCTGAATATGGGTGTTGGTGAGGCAGTCGCGGACAAGAAAGTCCTCGAGAATGCTCGTGCGGACATGGAAAAAATTGCTGGTCAGCGCGCTGTAGTGCGCCTGGCGCGCAAGTCAGTGGCGGGCTTCAAGATCCGCGACGGCATGCCTATCGGTTGCAAGGTAACGCTGCGTCGTGAGCGTATGTACGAGTTTCTCGACCGGCTGGTGAATATCGCTATTCCGCGTATCCGCGATTTTCGCGGGCTGAATGGCAAGTCCTTCGACAAGCAGGGCAACTACAGCATGGGTGTGAGCGAGCAGATTATCTTCCCGGAGATTAACTACGACGAGATCGACACACTTCGCGGCATGGATATAACGATTACAACGACGGCGCGTACGCCGGCGGAAGGTCGGGCGCTTTTAGAGGCGTTTAACTTCCCGTTCAAGAAATAGACAAGTTATTGCAGTTGCGGGTTCGAACCGTGCTGCTTGAGACAGGAAAAACGAATGGCTAAGAAATCAATGATCATGCGCGAACTGAAGCGCGAAAAGCTGGTCGCACGGCACGCCAAAAAGCGCGCCAAGCTCAAGGCTATCGTTCGCAGTGTTGACAGTTCCGATGACGAGCGCGAGTTGGCACAGGCGAAGCTGAATGCGTTGCCGCGCGACTCGAGCCCGATTCGTCAGCGCAATCGTTGTTCGGTTACTGGCCGCCCACACGGCGTTTACCGCAAGTTTGGTCTTGCCCGGAACAAGCTGCGTGAAGCAGCGATGAAAGGCGAAATTCCAGGCCTGACCAAAGCTAGCTGGTAAGCGGAGACAGACTATGACTATGACCGATCCTATTTCCGACATGCTGACACGCATTCGTAATGGCCAGAAAGCGCGCAAGGAACGTGTTGCGATGCCGGCTTCGAAAGCGAAGGAAGCCGTTGCCAAAGTCTTGAAAGATGAAGGCTATATCACGGAATTTGCAACGTCTGGCGAGGGCGCAAGCCGCACCCTGACAGTTGAACTCAAGTACTTCGAAGGTGCGCCGGTTATCGAAAAGATTCAGCGCTCCAGCAAGCCGGGCCTGCGTATTTACCGTGGCAAGGAAGATCTGCCTAAGGTGTTGGGTGGACTCGGTGTCGCAATCGTCTCAACGTCCGCGGGCGTTATGAGCGATCGGCAGGCTCGTGAGAAAGGCATTGGTGGTGAGGTGATCTGCGTCGTTTCCTGATGCGGGCAACCTTAACCAGAGAAGAGATCTAAGACTATGTCAAGAATAGCTAAAGAACCGGTAGTGCTGCCGAAAGGCGTCGAGTTCAAGCAGGACGGTAATGTTGTCACGCTCAAAGGTGGCAAGGGTTCCCTGTCGCTGGAGTTGAACAACGAAGTTGAGATTTCGCAGGAAGAAAATTCACTGCAGATCAAGCCACGTTCAGGTTCGCGCTTTTCAACGGCGATTTCCGGAACGATGCGCGCGCTGCTCGCAAACATGGCGCACGGTGTGTCAGAAGGCTTTGAGCGCAAGCTTGAGCTCGTCGGTGTTGGTTATCGTGCCCAGGCGCAGGGTAACAAACTGAATTTGACGCTCGGTTTTTCGCATCCGGTGGTTCACGAGGTGCCGGAAGGCATCACGATCGAAACGCCGAGCCAGACCGAGATTCTGATCAAGGGCGCAGACAAGCAGCGGGTCGGTCAGGTCGCAGCGGAAATTCGCCGCTATCGTCCGCCGGAGCCCTACAAGGGCAAGGGTGTTCGCTACTCCGATGAGCGGGTAGTGATCAAGGAAGCCAAGAAGAAATAAGTATTAACAGTAACCCTGTTTTTTAGGCAAACCATTATGAAGCTGGACAAAAAACAAAATCGTCTCCGCCGGGCTCGCAAGGGTCGCGCGAAGATTCGCGAACTTGAAGTGAATCGTTTGTCGATTCATCGCACACCGCGCCACATCTACGCTCAGATCATTGGCGCCGATGGCGGGACCGTTGTTGCTGCGGCCTCAACGCTCGAAGCGGAAGTTCGTAAAGGTATGAAGAATGGCGGCAACGTTGAAGCAGCCAGCATTGTTGGTGCGCGTATCGCTGAGAAAGCGAAGGCCAAGGGTGTTGATACGGTTGCATTCGATCGTTCGGGCTTTCGTTATCACGGTCGCGTCAAGGCACTGGCCGATGCAGCGCGTGAAGCGGGTCTTAAGTTCTAGGCAACGTATTAATTCAGGAAACTAATAACAGCGCACTTAAGGCTGTTTGGATCAAACCATGGCAAGAAACGAACAAAACCAGTCAAACGATGACCTGATTGAAAAGTTGGTCACTGTAAATCGCGTTGCGAAAGTCGTGAAAGGTGGCCGTCAGTTCGGCTTTACCGCGCTGACTGTCGTCGGTGACGGACAGGGCCAGGTTGGCTTTGGCTATGGCAAAGCACGCGAAGTGCCGATCGCTATTCAAAAGGCGATGCAGAACGCGCGCAAGAACATGATCAACGTCAATCTGAATAACGATACTTTGCAGTACGCGAAGAAAGGCCATCACGGTGCGACGCTGGTTTACATGCAGCCTGCATCGGAAGGTACGGGCGTCATTGCCGGTGGTGCGATGCGTGCCGTATTCGAATGCGCTGGTGTTCGTAACGTGCTTGCCAAGAGTTACGGTTCACGTAACCCGATCAACGTTGTTCGCGCAACCATCAAGGGCCTGTCGCAGATTCATTCTCCGCAGGCAATTGCTGCCAAGCGTGGCAAGAAAGTTAAGGAGATCGTGGCCTGAGGCCGCGGTCATACTGAAGAGACAATAGAGAAAGACCATGGCGAATCCAAAAGATTTGAAAGTAACCCTGATCAAGAGCAAGCACGGGCGGCTGAAAAGCCACAAAGCCTGTGTATCAGGTCTTGGTCTGCGCAGGTTGCATCAGACCGTAACGGTGCAGGACACCCCTGAAAACCGCGGCATGATTAATCGTATTTCGTACCTGGTCTCGGTAGAGGAAGCCTGAACATGCGACTTAATGAACTGTCGCCCGGCAAGGGCGCAAAGAAAGTTGGCAAACGTCTTGGACGTGGACATTCCGCGGGACAGGGCAAGACCAGTGGCCGCGGTGTCAAAGGTCAGCACGCACGCTCGGGCGGCTATCACAAGGTTGGCTTCGAAGGCGGCCAGATGCCCTTGCAGCGTCGTTTGCCGAAAGTGGGTTTCAACTCACGCATGGCCAGGTATTCGGCTGAGGTTCGCCTGCATGAGCTGGCGATCCCGACAGACGAGGTTATTGATCTCGACGTGCTGAAGAAACTGAACCTGGTTGCGTCTTTCACAACCAAAGCCAAGGTAATCCTGTCCGGCAAACTCGACAAAGCTGTAAAGCTCAAGGGTATTGCTGTGACCAAGGGTGCGCGGGCTGCGATTGAGAAAGCCGGCGGCAGCATCGAAGCCTGATTAACGCGAACAACGGAACGAAACAGGAATAAACGTGGCGAAGAAGCCCTCACAAAACCCGGCAGACATGGCAAAGGCGGCAGGTAAACTGGCCGAGCTCAAAGCTCGTATCCTGTTCTTGCTCGGCGCTTTGATCGTGTTCCGCGTGGGCACCTATATACCGGTGCCCGGCGTTGACCCGGTGGCGCTCAAGGACTTCTTTGACCAGCAATCAGGTAACCTGCTTGGCCTGTTCAACATGTTCTCGGGCGGCGCACTGTCACGCTTCGGCCTGTTTGCGCTGGGCATCATGCCGTACATTTCGTCCTCCATCATCATGCAGATGGCGAGTCATATCGTTCCGTCCCTGCAGCAGTTGCGCAAGGAAGGCGAGCAGGGCCGTCGGCAGATCGTCAAATACACGCGCTGGGGTACGGTCGCACTTGCCAGTTTCCAGTCCGTTGCAGCCGCTTCCTGGTTGCAGAGCCAGGCCGGCCTGGTGGTTAACCCGGGTCCGGGTTTCCTGATCACGGCCTGTATCACGCTCGTGACCGGAACAATGTTCCTGATGTGGCTCGGTGAGCAAATCACGGAACGTGGCATTGGTAACGGCATTTCAATGATCATTCTGGCCGGCATCGTTGCCGGTATGCCAGCCGCGGTAGCGGGCACGGCCGAGCTGGTGCGAAACGGCGAGATGTCACCGGCAACGGCCATCGTAATGCTGATCGGCGGCATCGCAGCCATCGTGTTTGTGGTTTACATGGAACGCGCGCAGCGCCGGATCACGGTGAACTACGCTCGCCGGCAACAGGGTCGCAAGATGTTCGCGGCACAGAGCACGCACTTGCCGTTCAAGATCAACATGTCGGGTGTTATCCCCCCGATTTTCGCCTCGAGCATCCTGATGTTCCCGGCGACAATTGCACAGTTTTTTGGCCAGGCAGCGGGCGGCGAAGCAAATGCATTCCAGCGCTTCCTGCAGACGCTGGGTGCAAACCTCGGGCCCGGACAACCGATTTACGTGTTGCTGTACGCGGCACTGATTATTTTCTTCTGCTTCTTCTACACAGCGCTGATGTACAACTCGAAGGACACGGCGGACAGTCTGAAGAAAGCAGGTGCCTTCCTGCCGGGTATCCGTCCGGGAGCGCACACGGCGGAATACATCGACAAGGTACTTACGCGACTGACCTTCTGGGGCGCGATTTATATTGCAGGCGTTTGTCTGCTGCCCGAGCTGGTTCGCATGTTTAACCCGTCAATTCCGTTCAGTTTTGGTGGAACGTCACTCTTGATTCTCGTCGTCGTAACAATGGACTTCATGTCGCAGCTTCAAGCGCATGCAATGAGCCAGCAGTACGAAGGCATGATGCAAAAGGCTAACCTGCGTAACTACGGCAAGGGTGGCCAGGTACGCTGATTCGTCGGCGGATTTTGGAGAAAAGCTCATGAAAGTAAGAGCATCAGTTAAGAAAATTTGCAGAAACTGCAAGATTATTCGCCGCAACGGCGTCGTGCGGGTTATTTGCAACACCGACGCGCGACACAAGCAGCGTCAGGGTTAATAGAAAAGGAACACGCTAGTGGCACGTATAGCAGGCATAAACATTCCGCTGACCAAGCACGTCGTGATTGCACTGACGTCGATCTACGGTATTGGCAACACGCGCGCGAAGAAGATTTGCGACGAAGCAGGCGTAGCGCCGCACACACCGGTAAAGGATCTTGCTGAACCGGAAGTGGCGAACCTCCGTAACGCTGTCGCGAAGTTCACGGTCGAAGGTGATCTTCGTCGTGAAGTCTCGATGAACATCAAGCGTCTGATGGATCTTGGTAGTTATCGTGGCATTCGTCACCGTCGCGGGCTGCCGCTGCGTGGCCAGCGTACCCGCACGAATGCGCGGACGCGTAAGGGGCCGAGACGTCCGATCAAGCGCTAGTGAATTAGTGCAAGTGCGGGCCTTTCGCCACAGCGAGACGGCACGCCCTGGGACAAGAGTTCGGTGGGTCGCGAGTTCAAAGCAAAGCACGAACTGACTATTTAGAAAAAGACACTATTCGATATATCGGAAACTCAACCGAATAGTATGACGAGGAAATTAACTTGGCAGAAGTCAAAAAGAAGAAGGTTAAAAAGCACGTGGTTGATGCGGTAGCGCACATCCATGCTTCCTTCAACAATACGATCATTACGATCACGGACCGTCAGGGCAATGCTCTGTCGTGGGCTACGGCCGGCGGTTGTGGTTTCCGTGGTTCACGTAAGTCGACACCGTTCGCCGCCCAGGTTGCCAGCGACAAGGCAGGCAAAGTGGCGCTGGAGTTTGGTGTCAAGAATCTGGACGTGAAAGTTAAGGGTCCCGGCCCGGGTCGTGAGTCTGCAGTTCGTGCTCTCAACGTACTGGGTTTTCGTATTCAACATATTGAGGATGTCACACCAATTCCTCACAACGGCTGTCGCCCGCCGAAAAAGCGCCGAGTTTAGAGGCATAAGTAATGGCAAGATATTTAGGACCAAAGTGTAAGCTGTCCCGCCGCGAAGGCACGGACCTGTTTCTGAAAAGTGGCGTACGGCCGCTCGAGTCGAAGTGCAAACTGGACGTACCGCCCGGCGGTGCCGCACAGCGTCGCCCGAGACTTTCAGATTACGGTCTGCAACTTCGTGAGAAGCAGAAGTTGCGTCGTATGTACGGCGTGCTCGAACGACAGTTCCGTAACTACTACAAGCGTGCAGCTCAGCTCAAGGGCTCTACGGGTGAGAACCTGTTGCGCTTGCTTGAAGGTCGGCTGGACAACGTTGTGTACCGTATGGGCTTTGCCGCAACTCGCGCCGAAGCTCGTCAGCTGGTGAGTCACAAGAGCATTGAAGTGAATGGACGGGTCGTCAACATTCCGTCGGCACAGCTTAAAGCTGGTGATGCCGTAGGAATTCGCGAAAAAGCCAAAAAACAGCTTCGTATTCAGTCTGCGCTGGAAATTTCCAGCCAGGTAGGTCTGCCCGACTGGGTTGATGTGGATGCAAAGAAGATGGCGGGTGTTTTGAAATCGTTACCGGATCGGGAAGACATTCTCCCCGACATTAACGAAAACCTCGTCGTTGAGCTGTACTCGAAGTAGTCAGGAGGGTATTAACCCATGCAGGAATCTGTACACGAATTTCTGAAACCGCGCGTTGTAAAAGTCACGCCGGTCAACGATTTGCAAGCGAAAGTCACCATCGAACCGTTCGAGCGCGGCTTCGGTCACACGCTGGGCAACGCCCTGCGCCGTATTCTTTTGTCATCAATGCCGGGTGCAGCGATCACAGAAGCGGAGATCGAAGGCGTGTTGCACGAGTACACGAGCATCGAAGGTGTACAGGAAGACGTCGTTGATATCCTTCTTAATCTGAAGCAGGTCGCGGTACGCATGAACACGCGTGACATGGCCGAACTCAGGATCTCGAAGAAAGGCCCCGGCCCGGTTACAGCGGGCGACATTCAGCTCGACCATGACGTTGAAGTCATGAACCCGGATCTCGTCATTGCAAACCTCACCAGTGCTGGTGAGCTCAATGTTGTGCTTAAAGTTGAGCGTGGTCGTGGTTACCGCCCGGCAACGCAGCGTCCGTCGTTCGAAGAGCAGGCTGGGCCTATTGGCCGTCTGCAGCTCGACGCTTCGTTCAGCCCTGTGCAGCGCGTTACTTACAATGTCGAAGCGGCACGCGTAGAACAGCGCACCGACCTCGACAAGCTGATTATCGACATCGAGACCAACGGTACGATTGACCCTGAAGAAGCCATCCGTCGCGCGGGTAGCATTCTTAAAGACCAGTTGTCCGTCTTCGTTGACCTGCAGGGCCAGGAAGAAGGTGTGGGTGCGCAAGCAGAGAATCAGGTTGATCCGATTCTGCTGCGTCCGGTCGATGAGCTCGAATTGACGGTACGTTCTGCGAACTGCCTGAAAGCCGAGAACATCATGTACATCGGCGACCTGGTGCAACGCACCGAAGTGGAATTGCTGCGTACGCCGAACCTCGGTAAGAAGTCACTCACCGAAATCAAGGAAGTGCTGGAAGGGCATGGCCTTGGTTTGGGCATGCGTCTCGAGAACTGGCCGCCGGCAAGCCTGCGTCCGGAGCATGAGCTCGCTCTTTAACACGAATACTTGTAGGACAGACAAATGCGTCATAGAAAATCCGGTCGTCGACTGGGTCGTAACAGCTCTCATCGCAAAGCCATGTATCGCAATATGGCCGCGTCGATGTTGAAGCATGAGACGATTCGCACGACTTTGCCGAAGGCGAAAGAACTTCGCCGCGTCGTCGAGCCGCTGATCACGCTCGCCAAGGAAGACAGCGTAGCGAATCGTCGCCTGGCGTTCGATCGCTTGCGCGATAAAGAGGTCGTGGGCAAGTTGTTCAAAGAGCTTGGACCCCGATTCAAGGCTCGTCCCGGCGGTTATCTTCGCATCCTGAAAACCGGGCCGCGTCCAGGTGACAATGCGCCGATGGCGATTGTCATGTTGACGGATAAGGCGCCCGTGGAAGCTGCCAGCGAATAAGAAAGGCAGGTAAGCGTAGCGTTGAAAAAGCCGGGCAAACGCCCGGCTTTTTTGTGCCTGTTTGCTTGCCGATGCGCGGATCCTGCCGATCCAGGGAGGTCCTCCGCTAGCCAAAATGCTGCACTCACCGTGCGCCTGAGCACTGTCTGACGGTTTGAGTAGCGTGTAAGTGGCTGATTAAAAAAGAATAAAACGAACAAGGATGCGATCTTGTGAGTCGCTTCACAGTGTCCCGCGCTCACATGCGGTAACTTTGGCAGACTCGGGCCACCAGGACAGGACCATTAGTAAAGACGAGGCATTTGATGACTGCGTCATTCTGTCGCGGGAAACCTTCGACCCCGACGCGGTGTTTCTCGATGATATCGTTGACGACGAGGTGTTGCCTTACCTGAGCCTGGCCGTTGACGGTCTGACTACAGCCGGCGAGAGTCGCAAAGGCAAGCTCGACCTGCGCCCCGATGACGCGGCAGCGAATGAAGAGATGGCACCCGACACCGTTATTCCGCAGTCGGCATTCGACCCAACCGAGCTTGAGGTCTACGGCTGGGAATCGCCCTGGCGCAAGCTCAAGACTTATCTTGGTTTTTAGATTCTTTAGCCTTCTGTCGCGCAGCTGCCTTTAGTTGCGCCTTTACGCGCGCGCCCTTTTTCTCGAGCATGGGCCGAAGCGCTCGCCCGAGCCACGGGAAAAGTCCAGTCAGTGTCGTTAACAGGCCGCTAATTGGCGGCATCGACTGCTCGCGCACCTTGTTGCCGCACAAGTCGAGAATCGTCTGTGCAACTTCATCCGCCGTGCTCAGGGGCTGGGAAAACGTCAGGTCTGTAACGCTGTCGATGTCCTGCATGATAAAGCCGGTATCGATTGGGCCCGGTGAGACAATCGCAAACTTGATCCTGGCATCATGTATCTCCTCCGCAATAGCATGAGTAAATGCACGCAGACCATTCTTACTGGCGGAATAAGTTGCACTGCCCGGGACCGGCAGTCGACCGGCCAGTGATCCAACATTGATGATTGCGCCGCCGCCGGCTTCCCGCAGGTAGGGCAACGCCAGCCGCGTCAGTACGATAGGTGCTTTGAGATTGACATCGATGATCCGGCCGAGATCCTGGGCGTTTACCGATTCCACCGGTCCGCGAGGATGAAACCCCGCATTGTTGATGAGAACATCGATTCGCCCGAACTCGAAGTTGGCTTTCTTGAAGGCGTTCACGCAGGCATCGGAGTCTGCAACGTCCATGGCGAGAATCTCGACGCGGGTCTTCTCGCGGAGTTCTTCGGCAATAAGCTCAAGCGCCTTTTTGCCGCGGGCAATTAGAAGGAGGTTGGCACCGGCGTCGGCAAACTTGCGGGCGGTTGCTGCGCCGACCCCCGCGGAGCCTCCGGTGATGATGACGGTCTTGTCTTTGAATATCATGCACGCAGCATAGCTACTTAGGGTGGCAATTGGAAAGCCCGGAAAAAGGAAAGGGCGATCCACCTGGGGGGGTAGGTGAATCGCCCTTTGTGGTCACCGCCGGGTAGGCCCGAGGTCAATGACCGGTTGCACTAACTCTGTTGCTGATTACTCTCCTGCATTCTTTTTAGCGTGCTGCTGTTGCCGTTTCGCTCATGTCCATGCGTGCTAGATTGATCTGCGCGGCTTCAAGCTCCGATTTCACATCAATGGCTTCGAGAAACACCTGCCGTGCGAGGTCCATTTCACCCTGTACCGCGTGCAGTACACCGCGATTCGACAGTGCAATTGCCAGGTCTGTTGGCGTCCGTCCAAAGCCGATAGCCTTGGTCAGGACGCTGCTGCGACCAGATTTCACTCTTGCCCGAGTCTTCTCGAGCGCCATATCGCAATTCTTTGAGGCGAGATCGAGATCGCCGGTTTTCGTATAAGCGACACACAGATTGGTTGCCGCTGAAAAAGATGTCTTGGTCTTGTAGCTCGGCGCAGTAATCTTCTCGATAGCCTTCTCATACTTGCCGACGGTGACTTCTTCGCCAAAGCTCGCATTTGATATCGCAGTCATGGTGTATGCGGATTGTTGCTCGGCTGCGCCTGCTGAGACTGAAAAGGCCAGTGCCGAAAACGCGAGCGTCGCGGCAAACTTTCGTGCGGTGTTTTCGTAGTTACGTGACAGATTCATGACATTGCCTCCTGGCGGTTTCAAAGCGTGCGAGAAAAGTTTCGCGTTGCGCTGTGTCGGGAAGAACAATATCGATCTGCGCCTGCTGCGACAAACGAAAAGAATTTTTGTTGGAGGTGAAAAGTTTTCATCATTGGTTCGTAAAGTTTTGTCATGTGTCCTGGAAGTCGTGCTTTCTATAGTTCCGCAAAATTTTGCAGCACCCATTCACGCAGCCGCTGCACATTGTTGTCCAGCTGCGCCTCGGCGTTATAAACAAAGTAGTAACGCTCGCGGGTGACGAGTTCCCTTTCAAAAAGGTGCACAAGGCTTGAGGATGCAAACCAGCGTTCAACAAGCTGTGTGGGTACCAGGGCAGCGCCCAGCCCGCGCTCAGCGGCACGGGCCACTGCGATCATGGAGTCCAGCCGCAAGACGTCATTGGGTCTCGGTAATTTCAGTCCGGACACCTTCTCCCACTGGCGCCAGGCGCGCGGTCGCGACTCATGGACGAGAATCGGGAAGTCGCTCACGATCTTGCCGGCCCGTACTTTGACGCGGTCGTAGAAGTCCGGTGAGCCCGCTGGTACCAGCCGGAGTGGAAACAGGGCGTCATAGGCGAGCCCGGTTGGTGGCGCGCTGAATACGCGGATCGAGGCGTCGGCATTAGTGGGATGCTTTTCGGAGGATTCGTCGCTCGTGTCCACCACGATATCGAGGTCCGGGTGCAGTTTACGAAACTCGATGAGTTTGGGTACAAAGACTTCACTGGCGAAGAACGGCTGGACCGAAATTCGCAGCGTACTGCGGCCGGAGCCGACACTATGTTGCATCGCAACAGCGTCGAGTTCACTGAGGAGCGGATGTATATCGTTATAGAGACGCTCGCCATCAGGCGTCAGGCTATTGCCACGGTTGCCGCGCGTGAACAGCTTCTTGCCGAGTTCGGCTTCCAGGTTCTTGATCTGGTGGCTTACGGCCGATGCTGTCAGGAATAGCTGGTCCGCGGCATCGCGAAAACTTTCGAGTTCAGCCGCAATACAGAAAGTGCGCAGGCCGCGAAGGGACAGATTGCGATTACCAGTTGCCATGTTTTACTTTGCCGGATCATGCAGGAGCGCACAGGCCGGTCATCAATAGGATGCGATGCTATTAAGGTTGCACGAACCGTACCAACCAGGCGGCAGGTGACCGATAGCGGCAGAGACATTGATATCTCGCTGAAATTACGAGGTTATTGAGTTCTTGCGCCGGCCCCGTTGCGCGAGCACTGCACCGCTAATGTGCGTCAGGAGTGACCTGACGCACGTCTATTGTGCAAAGGCATCCCGCGTGAGGTTTTCGGCGCCGTCTGTGAGCACCCGGACATTGTCTTCAATCCGGATTCCGCCGTAAGGACGCAGCGCATCAACCGTGTGCCAGTTGACATGGTTCTCGGCGGGAGAGCCACGCAGGTTATCGAGCAGCATGTCGATGATGTACAGGCCCGGTTCTATGGTAAGCACCATGTCTTCGTGTAACACCCGGGTCAGGCGCAAGAACGGATGCCCACTGGGTGGGTCGATTGTGGTGCCCGATACGTCACTCATGTGACCGGCAACATCGTGTACCTGCAACCCGATCAGATGTCCCAGACCATGTGGGAAAAACGCCGAAGTGACGCCTGTCGCCAACAGGGTGTCAGGGTCACCGGTGGCAAGGTCTGCATCGACCAGTACGCCAGCCAGCATACGATGTGTCTCTATATGCAGATCCCGATAGTCGAGGCCCGCGTGCACTTTCGCGACAATGGCCTGCTGCATGTCGTCCATGCGCTTGATCAAAGCCGCAAACTGTTCGTTACCGCGGCTGTAGGTCCTGGTGATGTCCGATGCGTAGCCAAAGACCTGGGCACCGGCGTCGATCAAAAAAGAACGAATGTCGGCCGGCGGCTGCCGGTCGAGGTCGGTGTAGTGCAGGATGGCGCCGTGTTCGTTGAGCGCAATAATGTTTGTATAGGGCAGCTCATTGTCGGTCAGGCTGACTGCCTTGCCGAATGCCTGGTGTATGGCGAACTCGGAGGCGCCATTGCGAAACGCTTGCTCGGCCGCCTTGTGGCCGGCGGCACCTCGAACGGAAGCCAGCCGCATGCAGGCCAGTTCATACGCGCTCTTGCGGCCGCGGGCGAGATGCAAAATATTCAGCATCGTGGAAGGGTTGATACGCTCGATGCCAAACGCCTGTGCTTCGTCGAGGAGTTCACCGATCAGGATGCACTTGCTGCGATCAGGCGGCAGGTGTTTCGCCGCGTCGGCCACTTCATGCACGATCCGGATGTCGAATTCGTCGCTCCAGAACCCGTCAGGGGCGCCGGGTACAGAGTGCCAGTAATCGTGTGGCTGGTAGTAGATCAGCGACGGTTTTTCACCCGGTGTGTAGACGATGTAGGACAAGGGCAGCGCAGTCAGCGGCGCCCAGGCCAGAAAATGCGGATTTGCCCGAAACGGGTAGCTGTTGTCGTCAAGAAACGAATAGTGCAGCGCCCCGGAAAAGATCACGGCATGCGCCGCGCCAGACTGCTCGAGTGCGTCATCATAGGTCGCCTTGAGCATCCCGATATGCGCCGGGTACAGCTCGCCGAGATCCTTGTTCTTGTCCGTATAATCCTGGCTCATGGGATGAGATCATACCGGGCCGTTGAGCTGGCGGCGAGTACCAGCAGCCCATTGGTTTCTTTAAACGGCCAACCTAGGCATCATTGATGTCCTTGCCGGACAAGGGATTCGAAATGAAACGTTCAACCGCGGCGCTGGCCGCTACGGCAGCGCTATTGCTGGGAGGCACGAGCTTGGCAGAGCAAATTCCGGGCTACGACCGGGTTACCGGGATGCAGCACGCATCACGAACGGAGGTCATGGCACCACAGGGCATGGCGGCCACCAGTCAGCCCCTGGCGACCCAGATTGCGCTGGATATTCTCAAGGCCGGGGGTAGTGCCGTGGACGCGGCCATTGCGGCAAACGCGGCGCTGGGGCTCATGGAGCCAACCGGCTGCGGTATCGGCGGTGACCTGTTTGCGATCGTCTGGGACGCCGAGGGCGGAGAGCTGCACGGGCTGAACGCATCCGGTCGTGCGCCCGCGCTGATGACGCTGGATTATTTCCGCCGCAAAGGCCTGCAGAAGATCCCAAGTTTCGGCCCGTTGCCAGTCAGTGTGCCGGGCGCCGTTGACGGCTGGTTCGAACTGCACGACCGGTTCGGGCGTCTGCCGATGGCGGACCTGCGGGCACCGGCCATCAGCTATGCACGGAACGGCTTCCCTGTGTCCGAGACGATTGCCTTCTACCTTGCGGCCAACGAAAAACGTATCGGCCACTACCCTGGATTCGCCGAGACCTTCATGCCGCGTGGCCACACACCACGGGCGGGCGAGATGTTCCGCAACCCGCGTCTTGCCAACACCTATGAGGCGATTGCCGAGGGTGGCCGCGACGCCTTCTACAAAGGCGAGATTGCCCGCGTCATCGACTCGTACATGACGGAACAGGGCGGTCTGCTGCGCTACGAGGATCTTGCAGCGCACAGCTCCGAATGGGTCACGCCGGTTTCGAGCAACTATCGCGGTTGGGACGTATACGAGTTACCACCCAACGGACAGGGTATTGCAGCCTTGCAGATTCTCAATATCCTGGAGGGCTACGATCTCGCCGCGATGGGCTTCGGCAGCGCCGAGTACATCCACACGTTTGTTGAGGCCAAGAAACTGGCCTTTGAAGACCGCGCCCGCTTCTACACCGACATGGACTTCGCGAGCGTGCCAGTGGCTCAACTTGTCTCGAAAGACTATGCCGCAGAGCGACGCAAGCTGATATCAGCCACGCGCGCGGCCAACACCTATCCCGCCGGCGATGCAAAGCTTGAGGATGGCGACACGATATACATGACCGTTGCAGACAGCGACGGCAACATGGTGTCGTTGATCCAGAGTAACTACCGTGGCATGGGGTCGGGCATGACACCCGGCGAACTGGGTTTTGTCTTGCAGGACAGGGCGGAGCTGTTCGCGCTGGATGAGGACCATGCCAATGTCGTGGCGCCGGGCAAGCGGCCCTTTCACACGATCATCCCGGCCTTCGTTATGAAGGATGGGAAGCCGCTGATCAGTTTCGGCCTGATGGGCGGCGCCATGCAACCGCAGGGTCATGCCCAGATCATCATCAACATGCTTGATTTCGGTATGAACCTGCAGGAAGCGGGCGATGCCGCCCGGATCAATCACACGGGTTCTTCGCAGCCCACCGGTACGGCGATGACTGACGGTGGTGTCGTGCACCTGGAAAGCACGTTCAGTGAACAAACGCGCAGGGCGCTCGAGAAGTTGGGGCATACCCTCGGCGACAGTGATGGAAGCTTCGGCGGCTACCAGGCGATTATGAGGGATCATGAGGAGGGCGCCTGGCATGGCGCCTCGGAAGTCAGGAAAGACGGACAGGCAGCAGGTTACTAACAGATGAGTCAGGATATTTATCTCACCGGCATTACGACCACCGGTACGCCGCATATCGGCAACTACGTTGGCGCGATCGCACCCGGGATCGCGGCCAGCAAAGACGTGACGAAGAAGAACTATTATTTTCTTGCCGACTACCATGCGCTGGCAAAGAACGAAAACCCGGACAACATCAGTCGATCAACACTGGAAATTGCCGCCGCCTGGATGGCGCTGGGTCTGGACACGCAGCATGCGACTTTCTATCGACAGTCAGACATCCCCGAGATTCCGCAGCTCATGTGGTTTCTCACGAGCGTCACAGCCAAAGGGCTGATGAACCGGGCGCACTCATACAAAGCCGCTGTACAGGCAAACCTGGAAACCGGCAATAGCGATCCGGACAAGGGCATCTCGATGGCTCTTTACAGCTACCCGGTGCTGATGGCCGCTGACATCCTGATGTTTCGTGCCACCAAGGTGCCCGTTGGGCGTGACCAGAAACAGCATGTCGAAATGGCGCGCGATATCGCGCAGCGCTTTAATCACCATTTCGGTGACCTGCTCGTATTGCCCGAGGCCGTTATTGATGACAACACAGCAACGCTGGCGGGCCTCGACGGGCGCAAAATGTCGAAGAGCTACAACAACACAATCCCGGTATTCGCGCCCGAGAAAAAGCTGCGCAAGCTGATCATGAAAATCAAGACCAACAGCCTTGAGCCGGGTGAACCGAAAGATCCGTCAGACAGCACACTCTTTGATATCTACAAAGCGTTTGCGACGCCGGCGGAAACCGAGGCAATGGCAGCGCGCTATGCTGACGGTATTGCCTGGGGCGAAATGAAGCAGACCCTGTTCGAGTATATCAATGAACACATCAAGCCCGCACGGCAGGAGTACGAGCGGCTCATTGCCGACCCGGCTTCAGTGGAGGCGGAATTAAAGAAAGGCGCAGAGCGTGCTCGCGAAGTGGCGGTTCCGTATCTAAATGAGCTGAAGCACGCCGTCGGTATTCGTACATTGGGCAAGACCTGAGAGCAAGAGGAACGCGATGCGCAAAGAAGGGAAAACACCCATTAGTCCTGATGCCCTGGCGGCACTGGTGCGTCTCAAGGAAGGCAATCGCCGTTACGTAGATAATCTCTCAACGCTCAATATCACCGACTCTAACCGGCGCGCACTTGCGGTGGGCCAACAGCCCTTTGCCGTTGTGCTCGGCTGCTCTGACTCACGGGTTCCAACGGAAGTGGTCTTTGATCAGGGACTGGGCGAATTATTCGTTATTCGGGTGGCGGGCAACATCGTACAGCCCTCGCAAATTGGCAGCGTCGAATTTGCAGCGCAGAATTTCGGCACGCGACTGGTGGTCGTACTCGGGCATACGCAATGCGGCGCTATCCAGGCAACGCTCGAAGAGTTACAGCAGCCCGCGGAGAACCAGTCGCGCAACATCGCCTCTATCGTAAGTTGTATCCGGCCTTCCGTTGAAGGCCTGCTGGGCACTGATATGTCCAGAGACGATCTGATATACAACGCCGTGCGCGAGAATGTGCGCTATTCAGTCAGTGCATTGCAGCACGGTTCCGAGATCATCGAAGATCTCGTGGACAATGACGGTTTGCTGATTGTTGGTGCCGAGTATTCACTTGATAGCGGCTTGGTCGAGTTCTTTGTGAACGAGCCGGCAGAAGCATGAGTCGTGCTGCAAAAGCGGCCAGCCCGGTGCTCGAAACGGCACGTCTGCAATTGGACTGGCTGACTCTCGACGACGCAGATCTAATGTTGTCTGTGTGGAACGATGCACGTTTTATCAAGCACGTCGCCGATCGCGGCATTCGCACGCTCAAGGAGGCCGAGGAGGCATTGCAGGCCGGGCCACTGAAGCTCTATGAGAATTATGGATACGGCCCATACCGTGTCTCGATAAAAGAAACCGGTGAGGCGATCGGCACCTGCGGTTTGTTTAAACGTGACTATCTTGAAGACCCCGATATTGGCTTTGCATTGCTACCCGATTTTTCCGGCGCTGGTCTTGGCTGGGAGTCAGCCGACTGCGTTTTGCGCCATGCGCGTGATGACATGTACCTGCCGCGACTGACAGCTATCGTTTCGCCGGCGAACGCGCCTTCAATCGGCCTGATCAAGAAGCTGGGCATGCAGCATGAGCGTAATTTTCAGGCACCCGGAGAGAGCAGCGACGTTAGCCTCTACGGCATAAACTGGTCACACGGGTCGTGATGTGTATTTCGCAGACCGCGCGTGCCGCGTAATTTACGTGCCGCGCATGTTATGACAGGGCGTGGTGCTGTGACGTCAACGTTGATTACGCAGCCTGCCAGCAGGACTATGGACCGTGCGCAGCAAGGTGGCCCAAAATGAGCAATACGAGTGACCCGATAGACTGGCGTCATCTGCGCGAGTTTGCTGGGATCGCGATCGACAAGTCCTATGTCCTGAGCTGGCATTTTGATCGCGCTACGCTGTCAGTGGATGTAGACGTATACCTGACGCCCGAACACGCGTTCTACGAGAAGCCGCGACCGGCTGAAAAAGTCTGCATA
>JAUHZT010000029.1 GCA_030425905.1 Gammaproteobacteria bacterium
GAGCCTGTTCGAAGCCGAAGTGGCGGGGCCGGTGGCCTTCGTCATGGGGCGCGAGGAGACCGGGCTTGCCCCCGGCATCCAGCGCCGTTGTGACGTGCTGGCAAGCCTGCCGATGCAGGGCCAGGTATCCAGCCTGAACGTTTCCGTGGCTACAGGTATTTGCCTGTACGAGGCCGTGCGGCAGCGCAATTGAACCTTGCGCCCGGCCGGGACTATGGGTAGGATGCGCGTCCCCGCCGTATTGGTCGGGGAAGGCTGCGATTCGTCCAGCTTTTAGCCTCTTGCTGTACCGCGTGGGCGGGCAGCTCTAGCCGGGCTGACGCCTCGAGACAAAAGCGTCTATCCGGGTAGCAACCAAAAGGGTCAACAATGAGACATTACGAAATCGTGTTTCTGGTCCACCCGGACCAGAGCGAGCAAGTCCCGGCCATGGTGGAACGTTACCAGGGCATGGTCAACGCCGCCGGCGGGACCATCCATCGCAATGAGGACTGGGGACGTCGCCAGCTCGCTCACCCGATCAACAAGGTCCACAAGGCACACTACGTGCTGCTCAATATAGAGTGTGACTTTTCCGTGATCGAGGAAATCAAGACCGCTTTCCGCTTTAACGATGCCGTTCTGCGTCACCTGGTTATTGCCCGTGACAAGGCAGTAACAGAAGCATCGCCGATGGCGGTTGCTGTGGCGGAAGAAAAAGCCAAGGAAAAAGAAGCACAGCAGCGTCGCGACGCGAAAGCGGCGGCCGAGGCACAGATGCGCAAGGAAGAGGATGATGCGGCTGAGAAAGTCAGCGCAGACGAGTCTTCCGCCAGCGAGACCACCGAACAAAGCGTTGATGAAGGCACGGCGGCTGCCGATGCTGCAACCAGCGACGAGAGTTCGAAAACTGATGATGACGAGGCAGCGGTCGCTGCCGCGAAGAGCGCCTGAGGAGCAATAAGATGAGTCGATATTCACGCAGGCGTAAGTATTGCCGTTTCACCGCGGAAGGCATTGAAGAGATCGATTACAAGGATCTCAATTTGCTGAAAGCCTATGTTACGGAAACCGGAAAAATCGTACCCAGCCGTATTACAGGAACCAAATCGCACTACCAGCGCCAGCTTTCCAGCGCTGTGAAACGTGCTCGTTTCCTGGCACTGCTGCCGTACACCGACAGCCACTAGGAATACGGTCGTAGCAATGCAGGCCGTGGCCACATGGCTTGTTGCGCGGCCGCTGAATGCGGTACTGGCGCTGGCGGCAACAATTTCATTGTTGTGGTTCAGCTTCCTGAGCGGTGTTGTACTGATCCTGCTCATGCTGCAGAAGGGGCCACGTACGGCGGCAGTCTACGCGGCTTTTGCGGTCGTTCTGACGCTCGTAATCGGCCAGGTGGCCGGCGTACCGGCAAAGCTGCTGATACAACAGATGCTTTCAATCTGGTTGCCCGCGATGTTGCTGGGCACCATTCTGATAGCAACGCGATCACTGACACTGACACTGCAAGTCGCGTTCATTATTGCCGTTGCCATGCTGCTGGTGTTTTTCCTGGTAGCTGGCGACGTAAGTGCCTTCTGGCGAAGCTTGCTGCTTGATGTCGGCAATGTCTGGCGCGAGATAGGCCGGCACAAGGAAGCCGACATGCTGGCGGCGGATATCGACACCATCGCCAGGCAAATGACGATGCTGGTAGCGACCGTCATTTTCAGTCTGCAGGCTGTGAGTTGTGTGCTGGGGTACAAGTTGTACCGTGCTTTGCCAGGCAAGTCGGATGCGTTTGGCCGATTCAGGGATCTGGATTTTGGCAGGGTGCTGGCGCTGGTTATGGCGCTGACTTCGGCGGCGGCGCTTGCGACGGGTGCGTTGTGGCTGCAGAGTACGGCATTTGTGATGTTCGCAATGTTCTGGCTACAGGGGCTGGCGATAGTGCACTGGTCGCACAGTCAGGGCTATTTGCCGACGTTCGGTATGGTTGCGGTTTATATCTTGATGCCGTTCCTGAATGTAATTTTGTTGATGGGTTTGGCTGTAACGGGCTACATCGACGCTTGGTTCCGATTCCGACGCCTGAAGACGGCATAGGACATCGCGTAATGGACAGATCGTAATTTCAGAATCTGAAAACGAAGGTTAGATGAATGAACGTAATACTTTTGGACAATGTTGAAAATCTCGGCAACATCGGCGATCTCGTCACTGTGAAGCCCGGGTTTGGTCGCAACTTTCTTTTGCCGCAAGGCAAAGCAGCGCTCGCAACGCCGGCGAATATCAAAGCTATCGAAGCGCGTCGCGCCGAGCTTGAAAAGGCAGCCGCTGAAGAGCTGGCAGCCGCGAAGAAGCGCGCGGCGGCTATCAATGGCACAGAACTCGTTATCCAGGCGAATGCCGGTAGCGAAGACAAGCTGTTTGGATCAGTAGGCCCGATTGATATTGAGAAGGCCTTCGAAGCCGTGCAGATCGACGTGCAGCGTAGTGAAATTCGTATGCCGGAAGGTCCTATCCACACGCTCGGCGAATACCCGATCGGTATCCACCTGCACCCGCAGGTTGATGCTGAAGTCATCGTTCGGGTCGTCGCGGAAGACTAGACATCTATGACCTCGGGCATGGTACCTTTGGTGGCCGTAACCAGGCCGGCTGAGGATTACTGATGGTTCGAGCGTTAGGCGAAGGGCAGGGCATCGACGGCGCGGAATCGCGCCTTAAAGTGCCGCCCAACTCGGTTGAGGCCGAGCAGTCCCTGATTGGGGGGCTGATGCTTAACAAGGAAGCCTGGGACAAGGTTGCCGACGCGGTATCGTCTGAGGATTTCTACCGCAACGACCACCGGCTCATTTTCCGGGCGATTGCCGAGCTTGTTGAAGACGGTAGCCCGTGCGATGTCGTAACCGTCTCCGAGTTTCTCGACCAGCGCGGGGAACTGGCCAAGTCCGGCGGCCTTGAGTACCTGGCCTCGCTGGCCAATGAGACACCGGGCGCGGCCAACGCGCGTGCTTACGCCAACATCGTGCGCGAACGCTCGATGTTGCGTGAACTTATCAATGCCGGCAACGAGATCTCCGGCAGCGCGTTCACGACCGACGGCCGTCCGGCGAGCGAACTGGTCGACGAAGCTGAGCGCCGCGTCTTCGAGATCGCCGAAAAGGGTTCTCGAGGCCGCACCGGCTTTCGTTCCCTGAAACAGATACTCCCCGAGACCGTCGACCGCATCGACATGCTGCACCAGTCGGACGGTGACATCACCGGCATTTCGACCGGCTTTGCCGAATTCGACAAGATGACAGCCGGGCTGCAGGGTGGCGATCTCGTCATCGTGGCGGGCCGGCCGTCCATGGGCAAGACAACCCTGGCGGTTAATATCGCTGAGAATGCGGCCATTGGTTCGCGCGTGCCTACGGCCATTTATTCAATGGAAATGCCCGCGCAACAGCTCGCGTTTCGCATGATATCGTCGCTCGGCCGGGTTGATATGAAGAATCTGCGCACCGGTAATTTTCCAGACGAAGACTGGTCGCGAATTAATACCGCTGTCCAGTTGATGTCGGACGCGCCGATTTTTATCGACGATACCGCCGGACTTTCACCTACTGAAATTCGTGCTCGTGCGCGACGTCTGCAACGAGAGCACGGTCTCGGCCTGATCGTCGTGGATTACCTGCAGCTCATGTCGGTTGCCGGCAATACGGAGAACCGCGCCACTGAAATCTCGGTGATCTCGCGCTCTCTGAAGGCGCTGGCGAAAGAGCTGGACCTGCCTATCATCGTGCTGTCACAGCTCAATCGAAGTGTTGAACAACGCACGGACAAACGTCCGGTGATGTCGGACCTGCGTGAATCAGGTGCCATCGAGCAGGACGCCGACCTGATCGTCTTTATTTATCGTGAAGAAGTTTACAACCCGGACACGCCGAAAAAAGGGCTGGCTGATATTTCTATCGCCAAACAGCGTAATGGACCGATTGGCGACTTCTTGCTGACCTTCGTTGGTCGCTACACCAAGTTTGAAAACTTCGTGCCTGACTCTTACGGGGCGGATGTTTTCCCGGAGCCATACCAGTAGGTCGCACGGCTGTTCGTTTGCACGCGCCCAACAAATTAAAGGGCCGGCACCTTTCGGGGCCGGCCCTTTTTTGTTTCCTGCGTTTATTCGATCAGGACTCGAAAAAGCCCATCTTGACACCCGCGAGCTGCACCACGTCGTTGTCAGTGAGCTTCCTGGCCTGTGCGCCGATCGGCTGGCCATTAACGAGCGGATAGTCGCCTTCCTTGCCAGACTCGACGTGCACGATGTAATAGCCTTCCGCACGCCGCGTGATAGCCGCGACCTGCACACCCGGTCTGCCCAGCGTGGTGAGCGCCTTCGTCAGTTCCAGTTCCCGGCCGGCGAAGGCGCCGCTGAGTACTTGCAACTTGGCCAGTGGCAGGGCATTCGGCACAGCGCTCGGGTCTACGCCAGCCGTTGTACGCTCGTGTGCCTCAGGCTCCGGTTTGGGCTTCGGCGTTGACGATTCTTTGAGTGCCTCTGCATCTTCCTCATCCAGCTTCACGCCAGCGTAGGAGTCTTCAATATCGTCACTGCTGTCTTCGGCCAAAGCCGCCGCTTCGGCAGCTTTTTCAGCGGCTTTTAGCTGGTCGGCGCTTTGCTGGCCGGACGGGATAACCATGGTTTTCTCAAACTCGTCCTGCTCCACATCACCCACTTGCTCGTCAGAGAAGCGTAGCTGGTGGTGACCAATGGTGATGACATCGCCGTGTTGCAGGGCATGCTTCTTGATCAGCTTACCGTTGACGTACGTACCGTTGGTGCTGTTCAGGTCCTCAAGGAAGGAGTCATTGAGAATGTTGATTATCAGTGAATGGTGGCCACTGACGGCGGGGTTATCGATGCGTACATCATTGTCAGGTAAGCGCCCGATGGTATAGCGCTCCTTGCTCATGTTGTACTCAGCCAGGACCTGGTTGTCCAAACTTAGAATTAATCGTGCCATGGTTTCTCGCCGCGGTTCAGTGATTGCTGATCAAATCTTGCAGGGCACGACGCCGTTGCGACAGCGTTCGCTGCCGTATCGCTCGAAGGGATTACTCCCAGACCCCGCATCCATTCCAAAATCCAGATTCTGACGTGCACAAGCTTACCGGAACCAGCTTGTAATTTTGCCGATCAGGTTCTGTTTCGCTGCAAAAGATTCCAGCACCTGAGCCAGCATTACCGATATGTTGTCGCGTCCGCCCTGATTGTTTGCCAGCTCCACAAGCTGCTGACTAACGACCTCAAGACTAGCATTAAAAGTCTTGATAGTTAAGTGAATATCCTCATCTTCCACCATGTCGGGCAGGCCGTCCGAACAGAGCAGATAGATGTCATCCGTGAGCACCTCGTGCTCATGAACTTCCACCTCGACTGTCGGCTCAACACCCAGCGCACGCGTGACGTAATTGCGGTTAGTCGAGCGCTGCGCTTCCTCGGCCGAATAAAAGCCGCGGTCCACGAGTTCCTGCAATAAGGAATGGTCGAGCGTTATCTGTTCGAGCTCGCCACCGCGCAGTCGATAAGCGCGCGAGTCGCCGACGTGTGCGATTGACACCTTGTTGTCGCAAAACATGCACGCAACGATCGTGGTGCCCATGCCTTCGCAGTGAGTCTGGCTTTGTGCAGTTTGGAAAATAATCTTGTTGGCACGGTACACGGCGTCGCGCAGGATGATGGATTGGCGCATCAGGCCGCTGTGCGGGTCAATGTCCGCCCGGTCTTCACGCTGGGCCGCTTCAGCGGCCAGTTCGGTCACGATCTGCACGGCAATACCGCTGGCAACTTCGCCTGCGTTGTAGCCACCCATGCCATCCGCAAGGACCATCAGGCCAATTTCGGCATTGGTGCCTATGGCATCTTCATTGTGTTCGCGTACCCGGCCGGTGTCGGTCAGTTCGGCGAAGTCGATTTTTCCGCGCAAATTCATCGTTGTAGTGCTACCGCTCTTAGTATCTTGTCGTTATTAGTGTCGCGTGCAATTGCGCAGCGCAATTGCCAGTTCGGCACCGCAGGAGAAACGATCCTCCGGTTTCTTCGCCAGGGCTTTTGCCAATACCGCGTCAACGCTCGCCGGAATGCCCGCCCGCCTGTTAGCGATAGGCGCTGCATCCTCGGTTGTAATTTTCGTCATCAGCACTGCGATGTTCGTGGCCTTGAATGGCACTTCGCCACACAAAAGCTCGTATAGAGTAACACCAAGCGAAAACAAGTCCGAGAGGCCTGTTAAAGGCTCGGCACCGAGTTGCTCCGGTGACATGTACATGGGCGTACCCAGAACGATGCCCGTCTTGGTCCGGTTGTTGTCCGTGATACGCGCCACGCCAAAGTCAGAGATTTTCAAGGAGCCTTCTTTCGGGTTGTACAGCAGGTTGGCGGGCTTGATGTCCCGATGAATGACGCCTTGATTGTGAGCATAGTCCAGCGCGTCGGCGGTTGCGGCACAAAGCTCCAGCGCGCGTTTGGGAGCTAACAGCCGGTTCGGGTCTGTGAAGTCTTTGAGCGCAATACCCGGCACGTATTCCATCGCTATATAGGCGAGTCCCTTATCCTCACCAGCGTCGTATACCGTGATGATGTTCGGGTGCGTCAAGCGGCCGGCTGATTCGGCTTCCCGGTAAAAGCGTAACCTGGCCTCCTTGAGCTCTTCGTCTTCAAAGTCTTTCTCGATCGGAATTGCCTTTAAGGCTACTGCTCGATTAATTCGCGGGTCCTTCGCGAGGTATACGGCGCCCATCGCACCGCGGCCGATACGCCGTTCGATGACGTAACGACCGAGTCGCTGCGGTGTCCGTTTGGCCTGTTGTACAACCGATTCGCTTGGCACTGCACTGCTGTGGGTTCGCTTCATCCACTCAAGTACTGCCTCCGCGCGTTCCGGTTTGGCCTGTTGTTCGAAAGCGAGCGATAACTTGTACATGACGCTGGCAAGCGTTTCCGACGGAGGGCATCGGCGCAGTTCGGCAAACGCGGGTTCCAGCCGGCCCGCAGCCAGGAAGTCAGAGCCGCGCTTGAAGGCGTGCAGGGATTCCTTGCGATTGTCGCCGACCAGCCAGACGCTCAGCAGCGACACGCCGGAAAAGACGAGCATTGCACGGCCAAGGTCAATGCGGAGCTGCAGCACAAACAACGCCAGCGCTTCGATCAGCAATAGCCCGGCCAGGAACGCCAGCGTCATCACAATAATGTCGCGGCGTCCGCGGTCGGGCATGAACAGGACTGCGGCAATCGCGAGCAGGATCGGTGTCAGCCACTCGAGCGCCGTGATCCAGGGTGGTGAAATGATAGTCCGGTCCTGCTCGATGTCGGCGAGCATCGACGCGGTGATTTCAGATTGAGTTACAAACTGTCCGGATGGCAATAAACCCGTGTCACCTTGCAGTTTTGGCTGGGCGTCCACAAACACCGTAAGACCCGTAAGGGAGCGGCTGTTGATGTCGCCAAATATCAGGTCGTCGGCATCGACGCGCCGGATGTCGGCGTAGTTGGAGAAGTAGATTGCGTCTTCGGCTGCCGCAAGTCGGCGATCGATTTCTGCATCATTCGCATCGGATGCCACCGCGACGGCGAGCGCAGGGCGCATGTCGCCACCCTGAAGCCGCCATAGCTGGGCACGCCGCAGGACGCCATCTGGGTCAGGCTGGATCGTTACGAACCCTGAGCGGCGGGCCATTTGCGAAAAACGGTGTTCTGCGGCGATATACACCGGCACACCGGCGTTGAGCGTTCGCGCCCAGGCAGGTACCGGTTCATTTTCGCCCAACTCCGGAAGGCTTGGGAGTATGATGCGCCGGACTTCGGCGGCACGCAGTTTCGAGATTATTTCGCCATACAGGCGAAGCTGTGTCTGATTGTCGCCGCGCCGCGGGTCAATGCTGACAATGGCGGCGTCCTGCAAACCGGTGTTGGGCAGGTTTGCGGCAAAACGATCGTAAACAAACCGGTCGATGCCGTTGAAGAACTGCGCAAGGGGGCCATAGATGATAAATAGCAACACGCTCGCGAAAGCGAGCGCCAGATAGCGGTTGCGTTTTTGTTTTTGCGCCGTTTCCAAGCGTCCAGGTCCCTGTTTTCAGGGCAAAAGTATAGGAAATCGAGCGCCTGCGTTATGAGAAAGAGTTGGCACTTTTATGTAATGAAAGTTTGCTGTTTACCGATAATATTGGTCATTGTGGACCGTATATGGTTATCGGCCTAAGAGATACTCTGCAAAGTTAATCAAATCAATAGGTTAAGAGAGAGGTTCCATGTCGCGGGCGAAAATATCCTACGTTTGCAATGAGTGCGGTGCGCACAGTGTGAAATGGGCCGGGCAATGCCCGGACTGCGCGGCGTGGAACACGCTCGAAAAGACCACGGTAGCGGCAGCACCCGCGCGCCCGGCCATCGGCGAGGCAACAGCGCTCGGCGCGCTGAGCGATGACCTAGGCGAACGCTATGCGACAGGGTTTGCGGAGTTTGATCGGGTCCTGGGTGGCGGCCTCGTACCCGGTGCTGTCGTGTTGCTCGGCGGTGATCCGGGGGTTGGCAAATCGACGCTGTTGCAACAGGTCGCCGCACGGCTGCCAGCGGGTTTGCCGGTTTGTTATGCCACCGGCGAAGAGTCGTTACGCCAGGTCGGGCAGCGCGCGCAGCGTCTCGGTCTTGCGCAGCCTTCATTGCATCTGCTGGCGGAAACCTCGCTTGAGCATGTGCTCGAGCAGGCTGCAAAAATGCGCGCCAAAGTGCTGGTTATCGATTCAATGCAGACCATGTCGAGCAGCAACCTGCCGTCGGCTCCGGGTTCGGTGGCGCAGCTGCGTGAATGCGTTGGACGCATCGTGCAATTTGCAAAGCAGAACGAAGTGTCCGTGTTTATCGTGGGGCACGTAACCAAAGAGGGAGCCATAGCCGGGCCGCGTGTCGTCGAACATATGGTCGATACCGTGCTCTATTTTGAGAACGATCCGAGTAGCCGCTACAGCATGGTTCGTTCGGTGAAGAACCGTTTTGGTGCCAGTAGCGAGATGGGTGTCTTCGCCATGTCTGAGACGGGCTTTCGCGAAGTCAGCAACCCGTCCGCAATTTTTCTCTCGCGCGAATCGGTCGATGGCCCTGGCAGTATCGTCTCAGTCGCGTGGGAGGGGAGCCGACCGCTGCTGGTTGAGATTCAGGCGCTGGTGGCTGACGGCGCGAGTAATTACCCCAAGCGACTTGCACAGGGCGTGGACCAGAACCGCCTGGCTCTGTTGCTGGCCGTGCTGCAACGACACGGTGATGTAATTCTGGGCAGCGAAGACGTGTTTGTGAACGTTGTTGGCGGCTTGCGGATTGCTGAAACGGCGGTTGATCTGCCGTCTTTGATTGCCATCGTGTCGAGCTTTCGCGACAAGGCGCCGGAGAGTCGCCTGGTTAGTTTTGGCGAGGTAGGGCTGGCCGGGGAAGTACGACCGGTACGGTTTGGTGAAGAGCGGATTCTGGCGGCGGCGAAGCAGGGGTTTGCCAAAGCGATAGTGCCGTTGTCGAACAAGCCGAATAAAATCCCGGCCGGCATTGAGGTTATCGGCGTTCGCAAACTGTCAGAAGCGCTGGACGCGGCGTTCTGACACCGGCTTCCAGACGAAGCTATTGCTCGCTGGGGCCGCTATCGGCGATACGCGGACCAATACGAACCTGGCGCACCCGGTTATCGTCAGTGGCGACGATCTCAATGGGGTAGCCACCGATTTCGACGCAGGTTTCGGGTTCGGGAATGGTTTCCAGCGACTCAACGATCAGACCGTTGATGGTTTTCGGGCCTTCAGTTGGCAGTTCCCAGCCCTGCGCTCGATTGAGCTCGCGTATATTGGCCATGCCATCGACCAGCCAGGCATCGCTACCGTCCGCCACTGCATCGGCTATTTCATCGGCAGGATCAGTGGTGAATTCACCGACGATCTCTTCGAGTATGTCTTCGAGCGTGACCACGCCCTGGATGTCACCGTATTCATCCACCACCATGGCGATGCGCAGGCGCCGGCGCTGGAACTGCACGAGCTGGGTGCTTAACGGCGTGCCTTCGGGAATAAAGTAAGGCTCGTCGAGTAAGGCTTCCAGCGACTTCTCATCGAACGCCTGCACGGCGTAGTTGGCGAGTTTTCTTAGGTGCAAAATACCGAGTACGTTATCTATCGTGTCGCGATAAACGGGCAGGCGCGTGTGCTGGCTCTCGCTGATAATTCTTTCGATATCCGTTGCCGGATCGTCCAGGTCGATGCCCACGATTTCATTGTGCGGCACCATCACGTCGTCGACGGTAACTTTTTCCAGGTCAAGAATGCTGATCAGCATTTTCTGGTAGCGGCTGGAGATACGGCTGCCTGCCTCGTGCACCAGCGTGCGCAATTCCTCGCGCGTCAATGATTGCAGACCGGACTGATCGTTTCGCACGCCAAACAGGTACAGCACGCCGTTGGAGCAGGCGTTCGTCAGCCAGACGATTGGATAGGTAATCTTCAGCAGCGGGTAGTAAATCATCGCGGCCGGATATGCGAGGCGCTCCGGATGCATTGCTGCCAGGGTTTTTGGTGCAGCCTCGGAGAAAATTAGGACAACAAGCGTGAGAATAACCGTGCCCAGCGCAACGGCCGGTTCGCCGCCGATCTTCAGCGCAATTAACGCAACCAGCGATGCGGCGGAAAAGTTCACAAGGTTATTGCCAAGCAGGATCAGTCCGATCAGGCGATCAGGACGCTGCAGCAGGTTCTCGGCTATGCGGGCACCCCGGTGCCCTTGCCGCGCCTTGTGTCGAAGGCGGTATCGATTGAGGCTCATTAATGCCGTTTCCGAGCCCGAGAAAAACGCGGACAGAAAAAGCAGCAGGGTCAGCAGACCCAGCAGGGCGCCTAGTGGAACGTCATCGCCCAAAGAATGAGCACCTCCTTAATTGAATTGACGGTTGCAGTTCAGCAGCACCACCCCAACCTGTCAAGGAATTCAGTGTCAGCTCCAGCTATAGCCGAGCACTTGTTCAAGGATGTAACGACTTCCAAAGTAGGCGAGGCAGAGGATGCCGAAGCCGGCCAGGTACAGGTACAGTGCGCGGCGCCCGCGCCAGCCGGCAAAATGACGGCCGATCAGCAAAACCCCGAAGACCACCAGCGCCAGCAGCGACAAGGTTGTCTTGTGCACAAGATGCTGCGCAAACAGGTCTTCTACAAAGGTAAAACCGCTGATAACGGACAGGGCAAGTACTGTAAATCCCGCGATCGATATCGCAAACAGCAGGGACTCGGTGGTTTCCAGCGGCGCGAATAGCTGGTTCGCAGCGGACAGCTTCGCGCTCTTGAGCCGGCGCAGTTGCACCAGCGCAAATACGGCGACGATGGCGCCAACGGTCAACAGACCGTAAGCGAATAGCGAGGTAAGAATGTGGGTGCGCATTTGCCAGCTAAGGGCAGTGCCTGCGTCGGCGATGTCATCGGGCCCGGCGGCCAGCGCCATCAATGCCGCAAGCAGTAGCAAGCCGGCAGAAAAGCCGCGCAGATTTTGTACCAGCGCGCCTAACAGGGCGATCACGCCGAGTTGCAACCCGATCAGGGAAACGGCCGCTGTGGCCGCCACCGAGTTACCCGCAATCAATGCCGTATAGGTGAGTTGCGCATGCAGTACAACGGCGATAATGCCGAGCGCAAAGGCGCCGCCCGCCAGCAATCGGGCGCGGCCCGCGTTGCCTGGCAGTCGACTCATGGCGAACGCAATGGCGGCGCCGAAGTATAGAAAAAGAATTGTGATTTGAAACACAGAAACTCGCGGGTGTATGACCTACCGTTTCACTGAACGAATCATCCCATATGGCGAATCCCATTAGTACCTTTATTCCTGCGGACGCTGGGGCCGGGCCGGGACAAACAGCATGCGTATCAGAGTATTGGGTTGTAGTGGGGGGATCGGCGCCGGCACGCGGACCTCGGCATTTCTTATAGACGACGACGTACTCATCGATGCCGGGACCGGCATCGGCGACCTGACCGTCGACGATTTGCAGTCCATTCGCCACGTATTCCTGACCCATTCGCACCTCGACCATATCGCTGGCCTGCCCATGCTGGTTGATTCTGTGTTTGATGAAAACTTCACCACGCCCTTGACCGTTTATGCGCGTGAAGAAACCCTGCGCGCCTTGCAGGACCACATGTTCAACGATGTGATCTGGCCCGATTTTGCCAAGTTGCCAAGCGCGCGTAACCCGATGCTGCGTTATGCGGTATGCAGCCCGGGCGATACTGTCACTATTGAAGAGCGGGATTTCTACGCGATTGACGTCATGCACAGTGTGCCCTCGCTGGGGTTCACAGTGCAGAATCCGCGTGGCGCATTTGCAGTCAGTGGCGACACCAAGACCAACGAGACACTGTGGCCGGTGCTCAATGCTTGCGACGAACTCAGGTTGCTGGTCATTGAGGTTTCGTTCCCTGACGAGCTTGAGCAGCTCGCCAATGACGCAGGGCACTATTGCCCGAAGACGCTGGCACGGGATCTGCGGCGGCTCAAGCATGAACCTGCCATCTGGCTTACCGGCATGAAGCCCGGCGAAGAAGCGCGGATTTTCGAACAGGTTCTGGCTCACGTGCCGGAGCGGCATGTCCAGATGCTGGCCCGTGGAACCGTTCTCAACGTCTGATAGACTTCGCGCTTTAATCAAGCAACCCCAGATCTGACTATGTTTGACAATCTCAGCGGGCGTCTGCAAGACGTCGCGCGCAGTATCACGGGCAAGGGTCGCCTTACCGAGTCCAATATCAAGGATACGATGCGCCAGGTGCGGCTCGCGCTGCTGGAGGCCGACGTCGCTCTGCCTGTCGTCAAGACCTTTACCGAGCGGGTTCGTGAGCGGGCACTCGGCGAAGAGGTCAGCCGCAGCCTCACGCCGGGGCAGGCGCTGGTCAAGATTATCCACACTGAGCTTGTCGCCGTTCTCGGTGAAACCACGCTACCGCTGGACCTTAAAGCGCAGCCGCCCGTTGTGATCATGCTGGCTGGCCTGCAGGGTGCTGGTAAGACCACAACGGCCGCCAAGCTGGCCCGTCGCCTGATTGAAGTCGAGCGCAAGTCGGTCATGCTGGTGAGCGTGGACGTGCATCGACCGGCTGCCATATTGCAGCTGCAAACCCTGGCCGGGGAGGTTGGGGCGTTGCACGCGGCCAGCGACCCTGGCGAGAAGCCGGTCCAGATCGTCAGTCGGGCGCTCGATGAAGCCAGGCGCTCGCATGCCGATGTCCTGATTGTCGATACCGCAGGCCGCTTGCACGTCGATGAGTCCATGATGCAGGAGATCGTCGCGGTGCATGAGGCTGCGCAACCGCATGAAACCCTGTTTGTGGTCGACAGTATGGCCGGTCAGGATGCCGTCAATGCGGCGACCGCCTTCGACAGCAGTTTGCCGCTGACCGGCGTGATCCTGACCAAGGCGGACGGCGACGCGAAAGGCGGCGTGGCTTTGTCGGTTCGTGAGGTTACCGGCAAATCCATTCGCTTCCTGGGCGTCGGCGAGAAAACGGACGCTCTGGAAGTCTTCCATCCGGATCGCATGGCCTCGCGCATTCTCGGCATGGGCGATGTACTGTCCCTCGTTGAGGAGATCGAGGGCAAGGTCGAGCAGGAAAAGGCCGAAAAGCTCGCCCGCAAGCTCAAGAAGGGCAAGGGCTTTGATCTGGGCGACCTCAAGGACCAGCTTGAGCAAATGATGAACATGGGCGGGCTGGGCGCGATGCTCGAGAAGCTGCCGCTGCCCGGGAACGTCAATCCGGCCGCCCTGAAGAACGGTGCGAATGAGCAACAGCTCAGGCGCCAGATCGCCGTGATCAACTCCATGACCCCCAAAGAGCGCCGTTTTCCCAAGATAATCAATGGCTCACGCAAGAAACGCATAGCGCTGGGGGCCGGGTTGCAGATCCAGGACGTGAATCGCCTGCTCAAGCAGCATGGCCAGATGGAAAAGATGATGAAAAAGATGTCCCGCGGCGGTATGAAGAAGATGCTGCGAGGGCTGCCGGGCGGCGGTATGCCGCCTGGACTGCGCTAGGGCATTGGGCCGCGGCGAGGGGCGTCCCACAGGCTTGAAATACAATAAGATTTCGGCCCCGAAAACGCTTCACATTTGAGAATTAATCGGTACAATGCGCGGTCTGCTCGGGTCGGCCCGAGCGCAGGCGTGCCCGCCTGTCAACTCGATTAGCAACGGAAAATTTGATGGTCAGTATTCGTCTTTCGCGCGCTGGCGCGAAGAAACGTCCTTTTTATCACCTGGTGGTCACCGACAGTCGGAATCGTCGTGACGGCCGGTACATCGAGCGCGTCGGTTTCTTCAATCCGGTAGGTCAGGAGCATGAAGAAAACCTGCGTGTTGATCTCGAGCGCGTCGACTACTGGATCGGACAGGGCGCACAGCCTTCCGACCGGGTTGCTTCGCTCCTGAAGACGCACCGCAAGGCGGCTGCGGCGAACTAACAGCAATCTGGCCACCTGTTTACCCATGGGTGGCGAGGTGACGGACTCAGCTTGTAATGCCTGATTTCGAGCCAGTGATATTGGGACGGGTCTCCGGCCTGTTTGGTGTCAAGGGCTGGGTCAGGATTTTTTCGTACACGGACCCGCGTGACGCCATCCTGGACTATGGTCCGTGGTGGATTCACGGTTCGGACGGCTGGCAATCGGTCAAGCTTGCTGAAGGACAGCGCCACGGTAAGTCGGTCATTGCCCGCCTTGAAGGGGTTGAGGACCGCGACGGCGCTGCAGAGTGGCTTGGCCTGGACATTGGCGTCGCGAAAGAGGCGCTGCCTGAGCCCGGCGAAGGTCAGTATTATTGGCGCGACCTTGAAGGACTGGAGGTTGTGCATCGGGACGGCACGTCGCTTGGGAAAGTGGCCTATGTCCTCGAAACCGGGGCCAACGACGTGTTGGTCACGGCAGGTGACAGGGAACGCTTGATCCCGTTTGTCATCGACAAGGTAATTTTGGGCGTTGATCTCGCCAACGGCGTCATCAACGTTGACTGGGAATGGGACTGAGGCGGTCGTAATGGATTTCGCGGTAGTCAGCTTGTTCCCGGAGATGCTGGCTCCCATAGCGGCACATGGCATTGTTGGCCGTGCACTGGAACGCGGGTTGATCGGGCTTGATACCGAGAATCCGCGGGATCATGCCGAGGATGTCCATCGTACTGTTGATGATCGACCGTACGGCGGCGGCCCTGGCATGGTGATGAAATACGCGCCAGTCACGGCGGCGCTGGATGCCGCAAGAGCGCGCATGCCAGCAGGCAGCCCGGTCGTGTGTTTGACGCCACAGGGCAGGGTGTTTGATCAGGCAGTCGCACAGCGTTACGCGAAGCTGCCGGGACTGATCCTGTTGGCAGGACGGTACGAAGGTTTCGACGAACGAATTATTGTCGATGCTGTTGATGAAGAATTGTCGCTCGGCGATTTTGTGCTGTCGGGTGGCGAGATCGCTGCGATGGCAGTGATCGATGCGGTAACCCGCTTGTTGCCAGGGGTGCTTGGTGACGCGGAGTCTGCGGTTCAGGACTCCTTTATGCAGGGCTTGCTGGATCATCCGCACTACACGCGCCCGGAGCGTATTGCGGCGCAGGATGTACCTGCGGTGTTGTTGTCGGGTGATCACGCGCAAATTGCGCGCTGGCGAAAAAAGCAGGCGTTGGGCCGAAGCTATTTGCGACGTCCGGACTTGCTTGAGAAGTTGACTTTGGACAGTGAGCAGCAAGCGTTGCTTGACGAATTTTTGAAAGAATCCGGTATAGAGATATGAGCAAAATAATAGAAGCGATTGAACAGGAACAGATGGGCAAAGAGATTCCCGCGTTTGCACCCGGGGATACCGTTGTCGTGCAGGTCAAAGTGGTTGAAGGCGAGCGTGAGCGTCTGCAGGCCTTTGAAGGCATCGTGATTGCCAAACGCAATCGCGGTCTGAATTCGTCATTCACCGTGCGCAAGATTTCGCATGGCGAAGGGGTGGAGCGCATTTTCCAGACTTACAGCCCGGTTGTTGATTCGATCGAGGTGAAGCGTCGTGGTGACGTGCGTCGTGCCAAGCTGTACTACCTTCGTGGTCGTACCGGCAAGGCCGCGCGAATCAAGGAAAAAATCTAGAATCTTCGCTATTGCGCGCTCCGACAATGACCGGTCGGAGTGCGCAACAGCGTTTGCCCGCGTGTTTCGAAAAGCGTGCGGTAAGCCACACCATCCGGTGATACTTGGCGATTAAGCTGAAACCTTTGCGCACTCCCGGGGTCTCTCGTGGCATGACTTCCCGAAATTCCACAATTCGTTATGGCCTGATCGCGCTGTTGCTGTCGACATTGGGCCTGCAAGGCTGTTCGACGCTGGTGGCGAATGCTGCCAATGAGTTCGGTGCGAACCTGTCTGCCGCGGTCCTGAACCAGGACGATCCTGAAACGGCGCGCGCTGCTATTCCTTCGTACATGGTGCTCATTGACAGCATGCTCGAGGGCAATCCGGATAGCTCTGGCATGTTGTCATCGGCGGCCACCCTCTACGCCTCGTACGGCGCAGTGTTCGCTGAAGACTCACTTCGGGCTTCGCGCCTGACCACCAAGGCGCGGCGGTATTCGCAGAAAGCCATGTGCCTGCGTTACGCCGAAGCCTGCGCATGGCGGGACATGAACTACGATGAGTTCGTCGCGAGTGTTGCAGGGGTCAAGCCGAAGGATGCCGATTTCCTGTATACCTACGGATTCGCGACACTTGCATTCATGCGCGCGCACAGCGCGGATTGGGACACATTGGCGGAATTGCCGCAGATAGAAGCACTTTTTGAGCACTATCTCGCAATTGCCGAAGACAGTGTGACGGCGTCTACCCATACCTACATGGGGATTTTGCTGACCCTGCGGCCCCCGGCTCTAGGCGGCAAGCCGGATGTCGCCAGGGAACATTTTGAGACCGCTATAGCACTAAGTAATGATCGCGACTTATCGGCCAAGGTTGAGTACGCGCGTGGTTATGCGAAGATGCTGTATGACCGCGAATTGCACGATCGCTTGTTAACCGAGGTTGTGGAGGCCGATCCGTACGCGGACGGGCTCACGTTATCGAATGTGCTCGCGCAGGAAGAAGCTAAAGTCCTGCTTGCACAAGCCGACGACTATTTTTGATACGCGCCGAAGCGTGCTGCGCTCAGCTTACAATTACCTGAAACGGACTGGATCATGAACAGACTATTACTGGCCGTCATGCTGCTTGCGTTCAGTGGCGCTGTGTCTGCGGCGACACTCAAAATCGCAACAATTACTCCGGAAGGTTCGCAGTGGATGCGCGATATGCGTGCCGGTGCCGACGAAATCAAAGAGCGCACCGACGGACGCGTGCAAATAAAGTTCTACGGCGGTGGTGTGCAGGGCAATGACAACAAGGTACTTGGCAAGATCCGCATAGGTGCCTTGCAGGGCGGTGCATTTACGCCATCGGCCCTCAGTTCTCGTTACGCCGATATCAACCTGTACGGTTTGCCAATGGTCTTCGAATCCATTGAAGAGGCAGCGTATGTGCGCGAGAGAATGGACGCGAAACTGCAGCAGGGGCTGGAAGAGGCTGGTTTCATAAGTTTCGGCTTTGCGGCGGGTGGCTTTGCACTCATCATGTCGAACTCGCCAGTTGTGAAGACGGATGACATGCGCGGCAAGCGTGTCTGGATCCCCGAAGGCGATTCAATCAGCTATGCCTCAATGGAAGCATTGTCACTTTCACCGGTGACATTACCATTGACGGATGTGCTGACCGGGTTGCAGACCGGTCTGATCGATATTGTCGGCATCTCGCCGATCGGTGCACTGGTGCTGCAATGGCATACCAAGGTCAAATACATCAGCGACCTGCCGCTTTCCTACACGATGGGGCTGATGGTCATCGACAAGAAAGCATTCCGCAAACTGAGCGAGCCCGACCAGGCTGTGGTCCGTGATGTGATGACGACCCTGTACGAAAATTTTGACCGGCAGAACCTGGTCGATAACGAAGGTGCTTTCGAATCGCTGTTGAAGCAGAAGATTGAACTGATCGAATTTGACGTTGAAGACGGCAATCGGCTGCGTGCCGCGATGCTGGAATCAAACCGCAAGCTCGGCGAAGAGGGCGCATTTTCGATGGATCTCTACAACGAGATGCTTGCTTACGTTGATGAGTACCGGGCCCAGGCTTCTGCGGTGCCCGCAAGCGCTGACTGAGCGAACTCCCGTTGAATGCGCTACTGACCCGACTTGATCGTGCCGGCAGGGTAGCCGAGAACACCGCACTGGTCGTACTGTTAAGCGGCATGATGCTGTTGTCCGTTGGGCAGATCGTTCTTCGTGAGCTGTTCTCAACGGGCTTCATCTGGGCCGATGAACTCGTGAAGCTCATGGTGTTATGGATCGCAATGTTCGGGTCGATTGCGGCCTGCCGCGACAATCGCCACATTCGTATTGATGCACTTTCACACCTGCTTCCGGCAACCGCAATGGGCATCGTGCGCATTCTCGTCGACGTGTTTGCGGCGATTGTCTGTGCGGTTATTGCCTGGCATGCCTGGCGTTACCTGCAACTCGAGATAGAGTTCGAAGACACGATCATGCTGGATATGCCGGCATGGATCGCACACGCGGTTGTACCATTTGCGTTCGCTGTACTTTCCTACCGATTCGTAATTCTCGTATTCCAGCACCTCTACAAATTGCTTGCGGGCAGTAGCCGGAGCGAGCAGGCATGATGCTGTTCAGCGTCATTCTTGTCCTGCTCGCAGTCTTCGGTGCCCCGTTGTTTGCGGTCATCGCGACCAGCGCGATGCTTGGGTTCCAGCGTGAAGACACGGACCTCATGAACATGTCGCTCGAAATTCTGAGCATCGCTGACTTGCCGTTTCTTGCCGCGATTCCATTGTTCACCTTTGCGGGCTACCTGCTCAGCGAGAGTGATGCGCCCAAGCGGCTGGTGCGCCTCACGGGCGCGCTGCTCGGCTGGATGCCGGGTGGTCTCGCAATCGTGTGCCTTTCCGCCTGTGCTTTTTTTACGGCATTCACCGGTGCGTCGGGCGTAACGATTATCGCTCTGGGAGCAATTCTGTACCCGGCACTAAAGCACGATGGCTACCCCGATAAATTCAATCTGGGGCTGGTTACATCGTCGGGTAGCCTCGGCTTGTTGTTCGCGCCTTCGCTGCCGTTGATACTCTACGGCGTTGTCGCCGAAGTATCGATCGACGATCTGTTCCTCGCAGGCATCATTCCCGGCCTGATCATGCTTGCCATGCTGTCGGGCTACAGCCTGTGGGTGAATCGGCAAAACCGTCGTCCGCTGGGCTCTTTCTCCTTTACAGAGCTTGGTGCGGCCTTGAGGGAATCTCTCTGGGAATTGCCGCTACCGTTCGTCGTTCTCGGTGGCATTTATTCGGGCTTCTTTGCTGTTTCCGAAGCAGCGGCCATAACGGCATTGTACGTGCTCATTGTGGAGGTCTTTGTTCTGCGGGAGATCAAGCTGCGGCACCTGCCGGAGATCATGCGTTCGTCAATGGTGCTGGTTGGCGGCATTCTTCTGATACTGGGCGTGTCCTTGGCTTCGACGAACTACATGATAGGGGCGGGCGTTCCGCAGCTACTGTTTGAATACGTTGCGGGCCTCGTTACCAGCCAGACGACCTTCCTGCTTCTGTTGCTCGTGTTCCTGTTGATACTCGGTGCGATTCTGGACATTTTCTCGGCCATCGTGCTTGTTGTGCCCCTGATCCTGCCGATCGCGGCAGGCTACGAAGTGCATCCTGTGCACCTTGGCATCGTCTTTCTCGCGGCGATGCAACTCGGCTACCTGACGCCGCCCGTCGGGCTGAATCTGTTCATCGCGAGTTATCGTTTCGACAAGCCGATCATGCACGTTTATGCCGCTACGTTCCCGTTCCTGCTGATCTTGCTGTTATCGGTGATACTCATTACGTTCTGGCCGGATCTGTCACTGTGGCTGGTGCCTGAAAGCTAGCCTGTATGCGACGCGCCGGGTGCTAAGCTGATAGTCTTGGTTTGAAGCGCGATCCATAGACATCTCCGGAGTTCCGACATGCTTGGCAAACCCCGTTTTCTGACGTTGTACTGTTTGATTCTGCTGGCAGGTAGCGCCGGTGCTGCACCTGATCTCGATGACATCAGCTTGCCCCCCGGATTTTCAATTGAGGTGTTCGCCGAGGTCGACAACGCCCGCTCGATGAGCCTCGGCGCCAACGGCATCGTTTACGTCAGCAACCGGCGCGCCGATGCGATTTACGCTGTCGTTCCGGGCTTGGCGGGCCAGCGGGTAGTTGAAATCGACAATGACCTGCGCACGCCGAATGGAATTGCGTACTTTGAAGGTGACCTCTATGTGGCGGAGATTGCCCGCGTTCTGGTTTACCGGGATATAGATAAGCGCCTGCGGACATCGCCGGAACCCGAAGTGCTGGACATCGAGTTACCGAGTGAGTCGCATCACGGCTGGCGTTATATTGGTTTCGGCCCCGATGGCAAGCTGTACATCTCAATTGGTGCGCCGTGCAATATCTGCGATCGTGATGGCTACGCGCGCATCGTTCGGATGAACCCGGATGGCAGCGAGCGCGAGGTAGTAGCGCAGGGGGTTCGCAATTCTGTGGGCTTTACCTGGCACCCGGAGACCCAGGAATTGTGGTTCACGGACAATGGCCGCGACATGCTCGGGGACGATGTACCAGCCGATGAATTGAATCGCGTGGCGACGCGCGGCGAACATTTTGGTTATCCCTACTGCCACGCTGGCGATGTTTCGGACCCCAGGTTTGGAGCTGGCCATAGCTGCCGCGATTATTCCGCGCCAGTGCAAAAGCTGGGCGCGCACGTCGCTGCGCTGGGGCTGCGCTTTTACACGGCTGATCAGTTCCCGCCTGAGTACCAGGGGCAGCTGTTTATTGCGGAACATGGCTCGTGGAATCGGTCAAAGAAGTCCGGCTACCGGATTTCGATAGTGACGCTGGATGGGAATCGTGCCGTTTCGTATGTGCCGTTTGCTGAAGGCTGGCTTGACGGGCAAACAGCCAAAGGGCGGCCAGTCGACTTGCTTGTCTATACCGATGGGTCACTGCTCGTCAGCGATGATTCTGCCGACCTGATTTATCGAATCAGTTATAAGGAACCGTAGAGCGCGGTTTGAGGTCTCAGGACAACATAATGGAACAGAGTATGACGGGCGTGAAAAAACGCCACCCGATAATGCGGCTGCTGCCTGGTTTCTGGCACGGCGTTGACGGCTTGCGCAAGGTGCTGCATCTGCTGCTACTGTTATTCATCTTTCTTATGGTGTTCGCCGCGCTTAACGGTGCGGCGCCAATCATGCCGATGAATGCGGCGCTGGAGATCCGGCCCTCCGGGTATCTCGTCGAAGAATACGAAGGCGATCCTTTCGACCGTGCCAGAATTGAGCTCTCGGGAGGCAGCACCCAGCCGCAGACCGTAGTACAGGATGTCGTCGATGCGCTTCGCTATGCCCGCGACGATGAACGTATTGCGGCTGTGCACCTTGAACTCAGCGGCCTGGCCGGTGGTGGCCTCAGCAAATTGCAGCGGATTGCACGTGCTATCGAAGAGCTGCGCGCGTCGGGCAAACCGGTTATAGCCAGCGCCGACTTCATGTCTCAGGGCGGCTATTTTCTTGCCGCGCATGCCGACGAAGTTTACCTGCACCCGGAAGGGCTGCTCGTGTTGCAGGGCTACGGCAGCTACCGGACCTTCTACAAGGACGCGATCGATAAACTGAAAATTGACTGGAATGTTTTTCGAGTAGGGACGCACAAGACATTCGTCGAGCCGTACACGCGCATGGATATGTCGGAAGCGGCGCGCGAGGATGCATCCCGGTTGACCGAACAACTATGGTCGATGTACCAGGCGGACGTGGAACGCGCGCGCGGCCTTGAGGAAGGGGCCGTTGGCGATTTCACGGATCGGCTTCTCGAACACGTGGCGGCGGCTAATGGCGATATCGCCATGGCGGCTGTCGAAAATGGCTTGATCGACGGCTTGCGAACACGCAAGGAGATCCGTGATCTTTTCATCGGCATGGTTGGTGAAGACACGGATTTTTACGACGGTCATGTTGCAACCCCGATGCGTGACTACCTCGCGCAGATGCGCCTGTTGCACGGGACTGATCTCAAGAACAGGAACGTCGCGGTGATTGTGGCGTCCGGCGAAATTACTTTTGGATCACCCGCGCCTGGCATGATAGGCGCAGACTCCACCAGCAAGTTGCTGCAACGCGCGCTGCACGATGAGCGCATTGCGGCTGTGGTTTTGCGGGTCGACAGCCCTGGTGGCAGTGCCTTCGCCTCGGATGTAATCGGCAATGAAATTGCCGCCTTGCAGGCCGCCGGTAAGCCTGTAGTTGCCTCCATGGGCAGCACCGCTGCCTCAGGTGGCTACTGGATTGCGGCAGGTGCGGACCAGATTTTTGCCAACCCGTCCACAGTGACAGGTTCTATCGGAATTTTTGGCATGTTCCAGACCTTCCAGCGCTCCATAGAGGTACTCGGGCTCAATGTCGATGGCGTTGGGTCGACGATCTGGTCCGGCGAATTCAGACCTGATCGCGCTATGTCCGAACAGGCAAAAGCGCTGTTCCAGGCGCTTATCAATGACGGCTACGACGATTTCATATCAAGAGTGGCGATGCATCGTGGCATGAACAAGTCAGAGGTAGATGCAATCGCTCAAGGTCGGGTATGGACGGGCAATGATGCACTTCAAAACGGCCTCGTGGATGAACTGGGCGACCTGGACGAAGCCATCGAGGCAGCGGCATCGCTCGCCAGCCTGAAAGAAGGCCAGTTCGGTGTACAAACGATCCGGCAGGAATTGACGCCGGCGCAACAGTTCCTGATTGATATTCTGGGGACGGTGCGCAGCACAGGCGTTGACATCGACAGCCTGACCCCGCGGCCGGGGCGGCTGGAAGCTCTCGCGGGCAAAGTCGAAACAGCACTGCAACCCTTACTGCGTTTCGATGACCCGAAAGGAGTTTACGCGCACTGCTTTTGCGATATTCGCTAGTGTCGGTGGGCCTGGCTGCAGGAAAGATTTACAGCCGGGCTATTCTGCGGCGTGGAAATCCTTTTCCAGGTCGAGGTGTAGCTCTTTGTAACCCAGCTCCGTGTACAGGCGTCGGGCCACCTGGTTCGCGGCGAGTACGGAAATCCTCAGCCAACGGACTTTCTTTGCGCGCGCAATGGCTTCTGCTTCCCGGATCAGCCGCAGGCCATAGCCCGAGCGCCGGTAGTGTCGTTGCACGACAAGGTCGGAGATGAGGCCAAATTCCACGTCGCCGTCATCAACGCTGTCGGTCTGCACGCGCGTCAGGATCGTCGCGTAGCCCGCAATGTGTCCATCGTCATCGGCGACTATGATGGCACCGTCGCAGGTTTCGCAATCTTCGAGCATCTCGAAAATATAGTCGTCGGCAATTTCGGCGCCCGGCGGCATGCGCGGGTCGATTGTGCGTTCGAAGTCCTGCAGTTCGATCAGGCAGTCACGCAGCCCTTCCATGTCCGTGTGCCGATTCAGCGGACGAATAATCATTGCGTGGCCGCCGCTCGGGTCATCAGTTCCAATTGAGGATGACTTTGCCTGACTGCCCTGATTCCATTAATTCGAACGCGGGCTGAAAGTCATCGATAGCGAAATGGTGGGTGATAATGGGGTCGATGCGCAGCCCGCTTTGCAGCATGCTCGACATCTTGTACCAGGTTTCAAACATCTCGCGGCCGTATATCCCTTTGAGCACAAGGCCCTTGAAGATGACCTGGTTCCAGTCAATCGCGGTTTCGCCAGGCGGGATTCCGAGAATGGCGACCTTGCCGCCATGATGCATTGTTCTTAGCATGTCGCGAAACGCCAGCGCGTTACCGGACATTTCCATACCGACATCGAAGCCTTCGGTCATGCCGAGCGTCTTCATCGTTTCGTCAAGCGAGCCTTTTTGCACATTCAGGGCGACGGTGGCGCCCATTTTGCGTGCCAGTTCCAGGCGGTACTCATTGATGTCTGTGATAACGATGTGGCGCGCGCCGCTGAAGCGTGCGATCGCGACAGCCATTACGCCAATTGGGCCCGCGCCGGTAATGAGCACGTCTTCACCGACCAGGTCGAATGACAATGCCGTGTGCGTCGCGTTGCCGAGAGGGTCTAGTATTGCCGCCAAATCATCGGTGATGACATCCGGTAATTTGAATACATTGAAAGCCGGTACAGCAATGTACTCGGCGAATGCGCCCGGATAGTTGACACCGACGCCAACGGTATTGATGCACAGATGGCGACGGCCCGCACGGCAGTTACGGCAGACACCGCAGGTGATGTGGCCTTCTGCGGAGACGCGATCGCCTGGTTCGAAACCCCGAACTTCACTGCCGCACTCGACAATTTCGCCGGAGAATTCATGGCCGATGGTGAGCGGCACCGGTACCGCGTGGCTGGCCCAATCATCCCACTGGAAAATATGAATATCAGTTCCGCAGATTGCGCTGTGGCCGACCTTGATAAGTACATCGTTGTGGCCAACCTCGGGCATGGGCATTTCCTGCATCCAGATGCCGCGTTCGGCTTTGGCTTTAACCAGTGCTTTCATCAGTGAATCACTCCAAGTTCCTGGCCAACTGCGGTAAATGCTTCGATGGCAGTGTCCAGTTGTTCACGTGTGATACCGGCCGACATCTGCGTGCGTATACGCGCCTGGTTTTCAGGCACCACCGGAAACGCAAAACCGACAACGTAGACGCCGCGTTTGAGCATGGCGTCAGCCATGCGCGTCGCCAACTTCGCATCCCCCAGCATGATCGGGACAATCGGGTGTTCGCCAGGTTTGAGGTCAAAGCCGCGTTCCGTCATTTTTTTGCGAAAGTGCCGCGCATTGTCGTGCAGTTGTTCCTGCAGAGAGTTGTCTTTCTCCAGCAGATCGAGCACCGCCAGCGACGAGGCCGCTATGACCGGCGCGACTGAATTCGAGAACAGGTAGGGGCGTGAGCGTTGTCGCAGCCAGGCAATTATCTCCTTGCGACCCGACGTGTAGCCGCCCGACGCGCCACCGAGCGCCTTGCCGAGCGTGCCGGTCAGGATGTCGATACGCCCCATGACGTTGCGATATTCATGCGTGCCGCGGCCACGATCGCCCAGGAATCCGGTTGCGTGACAGTCATCGATCATGGTTAACGCATCAAATTCGTCGGCGAGATCACAAATGCCCTGCAGGTCGGCGATGGTGCCGTCCATGGAAAAAACACCGTCACTTACTATCAGTTTCGTGTTCGCACCGGATGCCGCAGCGAGTTGTGTGCGCAGGTCGCTCATGTCGTTGTTCTGGTAGCGAAAACGGGCGGCCTTGCAGAGCCGAATGCCGTCGATAATGCTCGCGTGGTTCAGGGCGTCACTGATAATGGCGTCTTCCTTGTCCAGCAGCGTCTCGAAAAGGCCGCCGTTGGCGTCAAAGCAGGAAGGGTAGAGGATTGTGTCCTCTGTGCCCAAGAATGCGCTGATGCGCTCCTCAAGCTCTTTATGGATTGTCTGCGTGCCGCAAATAAAGCGAACCGAAGCCATGCCATAACCAAACTGGTCCAGTGCCTTGTGCGCGGCGGCGATAACCTCCGGATGATTGGCGAGGCCAAGATAGTTGTTTGCGCAAAGATTCAGGACATGCTGATTATGTCCATCCTTTAACACGTCAATGGCAGCCTGCTGCGGGCCGGCGATAAGTCGTTCCGTCTTGTACAGGCCTTCTGACTTGAGACTTTCCGTCTTCGCGGCAAGAGATTCTAGGAAACTGGCTGGCACGGTATTGCCCTCGGTCGCTAAAGGCCGCAAAGTATATCAGTCAGCTCCGGGTAATAGTCCGGTCTGTTAATGATCTCTCAGGCGGCCAGTTGCGTGCTGCCTACAGCAGAAAGGGAAGGGTTCTCAATGCGGTTTACCGAGCAGGCGGTTGCAAGACCGGGAGCAATTGCGGGAATCAATGACAAGTACCTGTGCGACGAGCGTGCGCTTGTCCGGGAGCTTGCCGCCGCTGCCGATACGGGCGAGTCAGCCAGACAGAAGATACAGGCGATGGCGGCGGACCTGGTCCGGGCAGTGCGCAAGAATACCGAGGACGAGGGTGGCATAGATGCCTTCCTGCAGCAGTACGATCTTTCTTCCCAGGAAGGTGTGCTGCTGATGTGTATTGCGGAGGCATTGTTGCGGATCCCCGATACCGCAACAGCCGACAAGCTGATCGCCGACAAGATTACGTCGGCGCGATGGCAGGATCATCTCGGTACCAGTGATTCGCTGTTCGTCAACGCTTCGACCTGGGGACTCATGCTCACCGGGCAGCTACTCAAAGTAGATGAAGAAGCGAAGCGCAACCCGTCAAAAGTGCTTGGCAAACTGGCCAGCCGTGCCGGTGAGCCGGTAGTGCGTGCGGCCATGAAGCAGGCCATGCGTATTATGGGTCACCAGTTTGTGATGGGCCGGACAATCAAAGAAGCGCTCGAGCGAGCCGGCAAGAAAAGCAATCGGGCCTACCGGTATTCCTTCGATATGCTGGGTGAGGCAGCGCTGACGTCTAGAGACGCGCAACGGTATTTCGATGCGTACTACGAGGCGATCGGCCAGATAGGCAAGGCACCGGCGGCGAACGATATTTTTTCAGCGCCCAGTATCTCGGTGAAGTTATCCGCCCTTCATCCTCGGTATGAGTTTACACAGCATGACCGCGTTCTCGATGAGCTCGTACCGAAAGTCATCGAACTGGCCGAGCATGCCAAAGCGTCAGGGATTGCACTGACCGTGGACGCCGAAGAGGCGGATCGCCTTGAGTTGTCACTGGAAGTTTTTTCAGCCGTAATGCGCAAGGCGGCGCTGAGTTCTTACGACGGCTTTGGCCTCGCGGTGCAGACCTATCAACGCCGTGCGACCGCTGTATTTTCTTATCTTGAATCGTTGGCTGCCGACTGCGGTCGCCGCATTCCCGTGCGGCTCGTCAAAGGCGCGTATTGGGACACGGAAATTAAACGCGCTCAGGAAGACGGGCTGTCGAGCTACCCGGTATTCACACGCAAGGCCTATACCGACATTTCCTACCTGGCATGTGCTCGGCAAGTACTTGCGGCGGGCGACCGCCTGTACGCGCAATTTGCTACACACAATGCGCACACACTGGCCAGCGTATTGCATTTTGCCGGCTCGCGGCGTGACTACGAGTTTCAGCGACTGCACGGTATGGGTGAAGAGCTGTACGCTGAAGTTATTGACCCGGAAAAACTCAATCGACCCTGCCGTGTTTATGCACCGGTTGGCAGCCATGAAGACCTGTTGCCGTACCTCGTGCGTCGACTACTTGAGAACGGTGCCAACACGTCCTTTGTCAATCGCATCGTCGACGAATCGATTCAGGTCGAGGATATCGTTGCCGATCCGCTTGATGTTGCCCGGCGCCACGAATACGAGCCGCACCCGCAGATTCCGTCGCCGACAAAAATATTTGCCCCGTTACGGGACAACTCGGCAGGTCTGAACCTGCCCGACCGCGCGGTGACCGTACCGCTGCTGGATCGGATGCAGAAGTTTGCCGCTGAAACGTTGGCTGCGCACCCAATCGTCTCTGGCAAGAACCCAGCGGGCAGGAAAGCAAAAGTTCATGCCAAGCCCTCGCGCAACCCGGCTAATACGTCTGATGTGGTCGGGCATTGTGAGCAGGCAACCCCGGAACAGGTAGACGTGGCTTTGGAAGCGGCTGAACGGGGCCAGGTGGCGTGGAATCGAACAGCGGCTGCGACACGTGCGGCGATTCTTGAGCAGGCCGCAACGCTGTTCGAGGCTAATTCCGCGGAGCTTTTGGAGCTGTGCGTGGCAGAAGCGGGCAAGACCATACCGGATGCCGTGAATGAGCTTCGTGAGGCTGTTGATTTTCTGCGTTACTACGCGTGCCAGGCACGTGAATTGTTTGGAGAACCCAAACTTCTGCCTGGGCCGACGGGCGAGAGAAACCTGCTTGGCATGCGTGGTCGCGGCATATTCGTGTGCATCAGCCCGTGGAATTTTCCGCTGGCGATATTTACCGGACAGGTTGCTGCGGCGCTGGCTGCGGGCAACGCGGTGCTGGCCAAACCGGCCGAGCAGACGCCGTTGGTCGCCTTCCGCGCCACACAATTACTGCTAGAGGCAGGCGTTCCACCTGAGGTGCTGCATTTTCTTCCCGGCGACGGTGCTACCATCGGCGGCCGCGCGGTCGCAGACAGTCGTGTTGCCGGTGTTGCGTTCACCGGGTCCACCGACACGGCGAGAATCATTAATCGCACATTGGCGGGCAGGGATGGCGCTATCGCCGTGTTGATTGCCGAAACAGGTGGGCAGAATGCGATGTTCGTCGACAGTTCGGCTTTGCCGGAGCAAGTAGTACTCGATTCGGTGTTTTCCGCATTCAACAGCGCCGGGCAGCGGTGTTCGGCGCTGCGCCTTTTGTGCGTGCAGGAAGACATTGCGGATCGTGTGATTGAACTGCTCAAGGGGCACATGGAAGAGTTGTGTATCGGCGATCCGGCCATGTTTGCGACCGATGTGGGTCCGGCGATTGACGAAGAAGCGCGTGCGCTGCTACAGGCGCATGTAGCGCGCATGGAATCCGAGGGCACAATTCTGCACCGGTGCACGCTGCCAGCCGCTACCAAGCAGGGCACGTTCTTCGCGCCAACGCTAATTGAGATTGACAGTGTTGATCGGTTGCAACAGGAGGTTTTTGGACCCGTGCTGCATGTGTTGCGTTTCAAGGGTAAGAAACTGGAACAGACAATTGAAGCCGTGAATGCGACAGGGTTCGGGCTCACGATGGGGCTGCACAGCCGGATCGACTCACGGGTTCGCCGGGTGGCGGCATTGTCCTGCGCCGGCAATATTTATGTGAACCGGAACATGATTGGTGCGGTTGTTGGCGTGCAACCGTTCGGCGGTTGCGGGCTTTCGGGGACCGGTCCGAAGGCCGGGGGACCCCATTACTTGCCGCGGTTCGGCAATGAAGTGACTCTAAGCAATAACATCGCGGCCGTTGGTGGTAATGCGAGCTTGCTGTCACTCGAGGCAGATTAAACATGGCGGCAGTCAGTATTTTCGATATTTTCAAGATTGGCATTGGCCCGTCGAGTTCGCATACCGTCGGCCCGATGAAAGCTGCACACGCGTTTGCGCTCTCGTTAGCGCCGTACGCGGACACGGTGAGCAGCGTGCAAGTACGGTTGCACGGTTCGCTGGCGTGGACCGGCAAAGGCCATGGCACAGATTCGGCCGTCATATTGGGCCTGGGAGGCGCCGAGCCAGACAGCATCGATCCGAACACGGTAGATGAGTTACTGCGCAAAGTGCACGCCGGGAAATCCTTGTTACTGACTGGCGTAGGCGTCATCGACTTCGATCCGGAATCCGATATCGTGTTTGACGTTGGCGAAGAATTGCCGAGGCATACCAATGGCATGCATTTCGTGGCGCGGGCAGACACCGGCGTTGAGCTGCACAGTGAAGTGTACTATTCGCTGGGTGGCGGGTTTATCGCACGGGCCGACGAGCCG
>JAUHZT010000164.1 GCA_030425905.1 Gammaproteobacteria bacterium
AAGTTCAGCCGCATCGCAAGTGCCCGAACCTTTTCAGGGATCTGACGAAGATTCCAAATACGCGATCAGCTATGAAAATCTGAACACGTTGCTGGATGCCGTCGTTATTGATATCGGCCGTTCAAATCGAGAGAAAGCACCTCGTGAGAAATCACCAACCGGTACCCGGCTAAAGGGCAAAATCAATCGGTGGACCGCCAACGAGGGAAACCGTTTTTACTACGAGACGTTTGTCGGCAATGAGACTGCTCAGCGACAACTCGATGAGATCAAGTCAGGGATTGAAAACGCGACCGCCCAGGTTGGCCTGAAAAGTTTTTCACGCGACGAGCAGCTGGCCTACTGGCTGAACCTGTACAACATCACGATCCTGAACGAGATCGTCAAGGTTTATCCGGAATACAATCTCGAGAAAGTCCTCTACGGGCGGGATTCAATTCTCGACCAGAAATTGCTTGTCGTCGAAGGCGTTTCGCTGAGCCTTAACGATATTCAGCACACCATCCTGAAAGAGAACTATGACGGTAATCCACTGGTTATCTACGGGCTCTACCAGGGCGTCATCGGCAGCCCGAATATTCGGAAAAGCGCCTACACGGGCAAGACCGTCTATGATGCTTTGACAGAGAATGCGGTGGTTTTCATTAACTCGAATCGTGGCACAGCTATCAAGAATGCCAAGAAATTTCGGGTGTCCGAGTTTTACGAACGCAACAAAGCGTATTTCCCGAATTTTGCAGCCGACCTGACTGCACACCTGAAGCAGTACCTGGAGGGCGATGAGCTGACTGCTCTCAGCTCTGCGTCCACGCTGGTCGCCGACATTGAAGACTGGACGGTTACCGATCTCGGTGGAACCCGCCGCGAAGTGGGTGGCAGCCTGGCGAGCAGCAATGCGGCAATGCTCGGGTCAGTCCAGGGTGGTTCCTCTAGCAACTTCGGGATGGGCGCTTCCGGAGCTGCCGCCGGCTCTGGCAGCATCAATACCGGGCTGGTCAAACAGGCTCAGGAGAAGAGCAAAGAGGCAGCAGAAGATGACGACTCGACGGATGATGCCGAAGCTGACGACGATCAGTAACCGGACGTAAGTTCTCCGTTCGCCGGGTATAACCATCAACACAGCGATGCCGCGGATCTGTTCGTGCGGCTGTCGTTGTGCAATTGATCAGGACTTTATCGAGTAATAGAATTAGTAGCCGCATGTATTCCTTTGCATGCCCGGCATCGCCCGGACTTCGTTCTGTGAGTCCCGGGAACAATTCTCGTGACCGGCGGTCCGGAATAAATTTTTTGGATTGTTACTTGTTCAGGGATTGAATTCCGTTATGAGAATATTGCCTGTTGTTGCCAGCTATCGTTATTGTTCCTTGCTTGCTGCAATATTCCTGTTGTCCGCCTGCGGCGGTGGTGGAGGATCCGGTGGAAACCCGACACCGGCCCCGCCTGTCAATGTGCCAGGCTTTGTTTCTGAAGGCCTCGATGGTCTCGTAGTCACCGAGATTCGAGAGCACAACGGTCGGCTGTACGCAGCAACTCACGACGGACTTTTTGGCAAAGCCAAGGGTGACAATAATTGGGTCTCGCTGGGCCTCGACGGGTTTCGAGTTGAAAGCCTCGCCATCATCGACGACATGCGCTGGGTGGCCGCGGTATTTGACCCGCTATGGGATGGCTTGCTCAACGCCCGCCTGATGGAAACCTACAATGGCGGAGGCAACTGGTCGGAGCTGGTCAGCAACTGGGGTGGAACGAATCCCAATCCTGAGCCCGCGTACAGCCTGTTATTCGACGACAGCGCGCAACGGCTGTACGCCAGTGGTGCAAATCTGTTGGCGAAGTCTGATGATCTCGGCACGAGTTGGGAACTGCTTGAAGGACAATGGGCGAGCGGAGTCGTGCCATACCGCGCACTGGCTCTGAATGCGGCAAATCAGCAGCTCTGGTACGGCGGGCAGAACAGCATTGAGGAGCTGATTCTGAATCGTTACGACCTCAACTCAGGCAGCAGTGAGACGTGGCTTCGGCTGCTACCGAGTCCGGCCGTTGCCATTGATGTGGAACTTGACCCTACCAATGCTGATCATATTCTTGTTGCCAGCGAAGGTGGCCTGCTGCAAAGCATGGACAATGGCCAGACCTGGGAAACGCCGCTGGGCGATGTCGGCCATCGTTTCTATTTTGATGTTGCACTTGACCCGCAGGACCCGGCGACCCTGTATACGATCGGCTGGGACAAGAACTTCGACTCGCCGCAACCACTAATATTAGAGGTGTCCTACGACAGCGGCACCACCTGGCAACAGCACGAACACGAAGATGAAACTTTGTTTGGCGGCGCATGGAGCCTGCATGCGACGGTTGAAGACGGTGCAACGGTACTGTACGCGGGACTGTTTCGCGGTGGGATCTACAAGATAAGCTTCTAGGCACCTGCTGACGTTCCGCCGCTTGCAAAGCTTTGTGGATAGGCATAGATTTTCCCGCACATTCTTCGATAAGAATAATAAGGGAGAAGACATGGACCGAAAGTTCCTGATGACCGCATTCGGCTACGCCATTATCGGACTGGTTCTGGGTATTCACATGGCCGCAACCCATAACCACGGCCAGCTCGTCGCGCATGCACACATCCTGCTACTGGGATTCGTCGTGTCGTTTATATACGCGGTTTGCTACAAACTGTGGCTGCCTCAAGCAACCGGCACGATCGGAACAGTGCAGTTCTGGGCCCACCAGCTTGGCACGCTTGGCCTCGCGGTCGGCCTGTACCTGATGTACGGCGGCTATATTTCGATTCAGAAGATCGGTCCGATTCTCGGCGTTTTTTCGATCACCGCGCTGATCGGCCTGCTGCTCATGAAAGTGTTGCTGATCAAGAACAAGGCCGCGGCTGGATAGTCATAGAGGCCGGCATGACGGTGCTATCCCTCACGAAGAGCGGCAAACAGCTGCGGCCCGGTCTCAGCTTTGTTTTCCGGTTACTATGCAGATTGACAACCGTCGACTGCACCGAGGTACAAATGAAAAAATCGGCTCCCCTGCTCATGGTCGCCCTCCTGTGTTGCGCTATGGCGAGCGCACAGGACAACAACTCTGAACACGCGCGAAAGACGCTCGAGATCTATACGCGAATTATCGAGGTGGAGACAGCGAAGAATCTCGGTAACGTGCCAGAAGTCGCAAACTACCTGGCCGATGAGCTCGTCGCGGCGGGTCTGCCGCGAGCCGACGTTGAAGTGCTGCCCAATGGCGAGACCGCTTCACTGATCGCCCGGTATCGCGGTGATGGATCATCAGGAAAAGCGCCCATTCTTTTTCTCGGTCATATGGACGTTGTCGAAGCACGGCCTGAAGACTGGGAGCGACCGCCTTTTAAGCTGACTAAAGATGACAACTATTTTTACGCGCGTGGCAGCATCGATAACAAGTTCGGTGTTGCACAACTGACCTCGACTTTCATTCGCCTGAAGAAAGACGGCTTTGTTCCAAATCGTGACCTTATCCTCGTGTTCTCCGGTGACGAGGAGAGCAGCATGGTGACCACTCGCCAGCTCGCCTACGAGCGCGAGGACCTTGCCGAGGCTGCATTTGCATTGAATTCAGATGCTGGCGGCGGCGATCTCAACGAGGACGGCAAAGCGCTGGTCTATAACATCCAGGCGGCGGAGAAAACCTACGCCACGTGGGAGGTCACGGCGCGCAACCCTGGCGGCCACAGCTCAAGGCCACGACCGGACAACGCGATCTATGACCTGGCGGCGGCTATCAGCAAGATACAAGCCCACCGCTTCCCGGTGCGCTGGAACCCCATGACACGCCAGTTTTTCGAGGTTACCGGCGAACAACTCGGTGGTGAACTCGGCGACGCCATGCTGCGGTTCGCGAAAAATCCGGAAGACACCACGGCTTCGGACCGGCTTGCTGTGGAATCGTCCTATGTTGGCACAACCCGAACAACCTGTGTCGTTACGATGTTGAGAGGAGGACATGCGGAAAACGCACTGCCACAATCTGCAACAGCGACCGTCAATTGCCGAATCTTCGTTGGCGTACCAGCTGCTGAAGTTCTCGCTACATTGCAGCAGGTCGTGGGCAACGACGCGATCGAATTCAAGGAAACAGCCACCCCGGTAGAAAGCCCGGTTTCCGAACTGCGCGAGGAAGTACGCGCTGCGATCAGCGAAGCGGTACAAGGGCGCTATCCCGGTGTACGAATGATCGCGTACATGGAATCAGGCGGAACAGACGGTATGCATTTTCGCCGTGCGGGCATTCCCACCTGGGCAGCAAGCGGCATTTTCATGAACCCGGACGAGATGTTCGCGCATGGCCTCAACGAGAGAGTGCCCATAAAGACCTTTTACGGTGCCCTGGATCACTGGAGCATTATTATCAGAGAGCTTGCGGACGACTAAAGGTGCAATGTCGCGACCAGTGGGCGCGATTTCAGGTTGAGTTCGCAACTAGCCAATACCCGATGGAACAGCGATTTGTACCGGCCGAGGCGATTCGACGCCGTCGTGCGAGTGCTCGGGACATTATCGAGCCTCCCATGACAGCGGTGCGAACTCGGGGAACGTGAGCTGCACATTCTCTTCACCGGCAGCCACGCGCTGGCGTGCATCGTTTCTTAACTTATCAATTGCTTTCGGAATAGCGCTGCGGAAATCGCGTAACTCATTCCAGCGCGCTTCAAACCCCTCGGGTTTGTCGCCGGCGACATCCTCCTTAAGCAATGGACCGACTATGGCATAGCCCGCCACGAGGCGGTCTGCGAGTTGTTGTTCAAACTTATCAATCTCTAAGTTCAGTTGCCGAACTTGATCGGACGGCGCAACAGACTCAGCTGTTAAGTCATGCTCCAGCCACTTCTCGAAGTACTCGACTGATGTCGGCATATCGATGTTATAGGCATTGCCCCACTGATGCCGATCTTGTGCATTGATCAACTCCTCATTTGCAGGATCAATAATGAGCACGGTTGGCGTTGCGTAGTAGTGCGGGACACCAAAGCGCTGCATAACATCCCTGCCCTGCTCGAAGTAACCGACGCTTACGAACTGCAGTTCGTAATTTTTTTGCACAATCTCTGCCAGCGGCGACTGCTTGAGGCGTGCTGCCAGTGCGCGCGAGTCGTGACACCAGTTTCCACCCGCGACCACGAGTAAGAGCCGGTTACTTTCTTTGGCGCGGCCCAGGGCTTGCTCAACATCAGCGAGGGGGTTGACGGAGGCGTGGTACACGCGCCCTTCAGGGTTGGTATCCGCGGCTAGCGCCGGGCCGGCAACCAGCCCTGAGCAAAGCGCCAGAGTGATGACGAATAGAAAGCCTTTGTGTCTGACTCGCATATATGACCTTTCCGTTCCTGTTGCAAGAGCCCGCAACGGCGTGATTACCCGGCTGAGAACCAATCGAACCCTTAGAAATTTACCAGCCATGTGTATCTCCACCGAAGGATGCCAATGCGGCGACTCTTGCAGGAAGTCAGCTCAGATTAAGCCAGCACCTGTTGACTGTTTAATCGTTATTGATTGGACGCAGTCAGCGCCTTTTTTAGCCAGATTTTCGCGACCCGCAGCTCACGGCGAACCGTCGATTCGGAAACATCCAAAGCCACCGCGGTTTGCTCATGCGTCAGGCCGCCAAAATAGTGCAGCTCTAACACCGCGCACTTGCGTTCGTCATTGGCACCCAGCTCGGCAAGCGCTGCATCAAGGTCAAGAATATCTTCGTCCGCCGATTTGCCCGCGTGCAGGTCCTCGTGCAAGGTCACGTGCAGAGCGTCACCACCTCGCTTTTGTGCTTGCCGGCTGTTTGCATGGTTGACCAGCAACCGGCGCATCATGCGCGCGGCCAAAGCATAGAAATGCGCCCTGTTCTGCCACTGGGCATCGACGTCGATGAGCTTTTCATAAGCCTCATGGACCAGCGCGGTCGGTTGCAGCGTATGCGCCGGGGACTCGCGAGCAAATATTCGCTGCGCCATCTTTCTGAGCTCTTCATACACGAGCGGCGTAACCGATGACAGTGCGGCCTGATCACCGTCAACCCACCGGTTGAGCAGCAGCGTTATGTCGGCGCGTTTAGTCACAACCTGAGTCTATCAGCCCGGATGATTCACTGTCCTTGTTGCAAATTGGTGCAGCGCTCGATAAGGCTGCCGACGAAACGGTGGTGCGCAAGTGCCTGCAGGTCAAATTCTTCCGCAACCGAGTGGCAAAGATCACTTGCTAGCGAAAATTGGCCGCTCAGAGCATACGCGCGCACAAGCGCTTCTTGCAGGTCCAGCCCTGCG
>JAUHZT010000030.1 GCA_030425905.1 Gammaproteobacteria bacterium
GACATCATTAAACCCGACAGCGTCCTGTGCAATGCACATGCGCGCAGCAAGAAGCATTGCCTCGAAATTCTGAGCGAATTGCTCGTGCGGCCTATTGCAGACGCCAGTGCCGAAGATATTTTCGAAAGCCTTATCGAGCGCGAGAGGCTCGGGTGCACCAGTATGAAAATGGGCGTAGCGTTTCCGCATTGTCGAGTGGCGGGCCTTGAGAAAAGCAACGCTGCAATGATCAAACTATCCGAAGCCGTCGACTTTGACGCGGCGGATGGCGAACCCGTCGATCTCGTCTTCGGCCTGCTGGTTCCGGAAGATTTGCAGGAATCAGACTACGCCGACGTCAACCTCATTACCGACTTATTGGCCGACAACGACCTGCGCAGGCAATTGCGCGATTGCAGCACAAGCAAGGAACTGCATACGACGCTACTGGCCGCCTGCAGCACCTACCAGGCCTTACCGCCACGTGCCGCTGAGGGTGGCTGATATGGCCGTGGCAAACCTGCGACCCCCGCAATAATGGCAGACGAACGGCGCCTGATCATCGTCAGCGGCTTGTCCGGTTCAGGTAAATCGGTCGCGTTGCATGTGCTCGAAGACCTCGGTTACTACTGCATTGATAACTTGCCGGCCGCGCTGCTGCAATCGGCGGTTGCCGAAGTCACCGCCGGCGCTGAACAAAATGGAAAACTGATTGCCGTAGGCATTGACGCGCGCAACCGCCGCCATGACTTGCAGGCATTGCCAAGCCTCGTCGGCCAGTTTCGCGAACAGGACATCCTTACCGATGTATTGTTTCTGCAGGCGGAAGATCAGATCCTGCTGAAGCGCTATAGTGAATCGAGGCGCCGCCATCCGCTCGCCGTGCACGGCTCGGCACTGCGTTCCGCGATTGAGACCGAGCGGGAAATGCTCGCCGAGGTAATCAATACCGCGGACCTGATTATCGACACCTCCAGAACGAGCGTCTATGAGCTCTCCGACATTATCCGTGAGCGCGTCGACCGCCGTACATCCGACTCGATGTCGGTGCTGATAGAGTCCTTCGGCTTCAAGTTTGGCATCCCGGCCGATGCCGATTTTGTGTTCGATCTGCGCAGCCTGCCGAATCCTTACTGGACCGTGGAGCTGCGCGGGCTGACAGGACTCGACCAGGAAGTCTCCAACTTCCTCGACTCGCATGAAAGTTTTTGCACAATGCACGACGACATCCTCGGCTTTCTGCTGAAATGGATTCCTACCTACCGGCGCGTCCATCGCGGCTACCTTACTGTTGCGCTTGGCTGCACCGGCGGTCAGCATCGCTCTGTCTACATGGTTGAGAAACTCAGCGCTTCGTTGCAGGATCGCGGTGAGCCTGTCAGCACGCGGCACAACGAACTTCGCAAAAAGCTGTAGGAGCCCCGGCTCCCGGAGAAGCAGCCCATGGAGAGCAAAGAGCACAATCAGGGCAACCTGAAGCTGCTGCGCGAGCAGCTCGACAGCGGCCGCATGCGCGCTGCGCGCGTGATGATCAACAGCCTCCACCCAGCCGAAATCGGCCACCTGCTTGAGTCGCTGCCACGGCGCGACCGGGCGCTGGTCTGGGAAATTATCGACCATGAGCTGGAGGGCGACGTCCTGGTAGAGGTCGCCGAGGCCGTTCGTGACGATCTGATCCGGGGCATGCCGCACGAAGAACTGATCGCTGCCGTTGACGGCATGGAACTCGACGATCTGGCCGACCTGCTGGCCGACTTGCCGGAAACGGTTACCCAGGCCGTCGTCGAATCGCTGGATGCGCTCGATCAGGAACGTCTGCAGCAGGTGCTGCGTTACGACGAGGATTCGGCCGGCGGCCTGATGAACATCGACATCGTGACCGTGCGCTCCGATGTCACGCTGGATGTTGTGAGCCGTTATCTGCGCGCGCGCGGTCACATCCCGGACGGGACGGACGCAATTTTCGTGGTGGACCGGCAGAACCATTATATCGGCACGGTATTTCTCTCCCGACTGCTCACCACGGATCCGAATGCGCTGGTATCCAGCGTCATGTCGACAGATGTAAAACCAATCCCGGCGCGAACGTCCTCGCACGAAGTCGTGTGGGAATTCGAACACCGCGACTTGTTATCGGCGCCAGTCGTCGATCGCAACGGCATCGTGGTAGGTCGAATTACAGTCGATGACGTGCTTGACGAGATCCGTGACGAAGCCGAACGCTCGCTCATGAGTGCCGCCGGTCTCGACCAGGAAGACGACATGTTTGCGCCCGTCGTCCCGAGTGCGTTGCGGCGCGCCATCTGGCTTGGCGTGAACCTCATGACTGCTTTTGTGGCCGCGTCGGTGGTCGACCTTTTTCAAAGCAGTATCGACAAGATCGTATTGCTGGCGGTGCTCATGCCGGTGGTTCCAAGCATGGGCGGCGTTGCCGGAACCCAGTCCCTGACGATCATCACCCGGGCAATTGCCCTCAAGCAGATAGACCGCAGCAATGCGCATGGCATTTTGCAAAAAGAACTCGCGGTCGGACTGCTCAACGGTATCTTGTGGGCGACTGTCGTCGCCCTTGCCACCTACCTCTGGTTTGACAACTGGCGCCTGGGTGGCGTTATTGCGGCCGCTATGGTTATCAATCTGTTCGTTGCGGCGTTCGCCGGCTTTTCGATTCCGCTGATACTCAAGAAGATCAATATCGACCCGGCTCTGGCCGGGGGCGTTGTACTAACGACTGTCACCGATGTGATCGGCTACGCCGCTTTTCTCGGCCTCGGCGCGTTGTTCCTGCTCTAGGCGCTCAGGCACCCACCTCACTCAGATCGTATTTGACCCAGTCGGGCGCGAACAGGCGCGGTAAAGGCGCGCCGCTCATAAAGTCCTGTAGCTGCTCTTTTACCTTCATCGCATCCCGGTAGCCCAGGTCGATCAACTCCCGGGTAAATTCACTTTCAAACAACAGGAAACTGAGCAGGCGGTTCTCGCTTTGCTTCTTGCCGCCGCCAATTCCGTGCAACAGCGCTCGCAGCGCGAACGGCAACTCCTTGCGGTGCCGATAGGCGATGTCCCGCAGATCTTCACTGGGCACCACTACCATCGTGTCGATCGGCCGCATTTGTTCAACCACGCCATCGCGGTGTTGTTCAGGTACTGCATCAATGAGCTGGTTGATACGTGTCATGCGTTCGAGGTCGGAATAAAGCCCGTCGAGAAACAGTGCATCCAGCGTATAGCCCGCGATTTGTGCAAACGTGGGAAAAGCCGGGTCATCCGGCGTTTCGGGACTGATGTCGGCCACTTCATTGCGCACACCGATCACCAGAATACGGTCGGCTCCCAGGTGAATGGCCGGGCTCAGCGGTGTTGCCTGGCGCATGGCCCCGTCGCCATAGTACTCGGCACCCAGACGGACCGGCTTGAACACCATCGGCACCGCTATGCTCGCCATCACGTGATCGAGATTAAGGTCCTCACGCACGCCCACGCGTCGGGTACGCGACCATGGCAAGTGCCCTTCCTTCGCCTGGAAAAAGGTATGTGACTGAGCCGTGCTGTAACCCGCGGCGGTTACCGCGACAGCATCAAGCCAGCCGCAGTCGAGCGCGTCCTGGATGCGCGGAAAGCGGATATTGCGGCTTAACAGCGCGCGCAGGGGCGTGTTGTCCAGCAAGGACTTCGGCATGCCGACCAGGCCACCGGTAACGATTGCGCCAAACCAGTGCAGGCTGCTCTTGAGCATGGTCAGCCGGTCGGTACGGTAGACCTGCTCGCACCGGAAATTGCCCCAGACCTGCTCAAGCTCTGCCACGGCCAGCTTGAAGCGCCGCGCTTTTGCCGCCAGCACCACGGCATTGACGGCCCCGGCCGACGTGCCACTGATTACGGCGAACGGGTTTGAGGTGCCCTTTGGCACCAATTCTGCCATCGCCTTCAGAACGCCCACCTGGAATGCGCCGCGCGCCCCGCCACCTGGCAATACCAAGGCTGCTTTGTGCTTATTTACCGAATCTGACATGCGCCTGCATCTTAACTCTTTACCCTTTCACATCACGACTTTGCAGCAACAGCAGCGAAACGTATTATAGTGTTCCTGTTACTCGTCACACTATGTGGAACTGCCACGATGAAAAACACCGCCTGCCGCACAATTATTTTCCTATGTTTCGCCATTTTTGGCTTTAATGCCAGCGCTGCCGAGCAACTCGCCGTTGGCCAACCGGCGCCGGACTTCGAATTGCCGGATCAGGACGGACAATTGCATTCCCTCGAGGATTACCGCGATCGCTGGGTGGTTCTGTATTTTTACCCCAAGGACGAAACACCGGGCTGCACCACCGAGGCTTGCGAGTTTCGCGACAATATCTTTGCGTACCGTAAGCTGAATGCACAGATCCTCGGCGTCAGCCTCGACGATGTCGAATCACACAGCGCGTTTGCAGAAAACCATGGGCTGCCGTTCCCCCTGCTCTCGGATTCTGCAGGCACGGTAGCCGATACCTACGGCGTTAAGACGCGAATGATGGGCATGACGGTCGCAAAAAGGCAGACCTTCCTGATCGACCCGGACGGCAATCTCGCCAAGCACTACGAAAAGGTGAAACCTGACGAGCACTCAGCCGAGGTACTCGCTGATCTCGAAACGCTGACCGCAGAAAACTAGACACATCATCCCTGCGCAGGACTCAGGACTCAGGACTCAGGACTCAGGACTCAGGACTCAGGACTCAGGACTCAGCGCAATGCTTTAATGCCCTTGTCGAGGCCGTCAAGGGTAAGCGGGAACATACGCTTGTCCATCAGTTCATTCGTGAGCTTGATCGACGGCGTAAACGCCCAGCGCTCTTCGGGTTCCGGGTTCAGCCAGATCGCTTTTTGATACGTATTCAGCAGGCGCTTGATCCAGACGGCACCGGGTTCATCGTTCCAGTGCTCAACGCTGCCACCCGCGTACACGATCTCGTAGGGACTCATGGTCGCGTCGCCCACGAAGATCAGCTTGTAGTCTGCGCCGTACTTGTGGGTGATATCGAGTGTTGGCGTTTTCTCGCTGTTACGGCGACGGTTATCCTTCCACAATGATTCATAGATAAAGTTGTGGAAGTAAAAATACTCGAGGTGTTTGAATTCGGAACTTGCCGCCGAAAACAGTTCTTCGCACACACGGACGTGGTCATCCATTGAGCCACCAATATCCAGGCACAGCAGCACTTTAACGGCGTTGTGCCGTTCCGGGACCATGCGAATATCGAGATAGCCGGCATTGCGGGCTGTCTTGTCGATGGTGTCGTCAAGATCCAGCTGGTCGGCAGCACCTTCGCGCGCGAACTTTCGCAAGCGCCGCAACGCCACCTTGATGTTGCGCGTGCCAAGCTCGAGGCTGTTGTCGAGATTGCGGTATTCGCGTCGATCCCAGACTTTTGCGGCACTGCGATTACGCGAGCCTGACTGGCCGATTCGAACGCCTTCCGGGTTGTAACCGTAGGCACCGAACGGTGATGTGCCCGCGGTGCCAATCCATTTGCTGCCGCCTTCGTGCCGCTCGTCCTGCTCCTCGAGGCGCTCGGCCAGTGCCTTCATGAGTTCTTCAAAGCCGCCCAGCGCCTCGATTTTTGCGCGCTCCTCCTCGGAAAGGTTCAACTCGGCCTGCTGCTTTAGCCAGTCATCTGGCACATTTGTAAACAGGTCTGCCAGCGCATCGTCGACGCCTTTGAAGTAAGCCGCAAAAATTCGGTCAAAACGATCGAGATCCGCTTCATCCTTGACCAGCGTCGTACGCGCCAGGTAGTAGAAATCATCAACGCTGTGCCGAGCCAGACCTTTATCGAGCGCCTCAAGCAGACTCAGAAGCTCGGTAATAGACGTCTTCAGACCGCCATCGCGTAACTGAAAGAAAAATGGGATCAGCATCCTGCGCTAGCGCTGTCCGCCTGCCTTGCGGTCGAGAAACACAAGTCGCTCGAACAGATGCACGTCCTGCTCGTTCTTGAGCAAAGCACCGTAGAGTGGCGGAATGGCCTGCCGGTTGTTCTCCGAGCGCAGAGCTTCGGGCGGAATATCCTCGGCGAGCAGCAGTTTAATCCAGTCAAGCAACTCCGAAGTCGACGGCTTCTTCTTCAGGCCCGCGACGTCGCGAATCTTGTAGAAAGCATTCAGTGCTTCGGAGAGCAGTTCTTTCTTCAGGCCCGGAAAGTGCACGTCGACGATCTGCGCCATCGTTTGCTCGTCGGGAAACTTGATGTAGTGGAAAAAGCAGCGTCTGAGGAACGCATCCGGCAGCTCTTTCTCGTTATTGCTGGTTATGATCATAATCGGCCGGTGACGCGCCTTGATCAGCTCGCGCGTCTCGTACACGTAGAACTCCATCCGGTCGAGTTCCTGCAGCAGGTCGTTCGGAAACTCAATGTCCGCCTTGTCCACCTCGTCGATCAGCAACACCGGCTGCTCTTCTGACGCGAATGCCTGCCAAACCTTGCCGCGCACAATGTAATTGGCAATATCCTGTACGCGCTCGTCGCCGAGTTGCGAGTCCCGCAAACGTGCCACGGCATCGTATTCGTATAAGCCCTGCTGCGCCTTGGTGGTCGACTTGATATGCCATTCATATAGAGGCTTGCCCAGCGATCGCGCCACTTCGACCGCCAGCTGCGTCTTGCCGGTACCGGGCTCGCCCTTGATAAGCAGCGGACGCGCCAGCGTGACCGCGGCATTCACCGCCATCTTCAGGTCATCCGTCGCGATGTAGTTTTCGGTGCCGGTAAATTTTTGCTGATCCATGTTGGTAACCGCTTACTCGTCCTGAGCCGCTATCTTACCGCCTGCCGGACGCAGGGTCAGCGTGTGCTGTGCCGGGCCGGGCAGAAAGTCGCTCGGTGTGCCGTGCACCCAGTCCGCATGCCCCTTCTGGTAGAAGTCGGACATGGGGTGACCACTCTGACCGGTCGGCATTTGCATCAGTCCGCGCGCCTCGTCACCCGGCATCACACTGAAACGCTCGGATGCGCCCCAGTTTGGCCCCTGCGCGCGGGGCATGTTCGAGTCGCCACTGAGCGGCTCCGCCGGCATATCCAGCCAGTCAGCAAGCAGCGGTACCGCGGCACTTAGCGGGTGGCGAATTTGTGCCGTATTGCGCTCGCCCCAGGTCCGCTCTGCCAGTTCTGCGCCATGCGTCTGCGCAAGATCGCGGATAACGCTACGGATGGCCTCAAGCATCAATTCGTCCCAGGAGGCATAGTTCGATGGCAGCAGATGCATCGGTCGTTCGTGCAGGACTTGCCACAGCGGTGCTTCAAACTGATTGCTCATCAGCAGGTCAACGTCACTCGCGTACTGCGCGCGTACGGGCGTCATGAGGCCGGCAAAAACGCGCGAGCGGACTTCCGTGCGAAAAGCACGCACAAGGCGGTAGCCTGTTGACTCGGCGACGGCTCGCGGAATCCAGTTCTCGACCAGCCGCCGGTACTCGAGCAACTCGTCGTCATCGCCCACCGCTTCGTCGTTCAGCACGGTGAGCAACAGCTCTCTCCAGTTAGCCAGAAACACAGCGCGATCGTCGGTCTGGATCGCGAGCATATCCTGCGCACTAAACCGGTCCGCGGCCTGCAGGTTGTTGCGGATTTGCTGCGCGCGTGCTGCAAAGTCGTAACCGCCATCGCCAACAATATGCAATGCGGCACCGTCCACAACCCGCGCGTTGGCGGTCCAGATGCGGCCACCCGGCGGGTTGTATATGCGCGGATACTCTGAGGGTGTACGCCAGCCTTGCCAGCCTGGCTGCACACTCCAGTCCGCCGGCACCGATGCATTAATGTCACCACGCACCGGAATCTGGCCAGCGATCGTCCAGCCGATATTCCCGGCGGCATCCCCGGCTACGAAGTTTTGTGGTGGCATGCCCATCGTATTGGCGATAGCCAGCGCTTCGCGCGCCGAGCCGGCCGTTTCGAGCTGCATAATGTTCAGGTTAACGGCACGCGGATGGTGGGCTATCCAGCTTACCGCGATTTCGCCGTCCGGATAATTTGCGGACTCATCGACCGGCCCCCAAATGGTTTCGCGCACCGTGTATTCAACCGCGTCGCTAGCATCGACATTGATCACTTCGCTGTGCACGGTAAACGGCTTCTCACCTTGTGGCGTGATGTAGGTATTCGGGCTTTGCCCCGCTCGCAGCACGATGGCATCCGACCAGTCGCCATTGCTGTTGGTGTAGCCCCAGGCCACGTGGCCATTGCTGCCGGCGACGACGAAGGGCGCGCCTGGCAATGTCACCCCGGTAACATCAATCGCCGGCTCACCCGTGACGATCAGGCGCGCCCGGTAATAAATGTTCGGCACCGACAGGCCAAGGTGCATGTCATTTGCAACCAGCGCACGCCCGCTGTCCGTATGCGCACCATTGACCGCCCAGTTATTGCTGCCGAGCATCGGCGGATTCTCGTAACGGCCGGTGTCTGCGAGCGAGGCGTCATAGTCGCGCACTGAATACAGCGGCGGCGCAGGGACTGGCTGTGTCGGACGGATGTCGCCGACAACCGGAGCATCCCATTCGGTACCGTCGGGGTACAGCCAGTTGTAGACCTGTTCCGGCAGCAGCCGGTGTGCATAACCGCGACGCACATCGCGCCGTGCGCGCGCATCGTTGAGCTGCATGAACATGGCGTATACGACAACAATCGTGTCCTCGGCCTGCCAGTCCTGCGGTGTATGCCCGAGCAACATGTATTCGAAGGGTTTGGCGCCGAGACTCGCAAGGCCCGCATTCACCCCGTCCGCGTACCGTTCGATGACCTGCCGGTCCGCATCGCTGGCCGCCGCGAGCACTTGCCGCGCCAACACCCGAAAGCGGTGAAATCGATGCCGCTTATCCGTATCCACTGCGACCTCACCGAACAATTCGGACAGTTCGCCGGCGGCCTGGCGGCGAATAAGGTCCATCTGGAAGAAACGGTCCTGGCCGTGTGCGAAACCAGTCGCAAAAGAGAGATCGTCACGGTTTGCGGCGCTAATGACAGGCACGCCGCTGGCATCGCGGGCAATACTGGCGGCCGCACCAAGCCCTTCGATTTCAAGCGCGCCATCCAGCGTCGGCAGGCTCGCTCTGACGGCGAGTACAGCAACCACAACGACCAGCGCCAGCAACGCCAGCGCTGAGATAAACAGCCGCAACACCCACTTAATCAAAGATGCGTCCCCCGACCAGTACGTTCAGGTGGCACTGCCCCGCGCAAGAAAAATCAGCGCGCGGTGACTTCCACGATTTTCATCGCATTCGTACCGCCCGACACGCCGTCCAGGTCACCTTTTGTAAAGATGACCCGATCGCCAACCTTGACGAGTTGCTTCTCCAGCATCGTGTCGAACACGGCCTGGTATAGCTCACGCGAATGCGTCGCCTTCACATCGAAGAGGATCGGTGTTACGCCGCGGTACATCGTGACTCGCCGGCTGGTCGACTGGTGTGATGTAAATGCGTAAATCGGAATATCGGATCGAATACGCGACATCCAGAGGGCTGTCGAACCGGATTCAGTCAGCGCAATGATGGCCTCGACATCCAGGTGGTTTGCCGTGTACATCACTGCCATTGCAATAGCTTCGTCAATGCGCGAAAAGTAGTCGCCAATGCGGTGCCGGGTCATGCCTTCGGGCAGCGGAAACTGTTCTGCACCGGTGCAAACCGCCGACATTTCCTGGATTGATTTTACAGGGTATTTACCAACCGCGGTTTCGCCAGACAGCATCACCGCGTCAGTGCCGTCCATGACCGCGTTCGATACATCCGAGACTTCCGCGCGTGTCGGAATCGGGTTCTGGATCATCGACTCCATCATCTGCGTCGCAGTAATGACAACCTTGCTCTTTTTGCGCGTCTTGCGGATAAGCTTTTTCTGGATACCGGTCAATACGGCGTAGCCCATCTCAACACCCAGGTCGCCACGTGCCACCATAATGACGTCGGCCGCGTCGATTATCGAATCGATATTGTCCACGGCTTCAGCGCGCTCAACCTTGGCCACGATGCGGCCTGAACCGCCGGCCTCCTCAAAAAGTCGACGGGCTTCGATAACATCGTCGCCGGAGCGCACAAACGATACCGCAAGAAAATCCATCTCCAGTTCGGCCGCAAGCACAATATTCTGCCGGTCAATCTCGGTCAGCGCCGGTGCTGAAAGCCCGCCGCCCTGTTTATTGATGCCCTTGTGGTCCGACAGAATGCCCCCGTTCACAACCTGGGTATGGATGCGCGTACCGTCAATACTCGTGACCTGCAGCGTAATCATGCCGTCATTGAGCAGCAGCACATCCCCTGTCTTGAGATCTTCGTGCAAGGTATCCAGCGCGACACCGACGCCGTCAATCGTCCCTTCCTCGAGCCCGAGCGTGCTGTCGAGAAAAAACGCTTCTCCGTCCTTGAGTTCTACACTGCCGTCGCGGAAGCGCCTGACCCGGATCTTGGGCCCTTGCAGGTCGCCCATGAGGCCAACATCGCGGCCACAGTCTGCGGCAGCACTGCGCAGCGCCAGCGCGCGCGCGCGATGCTCATCGGCCGAGCCGTGTGAAAAGTTCAGCCGCGCAACATCCAGGCCTGCGGCAATCATTTGCCGCAGTATTTTTGGATCTTCCGAAGCCGGTCCGAGGGTAGCTACAATCTTTGTTCTTCTTTGCATGGCGGCGATTATTGCACAGGATTGCGAAATGCGCTGGCGGCATTTTCATTCGAAACCGCTTCGTTACCCATCTGCCTTCCTACTGCAACGATTGCACGATACTCTTTGGCGCTATCTGGTCGCTTCGAGCCGTACTTTGATCAACCGACGTCGCTTTCTCAAGAGTATTGCCGCCGCTGCCTCGGCACCGACCGTTCTCGGCGCTTGCCGCAGCAGTCAGCTGCGTCCCACAGCACTGGCTCCCGACCCGCACCGACTGCTCGACCTGCCGCAAGGATTCGAATGGCAGGTGGTATCTCGCGCAGGTGACAGAATGAGCGACGGTCTGCAGGTGCCACCGGCGCACGACGGTATGGCTGCATTTGCGGGCGCCGATAATCGCGTTGTCCTGATCTGTAATCATGAAATGAAACCGGACCAACCGGCACTCAGCGCATTTGGCGAGGACTTCAAGCGCCTGCCGGCCGCTATCAAGGGCCGTGTATATGACACCGGGGGCGAGCAAACTCCGGGGGCGGGCGGCACCACAACCACCATCTATAACCCGGCCACGCGTACGACAGAACGGCAGTTCCTGAGCCTCGCCGGTACCGAACTGAACTGTGCGGGCGGCAAGACGCCGTGGAATAGCTGGCTTTCCTGCGAGGAAACATTCGCGGCCCCGGGGATCACCGAGTCAGGCGGCGCAAAGGTGATACGCGAGAAGAAACACGGTTATGTATTCGAGGTAAGCGCTGCGGCGGAGGGACTGGTTGAGCCTGTGCCACTCAAGGCCATGGGACGCTTTGAACATGAAGCGGCTGCCGTGCACGAACCGAGCGGCATTGTGTACCTGACGGAAGACAAGCATCACAGCCTTTTCTATCGTTTCATCCCTGCGGTACCAGGTCGCTTGAGTGAAGGTGGGCGACTACAGGCACTCGCGGTTCGCGGTCAGTCCGCGTTCGCCACGCACAACTGGTCCAACCGCCGGGCTATCAATATTGGCGAGCCAGTTGCGACGCACTGGATCGATCTCGATAACGTTGACAGTGCCGAAAACGATCTGCGCCTGCGTGGTGCCGCTAAAGGCGCAGCTACTTTTGCGCGCGGCGAAGGGCTGACCACTGCAGACGGCAGCCTTGTGTTTACTTGCACAATTGGAGGCCCTGACCGCCTCGGACAGGTCTTCAGTTACGCGCCAAGCTTGTATGAAGGTAGCGCCCGCGAACAAGCGGAGCCGGGGCAGCTGCGGCTTATCGCTGAAGCGAACCACGACTCGCTGCTACGCAATGCCGACAACCTGACGATGGCGCCCTGGGGCGACCTGATTGTGTGCGAAGACACAGCCGATCACTGCGGCCTTGTGGGCATACGCGCAGACGGCAGCGCTTACGCGCTGGCCGACAATGCGTACTCGGAGTCAGAACTGGCCGGGGTTTGTTTTTCGCCAGACGGCAGCGTGCTGTTCGTCAACATCCAGCGCGCTGGCCTGACGCTGGCCATAACCGGCCCCTGGCCAACCTGACCCGCGTCAGCAGGCAGCGCTTGCGCGTTGCTGCAGAATCGCAACAGCCGGCAAAGTCTTGCCCTCGACAAACTCGAGAAACGCGCCGCCGCCCGTTGAAATGTACGAGATGCGATCGGCCACCGCGTACTTATCGATGGCAGCGAGCGTATCGCCACCGCCGGCAACCGAGAAGGCGTCGCTAGCGGCGATTGCTTTCGCAATGACTTCGGTGCCCGCGCCAAACTGGTCAAACTCAAAAACACCAACCGGACCGTTCCAGATTACGGTGCCCGCGTTCCTGATGATCTCTGCAAACGTGGCCGCCGTATCCGGACCAATATCAAGAATGAGGTCGTTCTCACCAACTTCCGCGACGGCCTTGCGCGATGCTGCAGCCGTTGCAGAGAACTCTTGCGCTACCACAACGTCCACGGGCAACGGAATAGTCGCCCTGCCCTCACCGCCACGCGCAAGGCTGCGCGCCGTATCGAGCATGTCTTCTTCGCAAAGCGATTTGCCGACCGGGTGCCCCGCCGCCGCGATAAAGGTATTGGCAATGCCGCCGCCAACAATCAGCGTGTCGACGATGCCCGCAAGAGCATCCAGCACCGTAAGCTTTGTGGATACCTTAGAGCCACCCACGATCGCGACCAGTGGTCGCGCCGGTTCGCGCAGCGCCTTGGCAAGCGCGTCCAGCTCGGCCGACAGCAAAGGCCCGGCACATGCCACCGGCGCATATTCGGCGACACCGTAAGTGCTGGCCTGCGCACGGTGGGCCGTGCCGAAAGCATCCATAACGAAAACATCGCAGAGCGCGGCCATCTTTTTCGACAGCGCGGCATCGCAGGCTTTTTCACCCTTGAGAAAACGCACATTCTCCAGCAACACCAGGTTGCCAGGCTGCACGTCCACGCCGTCGATCCAGTCGCTGACCAACGGCACTTCACGGCCCAGCAATTCGCTTAGCCGGGCAGCGACTGGCTGCAACGAATACTGCGCATCGGCAACGCCTTCTTCGGGCCGGCCCAGGTGCGACATCAGCATCACAGCGGCATTCGCCGCAAGCGCAGCCTCAATGGTCGGCAACGCAGCGCGTATACGTGCATCGCTGCTGACCTTGCCATCGGCGACTGGCACGTTGAGATCTTCGCGAATCAAAACGCGCTGCCCCTCGAGAGGCAGCGCTGACATTCTAAGAAGCGTCATCGATGCAGATCAGGCGTTGTGAAACGCGATAGCGGTGTCCAGCATACGATTCGAGAAGCCCCACTCGTTGTCATACCAGGAAATCACTTTGACAAGATTACCCTGCATCACTTTCGTCAGGCCCGCATCGTAAGTTGACGACGCCGGATCATGGTTGAAGTCGACCGATACCAGTGGCTCATCGTTATAGGCAAGCACGCCCTTAAGGTTGGTTTCGCTGGCCTCGCGCATGATGTCGTTAACTTCTTCGATCGTTGTGTCACGACTTGCAACGAAAGTCAGATCCACGGCCGAAACGTTGATTGTCGGAATACGCATTGAGAAACCGTCCAGCTTGCCGTTGAGTTCCGGCAGTACCAGGCCAACCGCGGCGGCCGCACCCGTTTTCGTCGGAATCTGTGACATCGTCGCCGAACGCGCACGGCGCAGGTCTTTATGGAATACGTCCGTCAGTACCTGGTCATTCGTGTACGCGTGGATGGTCGTCATGATGCCGTGCTCAACGCCGAGCTTCTCGTGCAATGGCTTGACGAGCGGCGCAAGGCAGTTGGTGGTGCAGGATGCGTTCGAAATAATCGTGTCTGTCGACTTGAGTGTGTCGTGGTTAACACCGTAAACGATGGTCGCATCGATGTCCTTGCCACCCGGCGCCGAAATAATGACGCGTTTCGCGCCTGCTTCGAGATGCTTGCCCGCTGTATCACGCGTCGTAAAAAAGCCCGTCGATTCAAACACCATATCCACGCCGAGCTCGCCCCACGGCAGCTTCGCCGGGTCACGTTCTGCGAGAACTCGAATACGATCGCCGTTCACGATCATGTAATCGCCATCGACCTCGACCGTGCCGGGGAAACGGCCATGCGCCGTGTCGCGGCGCGTCAGGTGCGCATTGGTGTTGGTGTCGCCAAGATCGTTGACAGCCACGATTTCAATCTCGGAACGTTTGCCGCTTTCATACAATGCACGAAGCATGTTGCGTCCGATGCGGCCGTAGCCGTTAATGCCTACTTTGATGGTCATACTGATCTCCCTGAAGGTAATACCGGGCGGCCAGGCAACGCTGGCCAGAAATTCATCTGTTGCAGCGCACTTTAAGCCAGCACGCCACGTGCAACTTTTACGACGTTGTCTGTCGAGAAACCGAAGTGTTCGAAGAGCTCTCCGGCGGGCGCAGAATCGCCAAAACGGTCGAGTCCAATGACTGCGCCCTGAGCGCCGACGTAACGCCACCAGCCCTCCCGCACACCGGCTTCAAGCGCAACCCGGGCCGATACCCCGGCCGGCAGAACGGACTCGCGGTACGCCGCATCCTGCGCATCGAACAAGTCGGTGCACGGCATGGAGACAACACGCGCCTTAACGCCGTCAGCCTGCAGCGCGCTCGCCGCCGAAACTGCCAGGGCAACCTCGGAACCGGTCGCGATGAGAATGATGTCAGGTGTGCCGTCACAATCCTGCAGCACATAAGCACCCCGTGCGATGGCGGCAATCGTCGCACTGTCGCGCTGCTGGTGCGGCAAGCCTTGCCGTGTAAGCACAAGGCTGGTCGGGCCATCACGCCGCTCAATCGCGTCTTTCCAGGCGACTGCAGTCTCGACAGTATCGCAGGGGCGCCAGACACGCATGTTCGGTATCAGGCGCAGCGAAGCTACATGCTCAACCGGCTGGTGTGTCGGGCCGTCTTCACCCAGACCGATCGAGTCGTGCGTGTAGACCAGAATATTTTGCACTTTCATCAGCGCCGCCATGCGCAAGGCGTTACGGGCGTAGTCTGAAAATGTCAGGAACGTGCCTGCGTAAGGGATGAGCGCTGAGTGCACCGCCATGCCGTTGCAAATTGCCGTCATGCCGAACTCACGAACCCCGAAATAGAGGTAGTTGCCCGATGCGTCGTCACCGGTGATCACTGTCGAGCCATCGTGTTTCGTAAGGTTCGACCCGGTCAGGTCGGCTGAACCACCAACCAGTTCCGGCAACAGCGGCGCAAATGCATTCAGCGCAAGCAGCGATGCCTTGCGTGTCGCCATGGTCTCGCCTGCCGCATCGATCTTGGCGATGGCAGCGGCGCTGTCCTTGCTCCAGTTGGCTGGCAAGTCGCCGCGCATGCGACGCGTGAACTCAGCCGCCAGTTCCGGATTGCTCTCCGCATAGGCTGCAAACATTTTGTCCCAGTCAGCTTCGAGTGCCGCACCGCGCTCACGGCCGTCCCAGGCTGCGCGAATTTCATCGGGAATCTCAAACGGTCCGTACGTCCAGCCAAGGGCCTCGCGGGTCGCTGCAATTTCGTCGGCACCGAGCGGCGCACCGTGCGCTGAGGATGTGCCGGCTTTGTTGGGCGCCCCAAATCCGATCACCGTCTTCGTGCATATCAGGGTTGGACGGCCGGTGTCAGATTTGGCTTCGTCAATGGCGGCGGCAATTGCCTCGGCATCGTGACCGTCGACGTCGCGAATCACCTGCCAGCCATAGGCTTCAAAGCGCTGTGGCGTGTTGTCGGTGAACCAGCCACCCACGTCGCCATCGATTGAGATGTTGTTGTCGTCGTAAAAAGCGATCAGTTTGCCCAGCTTGAGTGTGCCCGCGAGCGAGCAGGACTCATGCGAGATGCCTTCCATCAGGCACCCGTCGCCGAGAAAGACCCAGGTGTGATGATCCACAACCGCAAATTCATCCCGGTTGAACTCTGCTGCGAGCATTTTTTCGGCAAGTGCCATGCCCACCGCGTTGCTGAGGCCCTGCCCCAGTGGTCCTGTCGTCGTCTCGATGCCGTTGCCCGGCTCGTATTCCGGGTGACCCGGCGTGCGCGAGCCCATCTGGCGAAAATTCTTCAGCTCCTCAAGCGGCAGGTCATAGCCTGTCAGGTGCAACAAACTGTACAGCAGCATTGAGCCATGGCCGTTCGAGAGCACAAAGCGGTCCCGATCGGACCAGCCAGGATTGGCGGGATTGTGCTTTAAGTAGCCGTTCCACAGCACTTCGGCGATATCCGCCATGCCCATAGGGGCCCCTGGGTGTCCGGAATTGGCTGCCTGGACGGCGTCCATGCTAAGCGCCCGAATTGCGTTCGCGAGCGTCCGACGGGAAAGCGCGCCGGCTTTAGTTGCATTATTTGGCATGTGGTCTCTTAAGCTGAGGGCCGCTTCAGCGGCCTTTTAATTATGATTGCACCGCCGCAAGGCGGGACTACCGAGGAGCGGCGCATTTTCGTCGCTTTTGACGAAGGTCGCAAGCCGTGGCGCGCCCAACGAGCGATTTCTTCCGCAGAAAACGCGCGTTCCGTAACATTCCGTAACAACACCGAGCCCCATAGTGCGCGGGGAGCGCATTGCGGTACAATCCGGTGCTGACTTTGCCACGCGACGACCCAAACCCATGAGCGACTCTTTTTTGTTCACTTCGGAATCGGTTTCCGAGGGACACCCGGATAAAATTGCCGACCAGATCTCCGACGCCATTCTCGATGCGATCCTGACAGATGATGTACACGCCCGCGTTGCGTGCGAGACCCTTGTGAAGACCGGCATGGTCATCGTGGCAGGCGAAATCACTACCTCGACCTATGTCGAGTTTGAGGACCTGATTCGCAAGACCGTCCTTGATATCGGTTATACGGACTCTGACATGGGCTTCGACGGTGCGTCCTGCGCCATCCTGAATGCCATCGGCAAGCAATCGCCCGATATTGCCCAGGGCGTTGACCGGGCGACCGACGAGGAACAGGGCGCGGGCGATCAGGGCCTGATGTTTGGCTATGCGACCAACGAAACCGAAGTCCTGATGCCAGCCCCCATCACGTTTGCCCACCGCCTGGTCCGCCGCCAGGCTGAAGTGCGCAAGAATGGCACGCTGCCGTGGCTGCGCCCGGATGCCAAGAGCCAGGTTACCTTTGTGTACGAAGACGGCAAACCAACCGCGATCGACGCGGTTGTCCTGTCGTCGCAACACCACCCGGATGTCAGTCTTGCGGATTTACGCGAGGGCATCATGGAAGAGATCATCAAACCGGTCCTGCCTGCCGAATGGATCAGCAAGAAAACGCAGTACCACATCAATCCAACCGGACGGTTTGAGATTGGCGGGCCGATGGGCGACTGCGGGCTTACCGGCCGCAAGATTATTGTCGACACCTATGGCGGCTCCGCACGCCATGGCGGCGGCGCCTTTTCGGGCAAAGATCCGTCGAAGGTTGACCGGTCTGCCGCCTACGCCTGCCGTTACGTGGCGAAAAATATTGTCGCCGCGGGCCTTGCTGATCGCTGCGAGATCCAGGTGTCCTATGCCATTGGCGTCGCCGAACCGACCTCGATCAGTGTCAGCACCTTTGGCACCGGCAAAGTATCCGACGCTCAGCTGACGAGCCTGATTCGCGAAAATTTCGACCTCCGGCCTTACGGTATTCTGAAAATGCTGGACCTCGTGCGACCCATTTACCAGCCAACCGCTGCCTACGGACATTTCGGGCGCGACGACCTCGACCTTTCATGGGAAAAGACGGACAAAGCCGAGGCCCTGCGCGGCTCGGCGGCCGCCTGAACCAGCAATGCATTTACTAGGAGATTGCCAATGAGCAGCGAACCCGTTGCCCTGCAAACCCGCGACTACAAAGTCGCGGACATCACCCTCGCCGACTGGGGCCGTAAGGAAATTGCCATCGCCGAAACCGAAATGCCCGGTTTGATGGCGTTGCGCGAAGAATATGGGCAACAACAGCCACTGGCTGGCGCGCGGATTGCCGGCTGCCTGCACATGACAATTCAAACGGCCGTGCTTATCGAAACACTGACAGCGCTTGGTGCCGAAGTGCGCTGGTCATCCTGCAACATCTTCTCAACGCAGGACCATGCGGCGGCTGCGATTGCTGAGTCTGGTGTACCCGTCTTTGCGTGGAAGGGTGAAACGGAAGATGAGTACTGGTGGTGTGTCGAACAGACCATCAAGGGGCCGGATGGCTGGACACCCAACATGCTGCTTGACGACGGTGGCGACCTGACCGTGCTGATGCACGACAAGTACAGCGATATCATGAAAGACGTACGCGGCCTGTCGGAAGAAACGACAACCGGCGTCAAGCGACTCTATGACATGATGAAAGATGGCAGCCTCGCCTGCCCTGCGTTCAACGTTAATGACTCTGTCACCAAGTCCAAGTTCGACAACCTGTATGGCTGTCGCGAATCCCTGGTCGACGGCATCAAGCGCGCAACTGATGTAATGATTGCGGGCAAGGTCGCCGTTGTCTGCGGCTACGGTGACGTTGGCAAGGGCTGTGCACAGTCACTGCGCGGGCTAGGCGCAACCGTTTGGGTCACCGAAGTGGATCCAATCTGTGCATTGCAGGCCGCCATGGAAGGCTACCGTGTTGTCACGCTGGATGACGTATGCGACAAGGTCGACATCGTCGTTACCGCAACGGGCAACTACCACGTTGTCAGCGGACCGCAGATGGACCGCATGAAAAACCAGACTATCGTCTGCAACATTGGTCACTTCGACAATGAAATTGATGTTGCCTACCTGAAGCAATATGAATGGGAGAACATCAAACCGCAGGTCGACCACGTTATATTCCCGGACGGCAAGCGCATCATTCTGCTGGCAGAAGGACGCCTCGTAAACCTGGGCTGTGCAACAGGTCACCCGAGTTTTGTCATGTCCAACTCCTTCACCAACCAGGTATTGGCGCAGATCGAGCTGTGGAAGAATGCCGACGACTACGAGAACAGCGTGTATGTCCTGCCGAAACACCTCGACGAAAAGGTGGCACGCCTGCACTTGCAACGTATTGGCGCCAACCTGACCGAGTTGTCCGACGTGCAGGCCGATTACATCGGCGTCTCGCAGGAAGGCCCTTACAAGCCTGAGCATTATCGCTACTAGTGCCCGCGCGCGCGGCTACCTCAAATAGCAGTGTGCGGGTCCTGCATCTGACGGACCCGCACCTCTTTGCCAGCGACGCCGGCGAGCTGCGCGGCGTGAATACGCATCGATCGCTGCAACGAGTGCTTGACCACTACCAGTCCGGTGACTGGCGAGCGGACATCGCAATCGTTAGCGGCGACCTGGTGCAGGACGACAGCGCCCAGGCGTATCAGCGTTTTCGTTCGCTCCTTGGCACGCTCGCGCTCCCTGTCTACTGCTGCCCGGGCAACCACGATGTACGCACTTTGATGCAGGACGCCGTGTCGAGCGAGCCCTTTCACTACTGCGCAACGCACACGCATGGCAACTGGACCCTGGCAGGCATTGATAGCTGCATGCCCGGCGAAGCCGGTGGCCAGCTCGATGATGCTGAGCTGCAACGGGTCATGGACATAGTGCACAACGGCAGCACCCCCCATGCGCTGCTGTACTTGCACCATCCGCCCATTGAACTTGGCAGCCGGTGGCTGGATTCGGTCGGCCTCGCCAACGGCTCGCAACTGCTGGAGCAGCTGCAAGAAACTGACACCGCCCGCGCGGTGTTATTCGGCCATGCACACCAGGCGGCGGACACTAAAATCGGGAAGCTGCGCATTCTCGGTACGCCATCGACCTGCCGGCAGTTCAAACCGGCCAGCGATGATTTCGCGGTTGATGACAAGCCCCCGGCCTACCGACAGATTACACTTCACGAGGATGGCAATATCGACACTCGACTGGTATGGGTCAATGAATAACAGGTTGCTTGCGGGCCTTGCGCTGCTAATGCTTGCTGCCCTCGCGCGTGCCGATGAACACCCGGTTTCCATGTGGCAGATTGAAGGCGACACAAATCGCGTCTACCTGCTGGGCTCGATCCACCTGCTGCGCGCCGATGATCACCCACTGCCCGCGGTCCTTGAAGCTGCTTACGCGGATGCTGAGTCGCTCATCATGGAACTCGACATGGACGATATCGACCCCGTCGCGCTGCAAAGTCTCACCAGCGAGTACGGCCTGATCGCTGGCGACGGCAGCTTGCGCGAACTGATGGGAGAAGCGCGCTACCAGCAGGCGGCCACGGCGGCCGAGCGTATCGGCGTCCCCCTCGACATGCTCGCCCGCACCGAACCCTGGCTGGCGGCGATCACGGTTGAACAACTGATTCTGACGCGCATAGGTTTCAACCCGGCCTACGGGATCGAAATGCACATGACGACAAAAGCCGTAGAGGACCAGAAGCCTGTGACCGGCCTCGAAACGATCGAAGAGCAGCTGAAGTTTCTCGACAACCTGTCTCTGGATGCTCAGATCTCGCTCCTCCTGCAGACGCTCGAAGAAGGCGCGGAACTCGATACCGGCATGGACGACATGGTGCGCGCGTGGCGTGAAGGTGATACGGACTATCTCGAAGACGAAATGCTCGTACAATTGCAGAATTATCCCGAGCTGTACCAGGTCATTGTCGCCAAGCGCAATCGTCGCTGGCTTGCGAGCATCGAAGCATTGCTGGACGATGAAGACGACTACCTGATTGTGGTCGGCGCCCTGCACCTGGTGGGCGACGATGGCGTACCCGAACTACTGAAAAAGCGCGGACTGCGCGTAAGGCAAATGCATGAAACTTTTTGATCAAGCCCGCGATGTAATCGCAGGCGGCGTAAATTCACCGGTCCGCGCGTTCGCGAGCGTGGGCGGCGATCCGGTCTTTTTCAAGAGCGCGAAAGGCGCGTGGCTCGAGACTGAGGATTCCCGGCGCCTGATCGACTATGTCGGCTCCTGGGGTCCCATGATTCTTGGACATGGCGACCCCGACGTTATCGATGCGGTTGTCAGTACGGCACGTCGCGGACTGAGTTTTGGCGCGCCCTGCGTGCTCGAAACCCGCATCGCGCGCAAAATTTGCGACTTGATGCCGTCTATTGAACGTGTACGCATGGTCAGCTCAGGGACCGAAGCAACCATGAGCGCAATTCGGCTTGCGCGCGGGCACACAGGCCGCGACAAGATCATCAAGTTCGAAGGCTGCTATCACGGCCATTCTGACTCCCTGCTCATCAAGGCCGGGTCCGGCGCGCTGACGCTCGGCGTGCCGAGTTCGCCCGGCGTGCCAGCAGGGCTTGCAGAGCACACGATCACCTTGCCGTTTAACGACATCGACGCGCTGCGTACTGTGTTCGCAGACATCGGCGAGCAGGTCGCCTGTGTGATCGTGGAACCGATCGCCGGCAACATGAATATGGTGCCGCCAGTTGATGGTTTTCACACGGCGCTGCGCGAACTATGCACCGCATCGGGCAGCTTGCTGATATTTGACGAAGTCATGACGGGCTTTCGCGTCGCCAAGGGCGGTGCGCAGGAACGGCTTGGCATCGTGCCGGACCTGACCACGCTCGGCAAAATTGTCGGCGGCGGAATGCCCGCTGCCGCATTTGGCGGCCGCGCCGATGTCATGGCCAGCATTGCACCCGACGGCCCTGTGTACCAGGCCGGTACGCTTAGCGGAAACCCGGTCGCGATGGCGGCCGGCCTTGCAACGCTCGAGAAAATAGACGCGCCTGGCTTTTACGAAGCGCTCGGCGCCCGCACCCGGCAGCTCGTGGACGGTCTGGCGAGTGCGGCTGAGCAATCCGGTATTCCGCTCGCGGTCGAATGCGCCGGTGGCATGTTCGGTTTCGTCTTTACGGCCGACGGTCCTGTGCGCCATTTCGAGCAAGTCGCGGCCGCGGATACGGAACGTTTCAAACGCTTCTTCCACGGCATGCTCGACAACGGCGTCTACCTTGCACCTTCTGCCTTCGAAGCCGGCTTCGTCTCAGCCGCGCATGGCGACGCCGAGATCGAACAAACGCTGGCGGCTGCGCGCAAGGTGTTCGCGACGCTGTAAGCGGCAAGCAAGCGGCCGACCGTCTACGAGCGCCGGTCAGTTTGGCGCGTCGGTGCTGCTGCGCACGCTGTCAAGCAAGTCGCTGACAAGCTGCAGGCGCTCGATCGGTGTGCTGTGCTCGAGACACGCCTGCTTTTGCTCCAGGTCTATCGGCAGCACTTCCACAAAGCGATAGGTGACCCAGCCTGCATCGTCATAATTGCGTTCCAGCGATGAGTACAGGCGGCCAAGGTCGTCCAGCACACCGCCGAGTATGTGCGCGATTTTCCGGTACTCCTCTGGCAACGCGACGGGTTCTTCCACAGGCAGCAACTCGACTTGCCCGACGTTAAGACCGTCCGCCTGGCGCTCAACTGACAGCAGGCGAAAGCGTTGTTCGCCAATCGCGGTTATGCCGAGCAGGCCATCGCTGCCCTGGTACCAGTCCGTAATCCGGGCCAATGTGCCTATTTCGTAAGTGGATGCCGGACCAGCTTCCTGGCCCTCTTTGATCAGCAAAACACCAAACGGCGCATCCTTCTGCATGCGCTCGCTGATCATGTCGATATAACGCGCCTCGAAAATCCTGAGCGGCAACGGGCCGCCGGGAAACAACACTGTGTTTAAGGGAAATAGAGGAATACGCACAGTTTCATTATAGGAGAACTCGCCGCGAAACACTGCAGCGCGCTGTGCCGCACGCGAGAAAGCGCATTATTTCCAGCGCCTCACCCGGTGCGTGTCCGCTGCAGCACGGCTGTCAGCGTCTGGCGCGCGCCGCCGAAACCGCCATTGCTCATGAACACCACCTGGTCGCCGGCCAGCACGCGCTTCGACATATCGCCAACCAGCCGATCGTAATCGTCGAACTGCCGCAGTTTGTCCGCAAGCGGCAGCAGCGCTTCGTCAAATTCCTTACCCATACTGTCAGGCCGGTACATCCAGACAAGGTCCGCATCGCGCAGCGAATCGCATAACTCAGCGTTGTGCACGCCGAGCTTCATGGTGTTGGAGCGCGGTTCCATTGCAACCACCACCCGGTGCCCTGGGCTACGTTTGCGCAACGCGTCGATCGTGCGTCGTATGGCCGTGGGATGATGCGCAAAGTCGTCGTAGATCGCGATATCGGCCACCGTCGCGGTGCGCTCCAGGCGCCGCTTCACGCCGTCAAAACGTGACATCGCATCCACGGCTTTCTCGGTGCCGACCCCTGCCGCACGCGCTGCCGCTACAGCCGCCGTCAAATTCTCAAGATTGTGTTCGCCGCTTAGCCGCCAGCGCGCGACGGCTTCGATGCCATCCGGATCGCGCACGCGCACTTTGCGCGCACCGGCATCGGTGAAAGTACCGCGCCATGCCGCACGCTCCTCAGCGCCAAAACTTTCCGTCGGCGTCCAGCAACCCATCTCGAGTAGATTCTGGAGATTTTTCTCAGCACAGTTCCAGATCACACGACCTTTCCCAGGCACAACCCTCATCAGTTGGTGGAACTGCCAGAGAATGGCATCGAGGTCCTTGTAGATATCCGCGTGATCGAATTCGAGGTTGTTCAGAACCAGCGTATTCGGACGGTAGTGCACAAATTTAGCGCGCTTGTCGAAGAATGCCGTGTCGTATTCGTCGGCCTCGACAACAAAGTAGTCGCCTTTGCCAAAACGGGCAGAAACCTCGAAGTTGGCCGGCACGCCGCCTATCAGAAAGCCTGGCTCAAGGCCGGCGTCCTGGAGAATCCAGGCCAGCATACTCGCCGTCGTGGTCTTGCCGTGTGTGCCAGCGACTGCAATCACGTGCTGGTTGCTCAGTACGTGCTCAGCAAGCCATTGCGGACCCGACTGGTAGCGCATGCTACGGTCCAGCATCGTCTCGATGACCGGCATCCCGCGGGTCATGACGTTGCCTACAACGACGCAGTCTGGCTCGATATCGAGCTGTTCAGCATCAAAGCCCTCGTGAATCTCGATGCCGAGATTTCTAAGCTGCGTGCTCATTGGCGGATAAACGCCACGGTCACAGCCCGTCACACGATGACCGGCAGCGGCTGCCAGCGCCGCGACGCCGCCCATGAAGGTTCCGCAGATACCAAGAATATGAATATGCATTTGTACTTCTGTTGCTCCGCTCACCAGGCCTGTCGCGACGCGAGCCATTTTGCACTACATGATTCGTCGTTGCACAAGTGCCAGCCGGCGCATGTTAACCTTCGCGGATGCCCGCTTACACCTACGTCGATCAAGCTGATCGAATCCGGTCCCGTATCGACCCCTACGACACGATCAGTGTCGACACGGAATTCATGCGCGAGAAGACTTTTTTCGCGCAGCTTTGTCTTATCCAGATCTCGACACCGGATGAAATATTCTGCGTCGACCCGCTGAGCGGAAACGAGCTTGCGGACTTCTGGACCAGCCTGTGCGGGCGTCAATGGGTTGCGCATTCAGCGCGCCAGGACATAGAAGTCATTTACCAGTCGGCCGGACAGATGCCAAAGCAGCTCTTTGATACGCAGGTGGCTGCAGGACTGCTCGGCTATCAGCCGCAACTTGGCTATGCAGGCCTCGTCAAAGAGCTGTTTGATGTCGAGTTGCCCAAGACCCACACGCGTGCCAACTGGGCCCGCCGGCCACTGCCTGATGAATACCTCAAGTACGCCGCCGAGGACGTGGAATACCTGTTACCGGCTTGCGAGATTCTGACCGAGCGCCTGCGCGACAAGGGCAGGCTCGAGTGGGCGATCTATGATTCCAACCTGTTGCTCGACCCGGCCCTCTACGAAATAGATCCCACTACAGCCGTCCAGCGCCTCAAGGGCACGCGCAATTTCCGCGGCGCACGGCGTGCCGCCGCCGCATTGCTGGCGGCGTGGCGCGAATCTGAAGCGCTTGAACGAAATTTGCCGCGCCAGTGGATTATCAGGGACAACGTGCTTACCGACATCGCTTACCGGCTGCCGGGTACACAGGCCGAGCTTGAAGGTATAGAGGGCCTGCCGGCCAAAGTCGTGCAGCGAGCCGGTGCCGAGATATTGCAACTTGTCGAGGCGGCGCGTGCGGATGAGACGGCGACCACAAAGCCCCACAGCGGCAATTCGGGCCCGCCGGATGACGCCCAGAAGGCGCAGCTCAAAGCCATGCAGAAACGGGTTGCTGCCTGCGCCAGCGAATTGGGCCTGGCTGCCGAGACGATCGCATCGAAGAAAGAACTCACCAGCATCCTGCTGAGCGGTAATCGCAACTCGCGAGTGTTCTCCGGCTGGCGCAACGACCTGATCGGTGCGCGCTTGCTGGAGCTACTCTAGGAAAGCGCCTTACAGGACGTCGAGCAGGCGCGCGTTCACTTCCGCAATTTCGCCGTCGGCATTCACAACCTTCAGACGACCGCGTTTACGATAAAACTCAACGACCGGTTCGGTGCTTTCACGGTACACCTGCAGGCGTTTGCTAATCGTCTCTTCGTTATCGTCTTCGCGATGCAGGAGTTCCCCGCCGGCCTGCTTGCAGGCGTCAATCTCGGCCTGCGGCGTGAAATAGATATTCAGCAACTTGCCTGTCTTCGAGCAGGTGCGCCGGCCGGTCAGGCGTTTCATGAGGATATCGAAATCGACATCCATGAGAATGGCGGCATCGAGCGGTACACCAAGCTGGTCCAGCAACTCTTCGAGGTCTGCGGCTTGCTGGCGGGTGCGCGGAAAGCCGTCAAGGATGAAACCGTCAGCCGCATCCGGCTCGACCAGTCGCTCGGCGATAATGCCCAGCATTATGTCGTCTGAAACCAGGTTGCCAGCTTCCATGATCGATTTCGCTTTCTGGCCAAAGCGTGTACCCGCGGCCACGGCTGCGCGCAGCATGTCGCCGGTTGAAATGTGCGGGACGTGCTTTTCTTCGGTCAATATCTTGGCTTGTGTGCCCTTACCGGAACCGGGCGCTCCAAGTAATACGATTCGCATTCTCTGGTCTCTTGATTGCAAGGTAGTTGCGGTTCGGGCCACGGGCCCGACCGGGGCGAAGTACGCTACCGGCTAACGCGTGAGAGGTCAATCGTGACCCGGCAAAAGCGCTGAACCAGCCGCCTGTTTCCGCTATGCTCATGCGCTTCGCAAAACCTGCCCGGGGATTTAAGATGCCAGCTATGAACGCTTTCTACGCCCAGTCCGGTGGCGTTACGGCGGTAATTAACGCTTCCGCCTGCGGTGTCATTGAGACTGCACGCAAACACAAGAACAAGATCGCCAACGTGTACGCCGGCCGCAACGGCATTATCGGGGCGCTCACAGAGGATCTTATCGACACCAATCGGGAAAGCGCCGCGACGATCGCCGCGCTGCGCTACATGCCCGGCGGTGCATTTGGTTCCGCACGCTACAAACTCAAGGGTATTGAGGAAAACCGCGCGGAGTACGAGCGCCTGATCGAGGTGTTCAAAGCCCACAACATCGGCTACTTCTTTTATAACGGCGGCAATGACTCCATGGACACAGCGCACAAGGTGTCGCTGATCTCCAAGAAACTGGGGTTCCCGGTAGCCGCAATCGGCATACCAAAAACGGTGGACAACGATTTACCCGTTACCGACACCTGCCCCGGTTTCGGTTCAGTCGCCAAGTACGTTGCCGTTTCGACCCGTGAAGCAGCCATGGACGTGGCCTCGATGGCTGAAACGTCTACCAAGGTATTTATCATGGAAGTCATGGGACGCCACGCTGGCTGGATCGCGGCGGCTGGCGGACTCGCCGGCGAGAACCCCGAAGACGCACCGCACATTATCCTGTTTCCGGAAGTCCCGTTTCAACAGAAGGCTTTCCTGGCACGCGTAAAATACTGTGTCGAGCACTACGGTTATTGCGTCATTGTCGTCAGTGAAGGCGCACAGTATGCCGACGGCCGCTTCCTGGCCGAGGCAGGCACCCGCGATGCGTTTGGGCATGCTCAGCTCGGCGGCGTTGCGCCAGTCGTTGCGCAAATGGTGCGGGATAACCTGGGTTACAAGTACCACTATGCGATCGCCGATTACCTGCAACGCTCGGCGCGGCATATCGCCTCGGCCGTTGACGTCAAACAGGCGTACGCCGTTGGCAAGGAAGCAGTGCGCCTCGCACTCGCCGGAAAGACGGCGGTCATGCCCGTAATCAAGCGCGTATCGGACAAGCCGTACCGCTGGAAAATTGAATCGGCCAAGCTGTCACGTATCGCCAACAAGGAAAAGATGCTGCCCAAGAGCTATATCCGCAAAGATGGTTTCGGCATCACGGCAGCAGGCCGCCGCTACCTGGAACCGCTCATCAAGGGTGAAGATTACCCTCCATATTTCAAAGGCTTACCAAAGTACGCCAAGCTCAAGGGCGTCTCTGTTAAGCAAAAGCTGAAGCAGAAATTTGTGGTATGATTTGCGCCCTGCGAGGGGGCTAGGGGAGTCGCACTCAGGTTGCTGCTGACGGTCGGGGGACCAGAACAACAACAGGCCGGCCAGCCAAAAAAAATACTTAGATTCTGCCAAGACACCGTCCGCAATGGACGGTGTTTATGGCAACTGTTGACTAAAACGCATCATCCAAGGGGATAACAATGACTAATGAGTTGGCACTGTGGCTCTCGATTGGCGCAGGCGTACTCGCCGTGCTATTCGGGGTTCTATCTACCCAGTGGATTCTCAAGCAACCGGCAGGCAACGACCGGATGCAGGAAATCGCCAAGGCGATTCAGGAAGGCGCCAGCGCTTACATGAATCGGCAATACACCACTATCGGAATTGTCGGCGTCGTGCTCTTCGCCGTGCTCGGCTTTGCACTTGGCTGGACAACGGCGGGCGGTTTTGCGATTGGCGCAATCTTCTCGGCGCTCGCGGGCTACATCGGCATGTACGTATCGGTTCGTGCCAACGTCCGGACAGCAGAAGCTGCCACCAAAGGCGTCAACCCGGCACTCAACGTCGCGTTTCGCGGCGGCGCGATTACGGGTTTGCTCGTCGTTGGCCTCGGCCTGCTCGGAGTCGCCGGCTACTATCTGATCCTGCAGAAAAGCAACGTCTCTGTTGATGACTCGATTCATGCATTGGTCGGCCTCGCCTTCGGCGGTTCGCTGATTTCGATTTTCGCGCGACTGGGCGGCGGCATCTTCACCAAGGGCGCTGACGTCGGTGCCGACCTGGTTGGCAAGGTGGAAGCGGGTATTCCCGAAGATGACCCGCGCAACCCTGGTGTGATCGCCGATAACGTTGGCGACAATGTAGGCGACTGCGCCGGTATGGCTGCTGACCTTTTTGAAACCTATGCGGTGACCATCATCGCAACAATGCTGCTCGGTGGACTGATAGCAAGCACTTACGGAGCCTCCGCGGTTGTTTATCCGCTGGTGCTGGGCGCGGTATCGATCGTCGCCTCAATTGTCGGTACGTTCTTCGTCAAGACCTCAGACGGTGGCAAGGTCATGGGCGCGCTCTACAAGGGCATGATTGTTGCGGGGCTTCTCGCGGCCGTTGCGTTCTATTTCATTACGGACATGATGCTTGGCGACACGGGCCAGGCCATGAGCATTTATTACTCAGCGCTGATCGGCCTCGCGCTAACAGCCGCCATGGTTGTCATTACCGAGTATTACACCGGTACTGAATACAAACCCGTAAGGACGATTGCCAACGCGTCGATGACGGGTGATGCCACGAACATCATTGCGGGCCTCGGGATTTCGATGAAGGCTACCGCACTGCCTGTACTGGCGGTATGCGCCAGCATCTGGGGTGCCTTTGCTCTGGCGCCGGCCGGTGACAATCTTGCAGGACTCTACAACATCGCAATTGCGGCAACCTCCATGCTGTCGATGACCGGCGTTATTGTGGCGCTGGACGCCTTCGGCCCGATCACCGACAATGCCGGCGGTATTGCCGAGATGTCAGAGCTGCCCTCGGAAGTTCGCACCATTACAGACCAGCTCGACGCCGTGGGCAACACGACCAAGGCGGTTACGAAAGGCTACGCCATCGGTTCTGCCGGCCTCGCTGCCCTTGTACTGTTCGCGGACTATACGAATGCGCTGGAAAAAGCAGGCATCGACGCAGTGTTCCTGCTCAATGACCACCTCGTGATTATCGGCCTGTTTATAGGCGGTCTCGTGCCCTTCCTGTTCGGTGCCATGGCCATGGAAGCCGTCGGTCGTGCCGCCGGCGCCGTCGTTACCGAGGTCCGCCGCCAGTTCCGGGAAATTCCCGGCATCATGGAAGGAACCGGCAAGCCCGACTACAGCCGGGCGGTCGATCTGCTGACCAAAGCCGCGATCAAGGAAATGATCGTGCCGAGCCTGCTGCCCATTGCAGTACCGCTTATCGTTGGTCTGT
>JAUHZT010000031.1 GCA_030425905.1 Gammaproteobacteria bacterium
CACCCCTATTTTTCTTCTCGCGATTGTCAAACTGCTGCTGCCACTCAGGGGCTTTCGCCGTGCTATCACACGCGTGCTCATGAAGCTCGGGGAAAACTGGGTTAGTGGTAATCGCCTGCTATTGGCTGGCAGTGGTGCAACGCAATGGCAGGCCTCGGGATTCGACGAGTTGCGCAAGGACGGCTGGTATCTCGTATTGGCAAACCACCAGACCTGGGTGGATATTGTTGTACTGCAAACTGTTTTCAATCGTCGCATTCCCTTTTTGAAATTCTTTATCAAGCAGGAACTGATCTGGTTTCCGATCCTTGGCGTTGCCTGGTGGGCACTCGATATGCCGTTCATGAAACGGCACTCCCCTTCGTACCTGGCGCGGCATCCGGAGGCGAAAGGCAAGGATCTCGAGGCGACGCGCAAGGCTTGCGCAAAGTTTCGCGATACGCCAACCACGGTAATCAATTTTGTTGAGGGCACACGTTTCAGCGAGGCGAAACGCGTTGCACGCAAATCTCCGTACCAAAACCTGCTGGCACCCAGAGCCGGCGGTATTGCCGTGGCGCTGGGCTCAATGGGCGAATTGTTCGACTGTATTTTGGACGTCACTATTGTCTATCGCGATGGCGTGCCAAAGTTCTGGGCGATGTGTTGTGGTAGCCGGGTTCGTGCCGTTGTCGAGGTTACGACGCGCCCGATCGCACCATTCCTGCTCGAAGGCAAATATGAAACTGATCGCGCGTTTCGCCGTCAGATGCACCAGTGGCTAGGCGATATCTGGCGTGACAAGGACGATCGAATGAGCGAAATTCTCGGTGATTCGCAATCCAGTGGCCGCGTAGCGTAGACTCATTCAAACCCTTCCCGCGGAGTCTCGCATGTCTAAAAGCCAGATCTATGACACTGTCGCATTCGATGTGCGCGAGAACGCGACGATGCTGTTGTTTGCCTGCACATCGGAGGCCGGCGATATCGAAGACTACGTATTACTGATGCGTGCAATCGAGGACGACTTCGATGAGTCACTGTATATCGAAGTCAATGAAAGCCAGATGGGTGGCCACGACCTGTTGAAGGAAGCGCGCTTGCTGGGCAATACATTGACGCTGGTATTCAACGAGGCACAGGCGGCGCTCGGCGAAGCACATGAGCTCGTTCTGGCTTTCGAGGAAACCGAAAATAATCTCAGTAGCATCGAGTCCGGCGCATTTCGCGTGCTCGGTGACAATCTCGCCGGTGGCAGCGCCTGAGCAGCGTGGCCGAGCAATACAGCCTTTACATCCTGGAGTGCGCCGACGGGAGTTTGTACACCGGCATAGCCCGGGACGTCAGCGCACGATTGGAGCAACACAATAGGGGACCTCGTGGTGCCAAGTACTTGCGCGGACGTGGCCCTCTAAAGCTCGTTTTTTCGGTGGCGGTGGGTGATCGCAGTCTCGCGCAACGTTGCGAGTATCGGGTCAAGCGGCTGCGGCGGTCGCGCAAGCTGGCGCTGATCGAAGGCGCTGCTCGTCTCGACGAACTGTTGGGCAACTGATTCAGGTTTCCGGTGCGGCCCTGACGGTGAGGGGCATCGGGACAGCAAATGCCGGCATGAACAATTGCGTGTCGGCATCCCAGCGCTTGCGTGAGTCCTGCAACACGCGCGCCGTCACGGAGAAATCATCCAGTACCTTGGGCGCCAGGCTAATGTTGCCAAACGGCTGCGTGTAATCGTCGAAATGCACGGGCACCACGGTTTTGGCGCCGGTGGCGGTCACCGCGTATTTCCAATAGTCCTGTATGTACGCCTGGCCCAACCCTTCAATCATGCCAACGCCGAGAAAGACAGTATCCACCTGCAAGTTGTCGAGTTTGCCCGGCTGTAGCCCGGCGCTACCGAGAACCAGGGCGCTGCCGGACGGGTGCGAAACCACGATTGCATAGCTGCCACCTTCGCGAAACGCGGAAACGGGCGCGGGCATGCGGAGAGGTGACTCAATGGCGCCCGGCAACGGTACTGCGCCACGCCAGCCGACCGGGGCATGCCCGGTTGCGATGAAGCGCACCGAGAATTCGCCAAACGTGTAGTCAGCGCCGTCGGCAACAACAACGATTTGATCGGGTGGCACACCGGCACCGCGACCGATATGTGCGCTGGACTCCGAACCGAGTATCGACGCACTGCTGCGATTGGCGATGGCGGCAATGTCCATTGCATGGTCGAAGTGCGAGTGCGCCGGAATGATTGCTGCGAGCCGGTTGATTTCATACTCGTTGAGAAAATAGTTGATCTTCGCGGCGTCGTTGTTGACAGGCCGATCGAGCAGGATGTCGGCGAGGGTGGGGCGTGAGACAAACCCATCAATCAGGAGTTGTGTTTCACCGTCATCGAAGAGCAGTGTTGTGACGCCGAACCAGGTCACTGTAACCGGTGTTTCGCGTGTCGCCAGTGGCGCAGGCGACAGCAGAATCTCATCCAGCGGAATTCGATCCCGCCAAAGCACCGTGGCGAGCAGGCACAGCATTGCGCCGACCGCAAAAAATCCGGTAACGAGTTTCTGCAGCAAGCCCTGCCATTGTCTGACCTTCTCGGTGATCACCAGGCTATCCTGTTCAAAGTCGGGCCGTGCACGGGCAACCTGGCGCCGGGCTACTGCCCGGCGGCCAGACGCGCCAGTTGACCTGCCAGCGGTGCAAGGTAGTTGCCCAGGGCGTAGCCCAGCAACGCCATCAGGATAGAGGCCGGCACGAGGCTCGGCCGATGATGAGCCGCGACAATAGGTGCTGAGGCGGCGGCGCCGATGTTCGCGGCTGAGGCAATGGCCACACTGTGCACATCAACACGGAACAGCCACGCTCCGGCAAGGCAGAACAGACCGTGTATCGCGATCCAGATAAAAGCACCCAGTACAAACACCGGTGCCTCAGCAAGGCCGGACACCGAGGCACGCGCACCCATACCGGCAACGAAGACGTAGACCAGTGCCGTACCGATGGCGGTTGAGTTTGGCAGCTTTGCAACAGGCGTCGCGGAGAGGATTAGTGCAAAGGTAGTAACAAACAGTATGCGCACGGTCGACTCGGAAAACAGGTCTTTGATGGCAGGCAGCGTGTCACTTATCCAGCCCGAAATACCAGGTGCCAGCGTACTGCCTGTCCAGGTAACGCCGATAACAATGGCAAACAGGTACAGGTACTGTGACATGCTGGGTGCGGTGTCTTCCTCGAAATGCAATTCGGCGGCAGCGTCCATCGCGGCCAGCCGCTCCGGCGGCACGCGAGCCCAGCGATTGAACCGGTCGGCAAAATTGCGCGACATGAGCAGCAAGGGCAGCCAGACAATGTAGATGACGTTGTCGGCGATGATCGCCAGGCCAAACTGTTCCTCCGACGTGCCAAGCATTTCGGCCGTCGCGGCCATATTCGCGGTACCGCCAATCCAGCTGCCCGCCAGTGCGCCGTAGCCGGTCCAGGCATCGGGCGACAACCATGGGTGCACGATCATGTACGCGACGACGGCACCAACGATGACACCGGCTGTGCCCATTAGCATCACCAGAACGCCCTTACCCATGACGCTGACAACAGCCGGGATATTGACCTTGATCAGCATGAGCACAATAAACGCGGGCAGCAAATACGTGCTTAGTCCCGAGTAAACGGGGGAGTCAGACGGAATAACGTTGAAATTGTTAAGGAATACCGGTGCTGCGTAGATAAACAGCAACGGCGGAACGTAGTGAAAGAATTTCGAGTCAGTTACTTGTGCGACGAAGAAGAAAAAAGCCGCTACAAAACAGAGCACGGCGATGACGCCGATTGGGGACGAAACGAGCGGAGTTACATCGGTACCTGCAATCACAAAGCGCTTCCTGGAGCCCGAGAAGCAACCGAGTATAAGTCAGATTGTCGCGTTTTGCGGCGCGCCGGGCGGAATCAGGAAAAACTGATCTGCGCTGCAAAGTCCTTGCGCGAATCGAGATCACTCATGATGTGTGCCTGCAGGCTCGCCCATTGGCGCTCGAGATCGCTAATCTGGCCCGTGCCGCGTGCGTGCTGTTGCATGCGCGCGCCAAGCTGATCGACACGAATGACGTTGGCCGGTGGTGGTGAAGAGAACTCAACGCTACCGGTGAAAACAACCAGGCTGGCGACTGCTGCGTCGGGCACGATCTTCTGCACTGCGCGGACGCGTCCCTCGTTCTGAATCATGGGGTTAAGGAAACGCCGCCGGCTCACGCCATCAATGTTCGTCCACTGCGCTTCGTCGCCGCTGCCGCTCACCGCGCCGTTGCAGTGCACGGTACGGATGCAGACAATGCCCGCGGCTGTCAGCACCGCGTAGTCGATCCTGGCCAGGCCACCGTAGGCGCCGGGCAGAATCACGTCGTTCATTACCGCCGTGGCGTGCCGCGCCAGCGTGCGACGTACCCGCAAGCGGCCGAGCCTGGATGTCAGGTAAGTGGCCAGCCTGCCGGCTGTGGCACGGAACACCAGGGTCAGTATGAGCGCGATGGCGATCGTAAACATGAACATGGATGGCCCGACGCTGGTAATGCCGGTTTCGATATCGGCATCGGCCGCCAGTACGGGCAGGGAGACCAGTGGCACGCTTGAGATAATGGTTCGAATGATTAGCATCATACGTCGAGCATAATGTTGCCGCGCCGCTAATGCCGTGTAATGGCTCACGTTTTTGGACCCGCCAAGTGCCTACTGGCCGGGGTAGGCCAGGTAGTAGCCATCGACTTCCCGAACCCGGATGGCCGTGTCGTAGACCCTGCTGAGCATATCGGCTGTCAGCACCTCGGCCTTGTCACCGTCAGCCGCTATGCCGCCGTCGCCGAGCAGGACGACGCGCGATACCTCGGGCGGGATCTCATTGAGATGATGCGTGACCATGACGATGTTGCGCCCTGCGCGGGCCAGTTGCCGGATCCTGGCGAGGTAGTCGAAACTTGCCGTAAGATCGAGCCCAGCGGTTGGCTCGTCGAGAATCAGGATTGCCGGGTCGTGTACGAGTGCACGGGCAAGCAGGCAGCGTCGCTGCTGCCCGGTCGACATACGGTTCAGGCTGCAATCACTGAGATTGCCAATCCCGAGTTCGTTGAGAACCGCCAGCGCATGTTCGCGCTGTGTTTGAGTGACCTGATTGGCGAGCGCGCCGTGCACGCCTATGCTGGAAAAGTAACCCGACACAACCACTTCAAGCGCTGTCGTGGTTGGTGTATAGCGTTGCTGTAAATCCTGCGAAACGATGCCGATGTGTTTGCGCAATTGCCACACATTCCAGCGGTCCTGGCCAAGAATCCGCACTGACGAGTCGGGTGAATCTACCGGGTAGATCTCGCGATTGATGGTCTTGAGCAAGGTGGTCTTGCCCGACCCGTTCGGCCCGAGAATGGCAATCCGCTCGTGTTGATCGATGGTCAGGTCCAGGTGCTTGAATACGCAGGTGGAGCCGCGCCAGATGGTTGCATTGATGAACTGTATGAGCGGTACGTCGGACACGCGGTTTTTCTCGAGGCTGATGCGCAAGGGCGTTTAAGCAGACCGATTCTTCCAGTGACCGCGCTTGAACACAACAACAGCCAGCAGCGTCAGCAACGATTCGGATACAACGATACTTGCAAAGACACCGTTGGGCCCCCAGCCGGCGGTTTCTGCGAGCCAGTAGGCAAGAGGAATTTGCACCAGCCAGAAGCACAGGAAATTAAGCGCCGACGGCGTAAACGTGTCACCGGCGCCATTGAGGGCCTGCACCATAATCATACCGACGGCGTACATCGGGTAGCCGATACCGAGAATCCTGAGGCAGTCAATGCAGTAGCGCAGCGTCTCCGGATCGTCCGCGAACATCCCGGCGACCTGTGGCGCAAACAGCAAGGTGAGGACACCGATTACAAACATGAATGCCGCGTTGAAAATGGCGGCCTGCCAGGCGGATTTTGCTGCTCGTTCAGGCAGCCCGGCGCCAAGATTCTGGCCAACCAGCGTTGCCGCCGCGTTGCCAAGACCCCAGGCAGGCAGAATCGCAAACTCAAGCATACGCAGCGCGATGGTGTACGCCGCGACAGCGGCGCTGCCGTAAAGAGCCACGATCCGCATGAGGGCCAGCCAGCTGGCAGTGGCTATCAGAAACTGGCCGACGCCGCCTGCCGAGATCAGCAGCATTTTCCGGATCAGCCTCGTATCGAGGGCCAGGTGCGGCAGGCTGAACGCGAGCCGGCCGCGCCCGCCCATCAGGTAAGCCAGTTGGTACAGGACACCGGCGCCGCGCCCGATCGTGGTGGCGACGGCGGCACCGGCTACACCCATTTCAGGGAACGGGCCGAGGCCGAAAATGAAGCACGGGTCGAGAACGATATTAATACCGTTCGCAAGCCACAAGGAGCGCAGGGCTATTGCGGCGTCACCCGCCCCACGGAATGCTGAGTTGAGCAGGAACAGGTAGACGATCGTGACGGAGCCGCCGAGCAGTATCGCCGTGTAATCGGCTCCCTGCTCAATGACGGCACTGGACGCACCCATTAGCGCAAGCATGTCACGCGCGTATGTGACACCAATGATGCCCGTCACAATCGCGACCAGTGCCCCGATCCAGATGGCCTGGCCGGTTACCCGTGCCGCACCGGTCGGATCGTCGGCGCCGATCCGCCGCGACACCATGGCCGTTACGCCCATACCGAGCCCGATGGCAATGGCGTACAGAACGGTAATGATGGCTTCGGTCATGCCAACAGCAGCGACGGCGTCTTCACCCAGCCGTGACACAAAGAAAATATCGACGACGGCGAACACCGACTCCATGGCCATTTCCAGCATCATGGGGATGGCGAGCAGGCCAAGCGCACGATTAACCGGACCGCGAGTAAAGACGGTTTCGTTTTCGCTGAGTGACTCGCGGACGAACGCCGTTACCCTGAGTCTTAGTGAGCGGCGTTGTTTATCCATCCAGAAAGGTTCGCTTTAACTGTTTACGTCGGGCCGCCGGTGCTTAAGGCGGATGTTATGCTGCGGCCTCGACCTCAAAGGGAGACGCAAAAATGCCAGACGGGCTTTGGCCGGTGCTTGCCCTGATCGCAATTGTACTTATCTATGTCATTGCGAAGATTCGCGAGTATATGCGAGTCAGTGACGCGCAGTGGAAGAAAGTTGACAAGAGCAAGCTACGCGAATGGGATGACGACGAAGACGACTAGCTCGCCTTCTCATTTTCCGGTAAGTCAGCGCGCAACAGCAATTCCAGTTCGCGTTCCGTTTCGCGGGAGGTTGCGATCAGCATTTCTTCCGAATTGTGTACCGCGTATTGTTCGATCAGCAGCTTTTCGTCACGCTCCAGGAACACCTTGGCCAGACGGCTGCTTTCCTCGTGCGACATGCCGAGTTGTTCAAAAACGCGTTCACCCATTGCTACGCTCGACAGCAATGTATCCCGGAAAATATGTTTGACGCCGAGGTCCATGAGTTTATGTGCATGGCGCCTGTTACGGGCGCGAGCAATCACTGTCAGGTGCGGGAAGTTGCGTATCGCCGTCTCGGCAATATGCAGTGATGTTTCCATGTCCGACGTCGCAACAACGAAGAGCCTGGCATCGGCAGCGCCTGCGGCACGTAATACATTCAGGCGGGTGGCGTCTCCAAAGTGCACCTTGTTGCCGTAGGTCCGCACCATGTTCACCTGTTCTGCATCGTACTCGAGCGCGGTGAAAGGCCGCCCACTCATGCGCAACAGTCGGCCGACAATCTGGCCGACTCGACCGAAGCCCGCGATCAGAACCGCATTGTGCTCGTCTACGATTTCGTCGTAGTTGGGTTCCTCTGTTTTCTTCATGCGCTGCGTCAGGCGTTCGGCCAGCAGAAAAAGAACTGGCGTTAGTAGCATCGAAAGTGTTACCGCAAGTGTCAGCGTGCCACTGAGTACCTCGGACAATACTCCTTCGCTGGTTGCTATCGTGAAAATCACAAACGCGAATTCGCCGCCCTGGGACATGGCGGCCGCGAGCCGCAGCGCGCTCCGCTTGTCGCACATGCCAAAGCGACGCGCAAGCAGCACGAGGACGATGGCTTTGACCAGCATCAGCGCAGCGACGATAAGCAGTATTCTGGCCGGTTCACTGAGCAATTGTTGCAGGTCGACAGACATGCCCACGGCAATAAAAAACAGGCCGAGCAATAATCCCTTGAACGGCGCGATGTCGCCTTCGAGCTGGTGCCGATACTCGGAATCGGCAAGTAACATGCCTGCAATGAAAGCGCCCAGCACCATCGACATTCCGGCCAATTGCATCAGCAGGGCGGCACCAATCACCACCAGCAGGGCGCTGGCCGTAAAGAGTTCGGGAATGCCTGTCTTGGCCACCATCTCGAGTATCGGTCGCAACAGGAAGCGCCCGCCCACAATCAGAACAAGCAGGATAATCGTGCTCCGGGCCAGTTGCAGCAAATCAAACGGATTCTCGCCCGCCGAGTTGCCAAGCAGTGGCATCAAAGCAATGAGCGGGATAGCGGCAAGGTCCTGGAACAGCAGTATCGAAAAGGCAGCGCGTCCGTAACTCGTTGTCAGCTGTTTCTTCTCGGCAAGCATTTGCAGGACAAAGGCCGTCGACGACAAGGCGAGCGTAGCGCCGATGACCACGGCCGACGAAGTCTGGACGCCAAACCACAAGGCAAGCCCGGCGATCGCGGCGGCTGTAATCAGCACCTGCAGGGCACCAAGGCCGAACACCATCCGTCGCATTACCCACAAGCGCGAGGGCTGCAATTCAAGGCCTATCACAAATAGCAGGAGTACCACGCCAAACTCGGCAGCGTGCAGCGTATGTTCGTATTCCGAGACCAGCGAGATACCGAACGGGCCGATCAGGATGCCGGCCGCAAGGTAGCCCAGCACTGAGCCGAAACCGAGGGCGCGGCTGATCGGCACGCTGATAATAGCGGCAACCAGGTAAATGACGGATTCGAACAGAATGTCCATGCACGCGAGCCTTGCTGAAAGTGTCCGGGACCAGAGTCTAGTCGCTGCGGGCGCAGGCTGCGACCGGGTCTGCGTTACGTGCGGTACCCGTTTTGCATTACACTCGGCCACAGCTTGTGCGTTATTGAGCAGGAAAGAACTATGCCCTCGAAACTGACAGGTGGTCCGATTCTGGCCACCCTCCTGATAATCAGCCTGTTTGGCACGGCGTGCGAGCGGGCCGCGGACGATCGGGTCCCGGCTGAGCAAGCGGTCGAAGCAACAGAGACGGATTCGGCCGCAGCCACATCGGGGGCCGCCGGTGCGCCGGTTCTGAACCGCCCCGTGGATTCGGAGACCTTGCCTTATGCGGACGTGAATGAAGCGCTGGTGTACGGGCATTTTGCGTTCCCGTCCGACATGATCGAGCCGCTGCCGGCCATCATTCTGATACACGACTGGTGGGGTCTGAATGACGATATCCGCGCGGTAGCGGACCGGCTCGCATCAGAAGGCTTCATGGTGCTTGCGATTGACCTGTATTCCGGTGAGACGGTGACCACCGCGCAGGAGGCGCGCCAGAAAACGATCCAGGTGCTCGAAAATCAGGACGACGTCGCCGAGAATATGCGGCAGGCGATAACCTTCGTTGAGGCCGTGGAAGCGCCTGCGATTGGAACGGTTGGCTGGGGCTTTGGCGGCGGCTGGTCCCTGGAAGGTGCACTGCTGTTTCCGGCTGAGATCGAGGCGGCCGTCATTTACTACGGGCAGGTGAGCAGCGATGAGGAGCGGTTGCAGGTGCTGGAAGCGCCGGTGCTGGGTCTGTTCGGACGGAACGACCGCCGCATTGAAGTAGAAAGCGTGCGCGATTTCGAGGAGGCAATGCAGCGATTGCGTAAGCCTGTCGATATCCAGGTGTATGCTGATGCAGGTCATTCTTTCGCCGATCCGGCACACCGCAATTTTGATGCCGCCGTGGCCGAAGATGCGTGGACCCGAATGCTCGACTTTTTTGCGCTCAACCTCGTGAACTAATCGCTTTGGGACGCTGCTTGTGCGACCCGAGCCGGAGACACAATGATTCGGAAAATTGCCGCGGGCACGTACAAGGCAGCACGTCGAGTGGTTATTGCTGTCGTCGGCGCAACCGTGCTGTTACTGGGCGTCATCATGATCGTGACGCCGGGTCCCGCTTTTGTCGTGATTCCTCTGGGGCTTGCGATCCTGTCGATTGAGTTTGCATGGGCCCGGTACTGGCTGCGACGGGCGCGCGAAAGTATCAGCAACACGACTGCGCGAGCGAAGGGGCAGCGCGCCGAGGTGCATCGCGAAAGGGTGTCTACCGATAAGTAGCCCGGTCAGGCGCAAGCTTGCTGGGGAAAAGACGGCGCCGGGGTGCTGTGGTCGAAGACCGACCAGCGAACCGAACCCGAAAGTTCGGACCCCGACGCCCAGGTTACGGCATGGGGGGTGCCGCCGGACCATCCAGGTCCGCTTTTCACCGGAATCATTCCGGCATACGATTTTCAGCCAATCGGGTAATCGGGGGGGGAGAGTTCCCGACCGGCCGTCCATCGCGGGGGGTTAGTCAGCAAACCAACGTGGTTTGCCTGTGGATCAATAATTTGCGGTCATCGAGCCGGATTTCAAGATCTCCGGAGGCAATAATCGCGGTGTTGCGAGTGTGTGTTACCTAGATGCCAAACGGTACGCGTGTTACGGCGACAGAAGTGGCAAACATCAGGCTGAACAGTACGACCAGCGCGCCGGCCAGTACCAGTCCATTTTGTACATTACGGTTGTTCATCGGTATTTCCTCAAATGTTTCTCGACCGACGTCGTTGGGACGGCAGGCGAATCAAATAATCTCACTAGGGCTTATTGCACAAGCCGTGCCAACTTGTGTTTTCCTTATTTAACAATCACTTATAGAAAATGTCGCTGTAACGGAAAATCGTTAATAACGAAAAACCGTGAGTTTTCTTACGGAATTTCGTATAAACTGCGCGAATGCTCACTCTAGAAGACTACCAATGGCTGTTTCGCAAGGCGCCGTCGATGGCGACGTCAATTGCAGAGGACGGCGTCTACCTCGATGTCAGTGACGAGTTCCTGTCACGGCTGGGCTATGAGCGTGCCGAAATGGTGGGCCACAAGCCGGAAGAATTCGTAACTGAGGAAAGTGCCCGGCGTATTGCCGAGGAGTTGCGGCCGGCGCTGCGCAGGACCGGCAAGCTCAGGGCCAAGCCCATCAGCTTCATAACCAAGACCGGCGACGTTGTCGATTGCCTGACCAATGCGATTGTCGATTACACGCCCGATGGCAAGTTTATGCGGACGATAACGATGCATACCGAAGCCACCGACCAGGCGCGCGCAAACCTCAAGTACCGCACCTTGTACCGGTCGATGCCTGCGATGCTGCACACGGTCGATGGCGACGGTCTGATAGCGACCGTAACGGATCACTGGCTACAGAAAATGGGTTACACACGGCAGGAGGTCCTGGGTCGTCCCATTACTGATTTTTTCAGCGCCGCAGACCAGCGGCTGTATGCCGGTGATCGCTTGAAAAAGCTGATTCGCGAAGGCGACTTCAACAATCTGGAAAGACAGATGGTGACGCGTAGCGGCGAGAAGCTCGACCTGATCATGTCAGCACTTTCGCACCGCGATGCCAATGGCAATGTCGACAGGATGCTGGTTGCCTCGAAAGACGTTACCGAACGCAAGCGGGCGGAACGGCGTTTGCGCCAGACGCTCGCGGAAAATGCGCGCTTGCGCGAGGAACTCGAGCACGAGCGCGATTACCTGCGCGAAGAAGTAAACGTCGCTTTGAATTTTGGCCGCATTGTCGGCACGAGCCCGGCACTGCAGCGCATGCTCAAGCGCGTGGAAGCCGTTGCTAACACGCCGGCCAGTGTCCTCGTGCTGGGGGAGTCGGGGGTTGGCAAGGAACTGGTTGCGCGTGCTATCCATACACGCAGTCCGCGTGCCGACAAGCCACTCGTCAAAGTGAACTGCGCCTCCATTCCCAAAGAGTTGTTTGAGAGCGAGTTTTTCGGCCATGTAAAAGGCGCGTTCACGGGCGCTCACCGGGATCGGGTGGGTCGCTTCCAGCTCGCCGACGGTGGCTCACTGTTTCTTGATGAGGTTGGTGAGATACCGCTCGAACTGCAAGGCAAGTTATTGCGCGTCCTGCAGGAAAGCGAGTTCGAACGAGTCGGCGACGATGTCACGCGTTCGGTCGATGTACGCGTGATTGCGGCAACCAACAAGAATCTCGAAAAGCTGATCGTCGAAGGCAAGTTTCGTGAAGACCTGTTCTATCGTCTGAGTGTCTTCCCGGTAGACGTACCGCCGTTGCGCGAACGAGGCAACGATATCGTGCAGCTTGCCCAGCATTTTCTCGAGCAGACGTGCCGTGACTTCGGTCGCGAGGTGATGACGCTGACTCGTGCACAGGTCGAGAACCTGAGGCGCTACAAGTGGCCCGGCAATGTTCGTGAACTCAAGAACGTCATTGAACGCGCTGTGATTCTTTCCGAGGGCAGTGTCTTGCGCCTCGACAAGTCGATGCCGGATATGCAGCCCTCCGTAGACCAGGCCAGTGCAGGCGAACAACCGGACGCCGGTGAGCCGCTCGCAGGCGAAATTCTTACCGACGCTGATTTTCGCGAATTGCAGAAAAAGAACCTGCTTGCCGCGCTAAAGCAAAGTAACTGGCGGGTGTCAGGTAGTGGCGGTGCGGCCGAGTTGCTGGGCGTCAAGCCAACAACGCTGGCGGACCGGATTCGAAGCTTTGGCATCAAGAAGCCCGCGCGGTCCTGATTGAGGGCCACCCGGGCCAGGTGATTGACGCGCGTCGTAGCGCAACTCTATGCTCATGTTCTGGCGTTTCACGCAAAGTTTGTTTCCCAACTTCAGACAGGACATCACCATCAACATAGAAAACGCACGCCAATGGCAGGGCGGCGTCCGCGCAGCCTGTTGTGGGCTCGTTGCCGGCCTGGTCCTTGCCTTGCTCCCGTTAGCCGCGCTTGCCGACACCCGGTTGCCACCGGGCGTGAGGAGCGTTCTCGAGGTGCGCAACATTCCGGCGGATTCGCTCAGTATTCTCGTTACTGACATCGACAGTGGCAGAACCATCATTGAGTGGAACGATGATGTGCCGCGCAATCCTGCGTCGACAATGAAATTGATCACAACGCTGGTTGCCCTGCACGAACTGGGTCCGAGTTACCAGTGGAAGACCGAAACCTACGCACTTGGCGAAATCAGTGACGGCGTTCTGGACGGCGACCTGCTCATCAAAGGCTACGGTGACCCGTTTCTCGTTACCGAGCGGGTCTGGCGGCTGGTGCGTGACCTCAGTCAGACCGGGCTGCGCGAAATTACCGGGGACATTGTTATTGACGACAGTTATTTCGATGTCGCACCGTCCGACCCGGGTGCATTCGATAAGCAGCCGCTGCGCGCCTACAATGTGGCGCCCAATGCCCTGCTGATGAACCTGAAGGTTGTGCGTTACTGGTTCGAGCCTGACCCGTCCGCCAACGCTGTCCGCGTCATACTCGAACCGCCACTCGAGAATCTCCGCGTCGAAAACCGCCTTTCACTGGGCAACCGCAGTTGCAGCGGGTATCAGCGCGGCATTTCGATCACGGCCGACGACGAATTCACAACCATGATCCTGGACGGCACGTTTCCGAACCGGTGCAAGAACTACGCGCTATCCCGGACAGCACTCGATCACAATGCCTATGCCTATGGCTTGTTTGCAGCGCTCTGGAAAGAGGCGGGAAACAAGCTGGGTGGTAGCTGGCGGACAGGTACGGCGCCCGAGTCGGAAAAGCCGTACACCGTTTTTCCTTCGCAGCCGTTGTCCGAGATCATCACCCATATCAACAAACACAGTAACAACGTGATGGCACGCCAACTGCTGTACACGCTGAGTGCTGAAACTTTCGGTACGCCGGGCACTGAGCAGGGCGGTCGCGAGGTCGTCTCCGCGTGGCTCGAGCGTAATGTGCCCGATGTCGACAGTGTTGTGTTGGAAAACGGAGCCGGCTTGTCTCGCTCAGCGCGCGTCAACGCCCGTGATTTCAATGAAATCCTGCGCTTCGCCTGGCGCCAGCCCTATATGCCCGAGCTTGCATCGTCGCTGGCGCTGTCGGGTCATGACGGCACCCTTCGACGTCGCTTCGATGATGCGAAATTGACGGGCCAGGCCCATCTCAAGACAGGTTCACTGGACGATGTCGTCGCGATCGCCGGTTATATGCAGGCCCGCTCAGGCCGTCGTTTTGCGGTCGTTGCCCTGCACAATTATACGGATATCCATCGTGGCCCGGGAGAAGAGGTGCAGACCGCCCTGCTGCGTTATCTGTATGAACAGTAGACCGGCAAAACCTCGCTGACTTCCGGAACCAGTTCGCAAAACCCGCTGCGGTGCTGTAGTACACTCGCGCCATGAACCGTTGTGCGATCAAACGCCTCTGCCTGGGTCTGCTCCTGTCAGCAGTCGCCGCAGTGAGCCATGCAGAAACCGGCTACGTTACCGATGTCCTGTCGCTCGGTCTGCACAATGCGGCAGATACGAGTGACACGCCGTTCCGCTACCTCAAGAGTGGCGATCCGTTCGAGGTATTGTCCCGTGATCGCTACTACGCCCAGGTGCGTTTGCCGGATGGCGTTACCGGTTACGTCAAGATCAACTACGTCGTTTTTGATAAACCCGCCCGCCTGATCGTTGCCGAGACCGCCGCAGAACGCGATCAACTCGCCGCGGAGCTGGCTGATCTGAAAGCAGCGTTCGCCGAACCGGCTGAGCGACTGGCCGCCTTGCGCCAGGAGTCGAGCGACCTTTCCGCACAGCTGCAGCAAGCCAATGAGCGCGTTGCCGAACTCGAAGCATCGAACGAAGACCTGCTCGCCAAGCAGGCGCGCTACAAGTACAGCTTGCCGTACGCCTGGGTCGCCGGTGCGATCCTCATATGCCTTGTAGCAGGGGTAATGCTTGGATTTTGGTGGGTAGATCGCCAGAGCCGCCGCCGTCATGGCGGTATTCGGGTTCTCTAGGATATATAAATCAGGTACTTAGCTGCACATTCGGGCATCGTGCGTCTTATATGCCCTGAAGTTATAAGCGGATAAAAAACTAATCGTTCACGCCCGGTGCCGGGCTCCCTATGGTTGAACCCGTCTTTTACGGCCAACGGCCGCGTGACCCTGTGACGGAGAAACCACGATGGCAGCCTCATCCGCCAACCTGAACGTATTGCCCCTCGACGGTGACCAGTCCGAGCGTCTCGACCAGGCCTTATCCGGACTGAGTCCGGACCAGTTGCACTGGATCAGCGGTTACGCGGCGGGCCTTGCGGCGGCAACGTCGGCGGGTGCCGCAGCACCGGCCGGCCCGGCAGCGGCCAGTGATCCTGCTAATTCGATGACCGTGTTGTACGGGTCCCAGACAGGCAATGGCGAAGCGATCGCAACAGAGCTTGCCGAAGCAGCGCGCAACCAGGGCTTTGCGGTCAACCCGACCAGCCTTGCCGAGTACAAGCCTTCGCAACTCAAGCGCGAGCAACTCGTGAGCTTTGTCATTTCGACGCACGGCGAAGGCGAGCCGCCTGACGATGCCGAGTTGTTCCACGAATTCCTGTTATCGGCCAAGGCGCCGAAACTCGAGAACCTGAAATTTGCGGTGCTGGCGCTTGGCGACAGCAGCTACGTAAACTTTTGCCAGACCGGGCGCGAATTTGATGAGCGACTCCATGCGCTCGGTGGCACGCGCCTGGCGCCCATTGTTGAATGCGATGTGGACTACGAAGAGGCCGCGCAAGGCTGGGTGACGGAGCTCGTCAGCCAGTTGCCAGAGATTATCAACACGAGCGCGGCGGTTCCGCAGTTGCGGGCCGTGAATGCACCGCCGCGATTTGACAAGCACCATCCGTTTGCGGCGGAGGTGCTCGTCAATCAGAAAATTACAGGTCGCGATTCGAGTAAGGATGTGCGCCATATCGAATTGTCGCTGGAAGGCTCGGGGCTGCAATACGAACCCGGTGATGCGCTTGCGGTGCAGATCGAAAATCCGCCGGCGCTGGTAAGCGAGTTGCTGGACGTGCTCGGTTTTGCCGCCGATACCGTCGTTGCGATCAAAGACGAATCGCTCGCGCTTGGCGATGCATTGCTAAAGAAGCTTGAGATTACAGCGGCCAGCCTCGGGTTTCTGCAGGCGTGGGCAAACATCCTGGATAGCGGCGCTGCGGGCGAGAACGGTCTGCGCACGATCCTGGAGTCAGAGGACAGGTCGGCACTGACCGAGTTGGTAGAAACGCACCAGGTGATTGATATCGTGCGCCGCTTTCCCGCAACTACGGACGCGCAGACCTTCGTCGACGGCCTACGCAAGCTAAGCCCGCGGTCCTATTCGATCGCCTCCAGCCAGCGTGCAAACCCTGACGAAGTGCATCTCACTGTGGCAGCGGTCCGTTACACCGCATTCGGTAGCGAGCACTGGGGTGCTGCATCCACGCACCTGGCGGACCGGCTGGAACCGGGCAGCCAGGTGTCCGTATTCGTTGAGCCGAACTCGCGCTTTCACCTGCCAGCCAACGACAACGCCGACGTCATCATGATTGGCCCCGGCACGGGCGTCGCGCCGTTTCGCGCGTTCGTTGAAGAGCGCGACGAACGCGGTGCAGCCGGTAACAACTGGCTGTTCTTCGGCGACCGAAATTTTTCCAGCGATTTTCTGTACCAGCTTGAGTGGCAGCGGCACCTCAAACAAGGGCGGCTTGCGCGACTCGACCTGGCCTTCTCGCGCGACCAGGCAGAGAAAATCTATGTGCAGGATCGGATCCGGGCACAGGGTGCCGATGTCTGGGCGTGGCTGCAGCGCGGCGCTTACGTTTACGTCTGTGGCGATGCGAAGCACATGGCAAACGATGTGGATTCGGCGCTGGTCGATGTTATTGAAACGCACGCGGGTGTCACTCGCGAGGAAGCTGTCGCCGAACTCAAAAACCTGCGTCGCGACGGACGTTATCAAAGGGATGTTTACTAATGGGCGCCAAGCTCTCCGATGTTGAACGCATCAAGGCCGCGAGCAGGCACCTGCGCGGCACGCTTCTCGAAAGCCTGGCCGACCCGGTTAGTGGCGCGATAGCCGAAGACGATACGCAGCTATCAAAGTTCCACGGCACCTACCAGCAGGACGATCGGGACCTGCGCAGTGAGCGCAAACGGCAGCGCCTCGAACCGGCTTACAGTTTCATGATCCGGGCCCGTTTACCGGGCGGTATCTGCAGCCCTGAGCAATGGCTGAATATGGACCGCGTTGCGGCGGAACAGGCAAACGGCAGCATTCGGCTGACAACGCGCCAGTCTTTTCAGCTACATGGCGTGATCAAGTCAAAACTGAAAGCGGCAATCGCCGGTATCAATCGGGCGATGATGGATACGATCGCAGCCTGCGGTGACGTTAATCGCAATGTCATGGCACCGACAGTGCATACGCTGACGGGTTTGCATCGCGAAGTCCAGGCACATGCGGATGCCGTGAGCACACACCTCAAGCCGGCGACCAATGCGTACTACGAGATCTGGCTTGATGGCGAAAAGCTCCCACAGGAAAACGCCACTGGCGATATCGACGTGGAGCCGATCTACGGCAGAACCTATTTGCCGAGAAAATTTAAAATCGGCTTTGTTGTGCCGCCGCAAAACGACACAGACATTTTTTCTCAAGACCTCGGCTTTATTGCGATTGTGGAAGGTGGTGACCTGGCCGGCTACAACGTGGTGGTTGGTGGCGGCATGGGCATGTCGCACGGCGAGCCCGAAACCTATCCGCGGCTGGGCGATGTGATCGGGTTCTGTGGTCCCGACGATGTCCTGGCAGTTGCCGAGGCCGTGGTTACAACGCAACGCGATTTCGGGGATCGGACGAATCGCAAGCACGCACGGCTCAAATACACGATAGACGATCGGAGCGTCGAGTGGTTTCGCGAGCAGGTCATTGAGCGCTCTGGCGTGCAACTGGGCAGCCCGCGAAAGTTTGCATTTGCGGGCAACGGTGACGTGTACGGCTGGCAGCAGGACGATGCCGGCAAATGGCACTACACGCTGTTCATTGAGAACGGCCGGGTCTCGGACCGGAGTGACCGGCCGCTATTGACCGGACTCAGGAAAATTGCCCAGGCGCACGACGGTGAGTTTCGGCTGACGCCGAATCAGAACCTGACGATCAGCAATGTCGCCACCGAGGACAAGGCGAAGATTGAAGCCCTGCTCGGCGAATTCAAAATTGCGAATACCCTGCAGGCGACGCCGTTGCGCCTGCACTCAATGGCCTGTGTGGCATTTCCAACCTGCGGTCTGGCGATGGCCGAAAGTGAGCGATACCTGCCGTCGCTGATCGACAAACTCGATGCCGCGCTTGCCGCAGCGGGCCTGGCCGATGACGCGATAACGATTCGGATGACAGGTTGCCCGAACGGTTGTGCACGACCCTACATTGCCGAGATCGGGCTGGTGGGCAAGGGGCCGGGTACTTACAACCTGTATCTGGGCGCTGGTTTTGCCGGCGATCGACTGGGTGCCCTGTACCGGGAAAACATTGCGGAGGCTGAGATTCTTGCCGCACTCGAGCCGTTGTTTGCGCAATACAAGAGTGAACGTCAGGCGGACGAGCGTTTCGGGAGTTTCCTGATTCGCAGCGGGGTTGTGCGCGAAATTGACGCGGGCCGAAACTTCCACGCGAAGGAGCAAAACGCATGACTGAACTGGGCGAAACTTCCAGCCGGCGTGCCGCCGAACAGAGATGTCAGAATGCGCTTGCAAAAAAGAGTGCGCAAGAACGTGTCGCGTGGGCGCTCGAGACATTGCCGGGGCGCCACGTCCTGAGCTCGAGCTTCGGGGCGCAATCGGCCGTCATGTTGCATCTGCTGACGCAGCAAAAGGCGGATATACCGGTAATCGTCATCGATACGGGCTACCTGTTTCCCGAGACCTATCGTTTTATCGACGAATTGACAGAACGCCTCAACCTGAACCTCAAGGTGTATCGCTCAGAGCTGTCTGCCGCTTGGCAGGAAGCGCGGTTTGGGCGCCGCTGGGAAGACGGCGTTGAAGGACTCGCGGCATACAATCTCGACAACAAGGTATTACCCATGGAACGTGCGCTCGAGGAACTCGAGGTGGGTACGTGGTTTGCCGGTTTGCGACGCAGCCAGTCCTCAGGGCGTGCAAAAACGCCGTTCCTGGATTCATCCGGAGAGCGCTGGAAAGTACACCCGATTGCAGACTGGACGGATCGCGATGTGTACCTGTACCTGAAGAAACACGGTTTGCCCTACCACCCGTTGTGGGACAAAGGCTATGTGTCTATCGGCGACGTGCACACGACGCGTTCGCTAGCCGATGTAGCGTCGCGCGAGGAAACAAGGTTTTTCGGTCTGCAGCGTGAATGCGGGTTGCACGAGATGGATTTCGGCAAGACAGCCTGACCTGTGTTGTGCAGGCCGGACTTGCGGGCCGGGTAACGGCGGCGCTTGTCTACGCCGCTTCGGTAATGTCGTCTGTACAGCCACCGCGCACCGGTAGCTGGGCATTGTTAAACAGGCTGTCGATATCTTCCTGGGTTCTCGCGTGACGCGTCTGCTCGAGTTGGTCGGGCGTTATGTGCGGCGCAAACAGGGACACGAAGTCCAGCATGTAGCGCCGTAACACCGACTCCTTGCGAAAACCTATCCAGGTCATTGAGCGTGGAAAAAGCCCCTCGGCACTCAGCGCGACGAGATCCTTCTTGTCGTCACAGTCCTCCGCCATGCTGGCAACAATGCCGACGCCGAGCCCCATGCGCACATAAGTCTTGATAACGTCGGCATCGCGGGCTGTAAAGACAACGTCGGGTTCCAGTCCTTCGTCGGCAAATGCCTTCTTTAACGATGAGTGCCCACCGAAACTGAAGACGTAGGTAACCAGCGGATACTTCGCGAGATCCTGCAGTGTTACCTTGCCGTCGAGCTTCGTAAGCTCATGGTCTTTCGGCACCACAATCTTCCGGTCCCAGTGGTAGCTGGGCACCAGCAGCAGGTTGCTGAACAGTGCGCGTGAACCGGTCGCAATCGCAAAATCGATTTCATTGGCCGACACCATGTCCGCGATTTGCTCTGACGTCCCCTGATGCAGGTTAAGCGTGACCTGCGGGTAACGTTTGCGAAACTCCTGGATGACATCGGGCAGCACATAGCGAGCCTGGGTGTGCGTGGTGGCGATGGACAGGGTGCCTTCTTCCTCCTGAAAGTAATCGGAGGCGAGGCTGCGAATATTGTCCACCTCTTGCATAATCAGCCGCGCACGGTCGATCACCTGCCTGCCGGCGGCCGTCACGCCCCCCAGACTCTTGCCCTTGCGTGTAAACAATTGCAGCCCGAGTTCTTCTTCGAGCAACTTGAGTTGTTTGCTGACCCCAGGTTGAGACGTGTACAGACGTTCTGCAGCCGCCGTTATATTCAGCCCGTTATCGACTATCGCAAGTAAATACTTGAGTTGTTGTAGTTTCATCGAAAACGCTAAAGCCCCCGCGCTTTTACCTTATGACCTGTTAGATGCATGATCGTTTCGAAAAAACGTCCAAATAACGCAACGGTCTAAAACAGCGCGAACCGACGCCCTGAAAATGCATTGTTTTCACTTTATGCGCATATTTTGCACTGCAACATGCCTACATATAACACACAGTTATAACGGCAGAAATACTCCGTCTTTTTGGGCGCACCGGACCCCGGCACTATTGGCGCTCTGAACTCAGCAAGAGTGCCTCGGTGGACTTTTTTCCCGCATTTCTGAATCTCGTTGATCGGCCCGTATTACTGGTCGGTGCCGGTACCGTCGCCGCCCGCAAGCTGGCTGCATTGCGCAAGGCCGGTGCGCTGGTCACTATCGTCGCGCCCGCCGTGTCAGCGCCGGTAGCGAAGATCGCGGACGAAGCCGGGCTTTGCGTGCACCGTCGGCCGTTCCGGCCCTCGGATGTGGCAGGGCACTGGCTCGTGGTCAGCGCGACGGCTGATGAGGCGGTTAACCGGGCGGTAGCCGCGGCTGCCAGCGACGCGCGCATCTTTTGCAACGTTGTGGACGATCTTGAGAATTGCAGCTACATCGTGCCGGCCATCGTCGACCGCAGCCCACTGCTGGTCGCGATCTCGAGTGCAGGCACCGCGCCGGTACTCGCGCGTCAGCTGCGCGCTCGTATCGAAACCTGGCTGCCTTCGAATATCGGCATGCTGGCGGCGCTGGCTGGGCGCTGGCGCGAAAGGGTTCGTGCGCAACTGGCCAGTTTCTCCGCGCGACGGCGCTTCTGGGAGGGTTTATTCGACGGGCGCTTGCAGCGCGTATTCGACAGGTCGGGTGTGAATGGCGCCGAACAGCTGATAGCGGAATCCTTGCGTGGCGACCTGCGCACGCAGCCCGGCCGCGCCTGGCTGGTCGGCGCCGGGCCGGGCGACCCGGGTTTGCTGACACTCAAGGCGCTGCAAGCCATGCAGGCGGCGGATGTGATTTTGCACGACAGGCTGGTTGCCAATGAAGTTCTGGACCTTGCCCGCCGCGATGCAGAGCTTGTATCGGTCGGCAAGACGCCGGGCTGTACGGCAAACAGCCAGGATGAGATCAACGAATTGCTTGTGCGACTCGTGGCCGCCGGCAAGCGCGTGTGCCGTCTCAAGGGAGGCGATCCGTTTGTGTTTGGACGCGGTGGCGAGGAGGCACAAGCGCTGCACTCGGCGGGTCTTGAATACGAGGTCGTGCCCGGCATCACCGCTGCGGTTGGCTGCGCGGCGGCCGCGGGTATACCACTGACGCACCGCGATGCGGCGCAGTCGCTGACCCTGCTTACCGGGCACGGCAAAGACGCCGTCGACAACATTGACTGGGCTTCGTTAGCGCCGGGGCGCCAGACACTGGCAATTTACATGGGCGTGAGTCGGTTCAATGAGCTGATGCAAAATCTGACACGGCATGGCCGTCCCGCCGAGACCCCCATTGCGATTATAGAAAAGGGCACCACGCCAGAGCAGCGCGTGCTGCGCGGGACGCTGGGCCAGTTGCCATTGCTCGCAAGGGCGCATCGCATCAAGGCGCCGGCCATGTTGCTGATAGGCGAAGTGACGCGGCTGGGGTATGCAACGCTCGCCGCGCCGGCGCCTGTCCGCGCGCTGGAGGCGACGCGCTCGGCCACTGAATCTGCTATAAACGCGGCTATTGTCTGACCGGGCAGCGCACGCGATTCTCAAAATCACAAGGGACTAACAATATGATTTACAACAATATCCTTGAAACCATCGGCAGCACGCCGATTGTCAAACTGCAGCGTATGGCACCCAGCAACGTAGATGTCTATGTCAAGGTTGAGTCGTTCAACCCGCTGTCGTCCGTCAAAGACCGCCTGGCCTACGCCATTGTCACCGATGCGGAACAGAAGGGGCTGCTAAAGCCCGGCCAGACGGTTATCGAAGCGACCTCGGGCAATACGGGCATCGCGCTGGCAATGGTCTGTGCCGCGAAGGGCTACCCCTTTGTTGCGGTGATGGCCGAGTCATTCTCAATCGAGCGCCGCAAGATTATGCGCGGGCTCGGCGCCAAGGTAATTCTGACGCCGGCCGCGGAGCGCGGCACTGGCATGGTGCGCAAGGCCGAAGAGCTGGCAGCCGAGCACGGCTGGTTTCTCGCGCGGCAGTTCGAAAACCCGGCCAACCCGGCGTATCACGCGAGTACAACGGGACCCGAGATTCTCGTGGATTTCGCGGGTCAGCGACTGGACTACTGGGTTTCGGGCTACGGCACGGGTGGCACGATGTCGGGTGCAGGGCGCACGCTGAAGGCGGCGCGGCCGGACCTGAAAATCGTTGCGACCGAACCCGAGGGTGCTGCGCTGCTGGCCGGCAGCGACTGGGCGCCACACAAGATCCAGGGCTGGACACCGGATTTCATTCCCGACGTACTTGACCGCCAGATTTTTGATGAGCTGCGCACGGTCAGTGACGATCGCGCCATCGCCGTGGCACGCGAGCTGGCGGCGAAAGAGGGCATCTTCGCGGGTATTTCTTCCGGGGCCACGCTGGCAACGGCGCTCGATCTGGCGGCGGATGCGCCGGCAGGCACGGTGCTGCTGGCCATGTTGCCAGATACCGGTGAGCGCTACTTGTCGACGCCGCTGTTCGAAGGCGTGAATGAAGGCTCCGACGATGAGTGGCTGGCGAGTCTTTGATCGCGATTCTAAGTCATTGAAAAACAGGCAAGCCTGAGACCTTCATCACAGCACCCTTGAGGTGTGGCTGGCATGCTGGCGGTTGTTTCGCGGCGTCGCGGAGTTGCCCGTGCCGGCAGAATTGCACAGTCTCACCGAGTTAAGAAATCTGAGTAAGGCCAAGCGACTGTTGCAGTCACTGGTGCCGCGTGCGCAGTGCTTTTGTTACTACGACGAGCAGCGGCACTGCCTCTGGTCTTCGGACGGCGCTGACGACTATGAAATTGATGGCTTTCTTGCGGGCCTGCCCGAGCAGATTTTTGCTGAAACGGATGACGGCGCCGATTACCTGCGACGTACGCTGAAGTCCGGACGCACGTTGCTGGTTCTGCCCGTCTATATTGACGAGCATAGCGAGCCCGGCGCATTGGTCGTTGGCTTTTCCCGCAATGCCGGCAAGTCCTCCTGGTTCAACCCGAGCATGCTTCACGATGTGCTCGCACCGGCCGTCGACCTGATTGGCGAAACCATGCGCCTGTACCGGGAACTCGGGGACAAGAAGCGTATCGTGGCTGCCGCGCACAAGGAACTTGCGCTGGTTTACGAAATCGATGAGCAGATTCACGGCAGTGCCGGCCGCAATTCGGGGCTTGCACACCTGGTTGGCCAAGGTGGCCGCTACCTGGATGTCTGCTACAGCGTCCTGTTAATACCTTCCAAACGTATACGCATCAGCGCGACCCACTCGAGCTGGAAGAGCGTGCACCGCAAAGTACTGGACCGCTACCTGATCGAGCAGATCCTGCCTAAAGTCGAAGGCGAGCGTGCACCGATCGTCTTCGAAATGTCAGGTGATGAGATGGACGGCGAGGTCGCGGGACAAAGCTACCAGGCACTGGTCTGCCCGTTGACGGACGCTTCCGGGAATGCGCAGGGTGTGCTGGCGCAACTTGGCCGGGTCAGCAAACGTCCGTTTACGAAGGATGACCGGCGTTTTACCAGCAATATTGTGCGGCGTGTCGAATACGTGATCGAGCGCTCATTCGACGCGACTACGGGCCTGATGAACCGCGCCGGGTTCGAGGCGCAGTTGCGCGAATCCTGGAGCGCGCTCAAAGACGCCAGCGACTCGCACCAGCTGATCTACTTCGACCTCGATAATTTGCAGCTCGTCAACGATACCTTCGGACGTTATGCCGGCGACGAAGTCATCATGCGCTTCGCGCGCATGCTCGAAGAGGACTTGCCGCGCAGCGCCGTTGTAGCACGCCTGACGGGCGATGATTTCTGCATACTGCTGACTCACGCCGATGATGAAGCGGCGATGCAGCAGGCCCGGGACATTCGCAAACGCAGCGAAACGCTGCGCTACCTGCAGGGCGACAAGTCTTTACAGGTGACGATGAGTATCGGTATCGCATCCTTCGGCAATTCAAGAGGTGCTGAAACACGCGGGCTTACTTCGGCGCGACTCGCGTGCGAGTCGGCCAAGGACCACGGCCGTGATCGCATTGAAGTCTACAGTATTGAAAATGAAAGCCTGATTCAGCGGCATGACGATATGCAACTGGTCGCGGACATTCAGCAGGCACTCGATGCCGATGAGTTTGAGTTGCTTGCACAGCCAATAACCGCGCTGGGAAGCGAGCCGAGCCGGCCACGCTTTGAGATTCTGCTGCGCATGAAAAATCGCAATGGCAAGAATGTGCCAACCAGCGCACTATTCTCGGCTGCCGAACGCTATCGCATGATGCCGCAAATTGACCGCTGGGTTGTCAGCAACACGATCGCGAAACTCAGCCAGTATTCGGACGTCGTGCAGGGCAGGGAAGCGCTGTTCTCTATTAACCTGTCCGGGCAGTCGCTGGGCGACGACGATATTCTCGAGTTTATCGAGGAGGAAATAAGCACGTCGCAGCTCACCGAACACAGCATCGGTTTCGAAGTGACAGAGTCCGCGGCGGTGTCCAACCTTTTCATGGCGCAGGAATTTATCAACGCGCTGCACGAGCGCGGCTGCCGGATATCGCTGGATGATTTCGGTGCTGGCCTTAGTTCGTTCGCTTACCTGAAGAATTTCCGCGTGGATACGTTGAAAATCGACGGCAGCTTTATTCGGGATATAACCGACAACAGGATTTCCGAATCGATGGTTGCGGCTATTACCCAGGTAGCGAAAGTGATGGAGCTGGATACGGTCGCAGAGTATGTCGAGGACGAGAAAACCCGTGCGCTGATCACCAAGCTCGGTGTTGACTATGCGCAGGGGCATGCGGTGGGCATGCCGCGGCCACTGGCCGAAATTCTTGCAGAGCTCGATGCGGTGATCGAGTCGACCGGTTGAGAGCGTCCCGCCGGCACGGCTTGGCAGCCGTTGCTTCGCTTGCGTTGATACAGACAACGAGCCGGACATTTTTTCGCTAGACTGCGCTGCATGCAGCTCACTGAGTCCATCAGGCACACCGTCGAGACCTTGCCGGAAGCGCTTCGTCCGGATGTTTCTCGCTGGTTCGAACGACTGTGTGAAGAACATGCACCGTCGAGCATAAGCTCCCTGGCCGAGCTTGCGCATATTGTCGCCATCAGCAACTTCGCCGCCGAACTCCTGTTGCGCTACTGGTCGGACCTCGAGCCGCAACTGGCCAGCATGCCGGGTGCGTTCGACAGCGCCGGGCTGGAAGCATTTGCGGATCGCATTGCCGGCCTCGATACAGATACCGATACCGTCAAGAGGCTGTTGCGGCGCGAACGCAATGAGCGCCTGTTGGGTATCCTGTGGCGCGATGCTTTGGGCCACGCCAGTACCGCAGAAACACTGGATGCATTGTCACAACTGGCGGACCAGCTCTTGCGGGCGGCTGCCGCGCACGCGCAGAAAATGATGTTGCCGCGCTTTGGTAGCGTGCGTGACGAGGCCGGCGAGATCGTGCCAATGCTGATACTGGGGATGGGCAAGCTCGGTGGTCACGAGCTTAACTTCTCGTCCGATATCGACATTATTTTTGCTTATCCGGCCGATGGTGTCAGTGATGGCGCAAAGTCATTGCATGCCCAGCCGTACTTCGACAGGTTGTCGCGAGCGGTGGTTGGCCTGATGGACGAGGTGACGGCAGACGGATTTGTGTTCAGGACGGATACTCGCCTTCGCCCGTTTGGCGACAGCGGGCCGCCGGTTGTGAGTTTTGCAGCGCTGGAATCGTACCTCTTGCAGCATGGCCGTGACTGGGAGCGCTACGCCTACGTGAAGGCGAGCATCGTCGGCCCCCGTCCACCGGCGCCTGTAGCCAGCGAACTCTTCGAGACCATGATCACGCCCTTTGTGTACCGCCGGTACCTCGACTACGGCGTCTTCGAGTCGCTGCGCGAAATGCACGGTTTGATTGCGAGCGAAGGCCGCCGCCGTGAATTGCGCAACAATATCAAGCTCGGTCCTGGCGGCATCCGCGAAATCGAGTTCGTCGTGCAGTCGCTGCAACTTGTACGCGGGGGTGACCGGCCCGAACTGCAGACGCCGTCATTGCTCAAGGTGCTACCGCTGCTTGTTGACGGTCGCGGTCTGGACGCGGACGTGGCGCAGGCATTGCGCAACGATTACCTGTTCTTGCGCCGGCTCGAAAACTTTATCCAGGCGATGTACGACAAGCAGACTCACGACTTGCCCGACAACCCGGTCGATCAGGCGCGGCTGGCACTGGCAATGGACTTTGACGACTGGCCTGCGCTTGTCGACGCGACGGCGAAAGTCCGTAGCCGGGTGTCAGCGCATTTCGACGACATCGCGTTTCGGGATCGCAGCGAAGCGGTCGATGAGCCCCTGCTGCCGGTAGTCACCCGGCTCTGGACGAACAAGGCCAGCGAAGAGGAGTGGACCGCCGCACTGGCAGCCGCCAGGTTGCGCGACGCGGCGGCTATCGCGAGCAGTATTGTGAGCTTTCAGAACGCGCCTGCAACGCGTCAGATAAGTACGCAGGCGGCCGAACGCCTGCGCTATTTCATACCGCAACTCGTGCTGCTGGCGGGCGCATCTGAAAAACCCGGTCTGGCCGTCACGCGCAGCCTTACGGTGATCAGCAGTACCCTTCGGCGCAGCGCTTATCTTGCGTTGCTGAACGAGAACCGGGTGGCTGCCGAGCGCCTTGTTTCACTGTGCGCGCAAAGTGAGTACATCAGCACCGAACTGGCGCGCTTTCCGGTATTGCTGGACGAACTGCTGGACCCGAGCCTGGCCACCGGGCCGCTCAGTCGGGAACAGCTGCAGACCGAACTGGACGAAAGGCTGGCGCAGTATCCCGCGGCCGACAGCGAGGAGAAAATGGAACTCCTTGCACAATTTCAGCGGGCGACCATGTTCCGGGTCGCGGTATCCGATTTCAGCGGCAAGCTGCAGATCATGCAGGTCAGTGACAGCCTCACGTTTCTTGCCGAAACCATTCTCGATAAGGCGCTTGAGATTGCCTTGCAGGAGCTCGTGGATAAACACGGCAAGCCGCATTTCGCAGAGAACGGCGAACTGCATGAGGCGGGTTTCGGTGTTATCGCGTACGGCAAACTCGGCGGCATCGAGTTGTCCTATGGCTCCGATCTCGATGTCGTGTTTCTGCACGATTCCAGGGGCTCTAACGAAATGACCAACGGTGCGCGGCCCTTGGACAATTCGATGTTCTTCTCGCGCCTCGTGCGACGGCTGGTGCATTTCTTGACGACCCGCACCAATACCGGGGCGCTGTATGAGATTGATACGCGGCTGCGACCCAGCGGTCGCAAGGGCTTGCTCGTCAGCAGCCTGGAAGCATTTACCCGCTACCAGGATGAGAATGCCTGGACCTGGGAACACCAGGCATTGTTGCGGGCGCGGCCAATAGCGGGCAGCGCGAAGCTGGCAGCGGAGTTCGAAAGAATTCGTGCCGAAACCCTCATGCAGCGCGTACGGCGCGATAGCTTGCGCGATGACGTGCTGCAAATGCGCAAGCGCATGCGCAAGGAACTCGACAGCAGCGACAGTAAGCAATTTAATCTGAAGCACGGCAAAGGCGGTATCGGCGATATAGAGTTCCTTGTGCAATACCTCGTGTTGCGGGTTGCCGTCGAGTGCCCGCCGGTGATCGAGTTCACTGACAATATTCGCCAGTTAAACGCGCTGGCGGAGTGCGGCGAACTAAGCCTGGCCCGTGCTGCCGACTTGCAACAGGCCTATCGCCATTACCGTCTTCGGCAACATCACCTGGCATTGAACGACGAGCCGCCACTGGTGCCGGATACTGAGTTCAGGGCCGAGCGAGCACTCGTGGACGAGGCCTGGCAGGATGCATTCGGATCGTAGCCGGGCCAGCAAGCTATGCGTATAATCCGCGCTCAACCCAGTGCTACGGAGAGTTTTGTGGCTGCCAGAGCAGGAACCGTCGATCAGGATCTGATCCCGGCCAACGCACAACATCGTTACCAGGTTCGGAGCCGCGACTTACCCTTGTCGTGCCCGATGCCCGGTATGTACCTTTGGAATTCACACCCGCGGGTGTTTCTGCCGATCGAAGAGACCGGCGAGGCCAAATGCTCGTATTGCGGCGCGCAGTACTTCCTGTCCGACGACGAGTAACGCGTGACTGACGCGGCGACTCTGGTGGTCGGCCCGTCCTGGGTCGGCGATATGGTGATGGCGCAGTCACTGTTCAAACTTCTCAAAGCGAAAAGGCCCGGCGAAGCGGTTGATGTTCTCGCGCCGGGCTGGTCGTTGCCTGTAGTCGCGCGTATGCCCGAGATTCGCAATGGCATCGCGGCTGAGACCGCGCACGGCGAATTCAGCCTCGCGACGCGGCGTCGTATTGGCAAGAGTCTGCGTGGGCGTTACACGCGGGCAATTATTCTTCCCCGATCGTTCAAGTCGGCACTGGTACCGTGGTTTGCCGGCGTGCCGTTACGCACGGGTTTTCGCGGCGAGATGCGTTTTGGTCTCATCAACGACATGCGTGCGTTTGATCCGGTGCTACTGGACCAGACCGTGAAGCGC
>JAUHZT010000165.1 GCA_030425905.1 Gammaproteobacteria bacterium
CTGACGAGTTGTATCGCAACTTCCGTGGCAGCGACCCCAGCATCGAGCCACTTCTTGAAGGCCGAGGCTTCGCGGTCGAAACCAACGCACAGTAAGCAAGCTCTATCGTAACGGGGCCAGGTGATCACACCTGGCCCCTTTTTTATTGTATGAACCTGTTTAGACATTACGTCATAAACAGGCGCTGGAACGTCCAGAACAAGCCGGTCAGGCCAATCAACAGGGAACCCGGTACGACGAGCAAACGTCGGTAGGCCGCAGAATGTCCGCGCCTGGCCAGCCGCTTGCGCAGCCCGATGCCGAGCACAAAGGCAGCCGCCACTACACTGAGCTGACCGATCTCAACCCCCACATTGAAGCCTATCAACGCACTCCAGAACTGCTCCGCTGGCAGCCCAAGTTCGCCGAAGAACCCCGCGAATCCGAGGCCGTGTATCAGGCCGAACATGAACACCACAACGACGCGCCAGCGCGGCAGATCCTTGAAGTACAGGTTCTCGAATGCCACAAACGCAATGGTGGCGGCAATTAGCGGCTCAACAACGCTGGCAGGTGGCGCAATAACGCCTGCCGCCGCAAGACCCAGCGTCGCCGTATGTGCGATGGTAAACGCCGAAATCTGCAATACCAGCGCGCGACCGCGAGTCGAGGCCAAAAACAAAGCCAGCACGAAGAGGATGTGGTCCAAACCGCTTGGCAGGATATGACGCACGCCGATCGTGACGTACAAACTGGCCGTCGACCAGAAACCACGTTCTTCGCCCTTCTCGTCCAGTATCGGCTTAAGCTCCGCCTGGCTGGCGTCTGCGCTGTCGAGCGTCGCTAATGCATCGCACAGCGCCGGGTCGAGACTGCCCTCACCTGGCACACAGAACTCGTCTTCCGGATGCGCCTGCAACGGTGCAGACGCGCCTAGCGCCGCGAGTAGCAGCAGTAGACCAGGAAGATGACGGCAGAAGACAGGCATCGCCGGAATTTACGCAAAAAGCCGCTGTTGGGCAAAATGCTGACCGGCCAAAGCAACCTGAACGAGGGATTCCGGCTAGAATAGCGGCATGACTGCTGCCCGACTCCGGCGCTGGCCCGCAGTGGCCACTCTGCTCTGCCTTTGCTCATCAACGGCAGTCTTCGCGCACGGCGGTGTGGTTTCGGAGAATGACCTGTGCATCATCAACATCGGTTATCTGAAAGCACACTTCAAAATATACGTTCCGGCGGCGACTGCGCACGAAGAATACTGCGAGGATATTCCGATACGCGGCGAAAGCGTGTTCATCATGGAATATCAGCATGACGGTCTCAGTGCCGCAAAAATTGACTTTCGCATCGTGCGCAACGTCACTGGCAAAGGCATCTACGCCCGTAGCGAAGACGTTGCAAACATTGATGACCTCGACGCCATTACCGTCCACTACGCACCCGCTGCCGTTTTTCCCGATGTCTACATGCTGCTGCACGACTTCGAATCAGATGGCGAGTACATTGGTATCGTGACCGCCGCCACAGCAGACAACGGCAAGACCTACACGGCTGTCTTTCCGTTCGAGGTTGGTGACACCGGTATCGGAGTATGGCCATGGATACTGGGAGGACTGCTCGTGCTACAGCTAAATTTCTGGTTCTGGAGCCGACGACGCAAACCTGCAGCCGGCACCACCGCGGTATTGCTGCTTGCGCTGTTACCGTACGCACCGCTATTCGCCGACGACGATACCTGGCCGACCGACGCGGGACATTTTTCGGTCAGCTACCAACCCGATCTTGATCCCTTGCAGATCAACAAAATTCATACATGGATGCTGACCGTAAACCATGCGGATGGCACGCCGGTTGCGAACGCCACCGTGACACTCGACGGTGGTATGCCGTCACACAATCACGGCTTGCCAACACAACCGGCGGTGCTGGCAACCGCTAATCCGGGTGAGTACAAAGTCGAGGGTATGCGTTTTCACATGCAAGGTGACTGGGTAATTGCCATCAAGATTGATGATGGCGAGCATCGTGACATGGTCATGATCCCGTTACGCTTGTAGCGGCACCAATCGCACCATGTTGCCAATACGACGATCAATATTGCCGCTGCTGCTTTCCTTAGCGCTGCTGACATTCGTCTTCTACTACTGGCAACGCTTCTCGCAACCTGCACCGTGGACCGATGCCGAACTGCAACAAATCGCCTCGTTATCACTCGCGGCGCTGCCGCCGCTGCCGCCCGACCCAAGCAATGCCGTGGCCGATGACCCGCGTGCCGCTGAATTTGGGCACCGTCTGTTTTTTGATCCGCGACTGAGTGCGAACGGCAATATTTCCTGTGCCACCTGCCATCAGCCAATTCGCAACTTCAGTGACGGTTTGCCGCGTGCGGTGGCCCTCGGCATGTCTAAACGTAATACACCGAGTATTGCAGGCAGTGCCTACAGCCCGTGGTTTTACTGGGATGGGCGCAAAGACAGCCAGTGGTCGCAAGCACTCGCGCCGCTCGAAGACCCGAATGAGCATGGCAGCAGTCGCTTGCAGGTCATCAGCCTGATCGCCTCGGTTTCAGACTACCGTCGCCGCTACGAAACCTTGTTCGGTCAGCCGCCCAGGCTTGAGAGCCAGGACGATATCAACCGTGCTTTTGCGAATGTGGGCAAGGCACTTGCGGCTTACGAGCGAAAGCTAATGCCCGGTAAAAGTCGATTTGATCGCTATGCTGACTATCTGCAAACTGGCGGCGACCCAAAACAGCAAGACCTTCTCAACAAGGATGAAATTGCCGGCCTGCGTCTGTTCATCGGCGCCGCGCGCTGTACCGAATGCCACAACGGTCCGTTGTTCACCAACTTTGAATTTCATAACACCGGATTGTTGCCGCCCGCCGGAGAATTGCCGGATCGAGGCCGCATCGATGGCGTGCGCGAAGTTTTGCAGGACCCGTTCAATTGTCTTGGCCAATACAGTGATGACCCCGCGCACAACTGCCCTGAACTTCGTTACGTGCGTACCGGTCCTGAGTTAATTGGTGCAACGCGTACGCCCTCGTTACGCAATCTCGCAAACACCATGCCGTTCCAGAGCAAAGGGCAGCATGCGACTCTGTCGGGCGTGCTCGAGCACTACAATCGCGCCCCGCTGGCAATGATCGGTCACAATGAGGCAACAGAGCTTGGCCTGGCTGACTGGCAGCTTCGGCAACTGGAGGCGTTTCTGGGTACCCTCGCGGCACCCATCGATGCCGCGCCCGAATGGCTAAAAGCGCCCGCTACTGACTAGAAAGCGCGCGTAGTTCGGCAGCGGCCAGTTCCAGGTCCGCTTCGGTATCCACACCACGCCCGGGGCGCACGCTTGGGCGCCCCACCCGTATGCGCATGCCGAGAGACAAGGCGCGCAACTGTTCAAGCTGTTCCGCGAGTTCCAGCAATGACGCCTCCGCGCTGACCAGTTGTCGTAGCATACCGCAGCGATAGGCGTAGATACCGTGATGATGCAATGCGGCGTCACGCGCATTGCGCCCCTGCTCCTCACTGCGCGGGAACGGGATGGTTGCACGGCTGAAATACATAGCCATGCCATCGTTGTCACAAACAACTTTGACAACATTCGGGTTCTCGAAGTCCTCTTGCGACGCGAGCGGCGACGCCAGTGTCGAAAGATCCGCGTTACCGTCTGCCAGTAAGCTCGCACACTCATTTATAAGTTGCGGTGACATGGCCGGTTCATCGCCTTGCAGGTTGACCACAATCATCTGCTCATCCCAGTCGAGCACATCCGCAACTTCGGCGATGCGCTCGGTTCCCGAGCGATGCTGCGTCCCTGTCATACAGACCGTCGCACCAAATGCTTCAGCCGCTTGTGCAATACGTTCATCGTCCGTGGCAATCACAACATCCTGTGCGCCGCTCTCCCTGCCCCGCTGCCAGACATGTTCGAGCATCGTCTTGCCGTTGATCAGGCGCAGCGGTTTGCCGGGCAAACGTGTAGACGCGTAACGCGCCGGAATGACGACAACGAACTCATTCATGATTGGCTCAGTTCCTTTTTCATCCGCGACTCGATCTGTTCAAGCCACGGTCCTGCCAGAGAGGCATCCATTTGCAGTTCGACCGGCACGAACCAGAATCGATCAGCTACCTGCGTGCCCAGCTTCACTGCATCTTTTTCGGTCATCAGGATATCGAAGTTGTCCGCAAAGTTAAGCGCTTCGATATCGAGCGGCGCATGGTCCGCCAACGGATGCTCGATTACCTGCATCCCCTGCGCGCGCAATGAATCAAAGAACCGGCCCGGGTTGCCAATAGCGGCAACGGCATGCACGGTCTGCTCCGCAAAGTTCTGCATTGGCCGCACCAGCGAACCATTCAGGCGACGAACTTCGGTGGCCTGCAACTGGAACTCCAGCGCATTCTGTTCGTTCGCCAATACACAGTCTTCGGGGCAACGGCCATTGACCAGGATCTGATCCACATTCGCCAGGCGGCTTGCTGGCTCGCGCAACGGCCCGCCCGGCAACACGCGCCGATTACCCAGCCAGCGTGTACCGTCTATGACGCAAATTTCATACGAGCGCCCGAGCTTGAGATGCTGTAGCCCATCGTCAGCAATAATGAGATTCGCGCCGTCATCTACCAGCATCTGCGCGGCCCTGACCCGGTCTCGATCCACAACCACCGGGCAAGTGCTTCGTCGGGCCAACAGTACTGGCTCGTCACCGACGACAGATGGGTCGCTCGCGGCATCCACACGCATCGGCGATGCTGAATGACTGCCACCGTACCCGCGGCTCACGATGCCGGGCCTGAACCCGCGCGCCTTCAGCTCACTCGCCAGCCAGATAGTGACTGGTGTCTTCCCCGTGCCGCCCGCCGTGATATTGCCAACCACGATCACCGGTACCGGCATGCGCTGCTGGCGTAGCAAGCCGATGCGGTAGCACCAGCCACGCAGTCGTATCAGCGCCCAGTAGAGCGCGCTGAACGGTAACAATGGCCACACGGGGCCTGCGTCTGCATACCAGACGCGGTGTATCCATTTGTAGAGTGGGCCCTGCATCAGTCCTCGTTGAACTGCATCCGGTACAGGGTGGCGTAGTGCTGGTCGGCTTGCAGCAGTTCGTCGTGAGTGCCGGATTCAACGACACGCCCGGCATCGATCACAACAATCTGGTCGGCACGTTCAACGGTTGAAAGCCGGTGCGCGATAACCAGTGTGGTGCGATTCTTCATTAATACGTTCAGCGCTTCCTGAATGCGGCGTTCGGACTGGCTATCGAGCGACGATGTTGCTTCGTCGAGAATCAGTACCGGCGCGTCCTTGAGTAAAGCACGCCCGATGGCAATGCGCTGCCGCTGACCGCCCGACAACAGTACACCGCGGTCGCCTATCATGGTCTCAAGACCATCTGGCAGGCTCTTTGCAAAGTCGAGGACGTGCGCCGCTTCGGCCGCTTGCTCGATCTCCTCGCGCGAGCGCTCGTTAAGCTGCCCGTACGCCAGGTTGTTTGCGATCGTATCGTTGAACAACACCACGTCCTGGCTTACCAGGCTGATATTTTCTCTCAGGCTGGCCAATGTGTATTCCTTGATGGACACGCCGTCGATCAGAATCTCGCCGCCGTCCACATCGTAAAAGCGCGGCAACAAACTCGCCAGGGTTGATTTACCGCTGCCCGAATGCCCCACGACCGCCAGCGTCTCGCCCGCTTTAACCCGCACCGAAACATTCTTGAGCACGTCGCCATTCGTTTCGTTGTAGGCGAACACGACATCGCGAAACTCCACGTCACCGCGCAGCCGTCCGGCTTCGACGCTGCCTGTGTCTTGCTCGTCGTCTTCGTCCATTACCTTGAACAGACTTTCAGCACCCGCAACACCGCGTTGCAGCGTCGCATTGATGTTTGTAATGCGCCGCACCGGCTGCAGCATCAGCATCATGGCACTGAAGAAAGAGATAAACTGCCCCGGGCTCAGGTCGCCCTGGTGCGACTCGCGGCTCGCCGCATAGATAACCGCCGCAACGCCAATACCGAATATGACCTGGGTAACGGCAACCCCTAATGAACGAACCCGAATCAGTTTGAGATTCTGCCGCCGGTTGCGCTCGTCGACCTCATCAAGGCGTCGCTTTTCGTAATCGTAGCCACTGAATGCTTTAACCACCCAGTTGCCGCGTACTATCTCTTCGGTCACCTGGGTT